>JBEVNE010000396.1:0-16851 GCA_040508275.1 Duganella sp.
GTTCTTTGCCGACTTTTACGCGCGCAGAAACACGCGCGGGGGCGCGTGGTTTATGGCCTACGTGTCGAAATCGTGGGTGATGGGCACGCAGCGGGTGGTGCCCAACCACCTCAATATTCCCAAGCCGAACGACGGTGAACCGACTCTGCTGACCTACGACGAACTGCGCACGCTGTTCCACGAATTCGGCCACGCGCTGCATGGCATGTTCTCGGACGTGAAATATCCACGCTTCGCCGGCACCCGCGTGCCACGCGATTTCGTCGAGTTCCCGTCGCAGGTCAACGAAATGTGGGCAGTCGAGCCGAAAGTGCTGGCCAATTACGCCAAGCACTACCAGACCGGCGCCGCCATGCCGCAGGAACTGCTCGATAAAGTGATTGCCTCGAAAAAATTCAACGAAGGCTTCCGCACCACCGAGTACCTGGCTGCCGCCATGCTGGACCAGAAATGGCACCAGCTGGGCGTGTCGCAGATTCCAACCGACGTGCTGGGCTTCGAGGCTGCTTCGCTGAAAGCGGCCGGCGTCGATTACGCGCCGGTGCCGCCGCGCTACCGCACCACCTACTTCTCGCACGTGTTCGCGGGCGGCTATTCGGCTGGCTACTACGGCTACCTGTGGGCCGAGCGCCTCGATGCCGAAACCGTCGAATGGTTCAACGAAAACGGCGGCATGTCGCGCAAAAACGGCGACTACTTCCGCAAGATGCTGCTCTCCAAGGGCGGCACCATGGACGCCATGCAGATGTTCCGCGCCTTCCGCGGCCACGATCCGAAAGTCGAGCCATTGCTGGAGCGCCGGGGCTTGAGCGAGAAATAATGCTGGGTTAGCAAACACACCAGGGCCGGGATCGATTTATGTCACAATCGTTCCCGGCCCTTGGCATTTCAGGGCGGATAACGGGAATATTATGGGTAACGATTTGCACGGCGTGACATTGGAAGCAATGCTCACCCGTTTGCACAGCCACTATGGCTGGGAACAACTGGGGCGTCACGTCGAGATCAATTGCTTCAAGAGCGATCCGAGCATCAAATCGAGCCTGAAGTTTTTGCGTAAGACACCGTGGGCGCGCAGCCAGGTGGAAGCGTTGTATGTCAATACCAAGTTTGCTGATTGAAAAGGAAGCCGATCATGGACAGCCATCTGAAACACTCGCTGAAAACCCTGCAGACCGACCTGGCCCACGCCGGCCCGGTCGATGCGGAACTGCAGGAGTTGCTGCAGAATCTGGACCGCGATATTCAGGCGCTGCTCGAGCGCAACCGCGAGGAAAACCCGGACGGCGGCACCATCACCTATGGCCTGGCCGAGCGTTCGCAGGAAATCTCCGCCAAGTTTGCTGCCGAGCACCCCAAGCTGGAGCCGGCGCTGCGCGAGCTGGGGCGGATGTTGTCGAATATTGGGGTGTGAGTTCGCTCCAAGGCAGGGGAGTTTGGCACTTTCGTCACAAGTGATTGAAACGTAAAGATTTTTTCTCGCGCACGATGAGCGGGGCGGGGCCATTTCCGGTACAATCGCGTCCGATATGATCTCCCCTACCAATTTATTTGCGACCGTCCCCAAGCGGTCTGCCCGCGCTGCCGTGGCGCCTTTCCTGCCGATGTCCCGCGCCGAGATGGACGCGCTCGGCTGGGACGAGTGCGACATCATCCTGATCACGGGCGACGCCTACATCGACCATCCGAGTTTTGGCATGGCCCTGGTCGGCCGCCTGCTCGAAGCGCAAGGCTTCCGCGTCGGCATTATTTCGCAACCGGACTGGCACTCGGCGGACGCCTTCCGTGCGCTTGGCAAGCCGCGCCTGTACTTTGGCGTTACCGCCGGCAATATGGATTCCATGGTCAACCGCTACACGGCCGACCGCAAGATCCGTTCCGACGACGCCTATACCGCCAATGGGGAACCGAATAAACGGCCCGACCGCGCCGTCACCGTGTATGCGCAGCGCTCGCGCGAAGCCTATCCCGGCATTCCGGTAGTGATCGGCTCGATTGAAGCATCGCTGCGCCGCATTGCCCACTACGATTACTGGTCGGACAAGGTGCGCCGCTCGGTGCTGCTCGACTCCAAGGCCGACCTGCTGATTTTCGGTAACGCCGAACGCGCGCTGGTGGACCTGACCCACCGCATGGCCGCCGGCGAAGACATCAAAACCATCCGCGACCTGCGCGGCACCGCCTTCCTGGTGCCGGGCGGCTGGCTGCCCGACGAGGATTGGGGCGTGCACAACAGCACGCGCATGGATACGCCGGGCAAGATCGATCCGCCCATCGACCCTTACATGATGGTGCAGCAAAATACCTCGTCGTGCGCCACGCAGAATGGCGGCGGCGAAGTCAACGAAGCCATGGTCGAGCCGAAACCGGCGCCGGTGGAGGTAGTCAAAACCATCCGCATCATGAGCCGCGAAGAACGCCTGGCCATGGAAAAGGAAAAGCACACCAAGACCGTGGTGCGGCTGCCGTCGTTCGAAACCGTCAGCGAAGACCCGGTGATGTACGCCCACGCTTCGCGCGTGTTCCACCTCGAATCGAATCCCGGCAACGCCCGCGCCATGGTGCAGGCGCACGGCGAGCGCGATGTGTGGATCAATCCGCCGCCGCTGCCGCTGCGTATGGACGAGATGGATGGCGTGTACGACATGAATTACGCCCGTGCGCCGCACCCGGCGTACGGCAAGGCGCGCATTCCGGCCTGGGAAATGATCCGCTTTTCGGTCAACATCATGCGCGGCTGCTTCGGCGGCTGCACCTTCTGCTCGATTACCGAGCACGAGGGCCGCATCATCCAGAGCCGTTCAGAACCGTCGATTTTGCGCGAAATCGAGCATATCCGCGACAAGACCAAGGGCTTTACCGGCACCATTTCCGACCTCGGCGGCCCGACCGCCAATATGTACCGGCTGGCCTGCAAGGACCCGAAAATCGAGGAAACCTGCCGCCGCCTGTCGTGCGTGTACCCGTCGATCTGCGTCAACCTGGGTACCGACCACAGCAAGCTGATTTCGCTGTACCGCAAGGCGCGGGCGATTCCCGGCGTGAAAAAAATCCTGATCAGCTCGGGCCTGCGCTACGACATCGCCGTGCGTTCGCCCGAGTATGTGAAAGAACTGGTCACCCACCACGTCGGTGGCCTGCTCAAGATCGCCCCCGAGCATACCGAAGAAAACACCTTGTCGAAGATGATGAAGCCGGGCATCGGCGCCTACGACGAGTTCAAGGAAATGTTCGAGCGCTTCTCGCTCGAGGCCGGCAAAAAGCAGTACCTGATCCCGTACTTTATCGCCGCCCACCCGGGTACGACCGACCTCGACATGCTGAACCTGGCGCTGTGGCTGAAGAAGAACAACTTCAAGCTCGACCAAGTGCAAACCTTCATGCCGACGCCGATGGCCATGGCCACCACCATGTACCACTCGCGCAAGAATCCGCTGCGCAAAGTCACCGCCGACTCGGAAGTGGTGGAAACGGCGCGCAGCGGCAAAATCCGCCGCACCCACAAGGCTTTCCTGCGCTACCAGGACCCGGAAAACTGGCCGATCCTGCGCGAAGCGCTGGTGGCGCTCGGACGGGGTGACCTGATTGGCAATGGCGAAAAGCACCTGATCCCCAGCTGGACTGCGGGCGAGGCTGACAGCAAGCCAAATACCGATGGCCGCCGTGGTCCGGCCTCCGCGTTGCCGATACCGGGTACGGCCAAGGGCGCACGCGGCAGTAGATCGGGAATTGTCGCGCAGGCATCGGCACAGCCAGGGCAGGGGCAGCGAGCCAACGCCCTGACCGGCTCGCTGACGGCGCGCCAGACTGTCGAGACCAAGGTAAGGGCCTCGATTCTGGACACCATCAAGGTCAAGAAGCCTGCGGCTGTGCCAGCGAAAGGCGGCAAGCCGGTGCGCGCTGCGGCGCCGCCGCGTGGCCGCAAGTAGGCGCTTTCATGACAGCTATGGGGCTTCCGGGAAGAATAACGTTGTAATTTATCCCAAGGCGGAAACACCACGGTGAATTTTAGCTTCTTCTGCGGATGCAGCAGGCGAGCTAGCGGTTACACTAGTGCAACATCTTTCTGTGCACTGGACATATCATGAAAAAATTCACCGTTTCATCCCTGTGGCTGGTGCCGCTGTTTGCCGTGCTGGCCGCTTGCGGCGGCGGTGGAGGTGGCGATAGCGGCGGCAGCACCACGCCTGCTGTCGTAACGCTGCGCAGTATTGCTCTGGCGGCGCCGCAATCGGCCACCATGGCGATCAACACCACGCAAACGCTGGTTCCTACCGGTACCTTTTCCGACGGCAGCACCAGGAACCTCACGGGGCTGACCTGGACCACCGGCTCGGGCGGCACCACCGTGCTGCAGGTGACCAATGCCGGCCTGGTGACGGCGCGTGCCCGCGGTACCGACACCGTTACCGCCACTTCCACCACCGCTGCCACGGCCACCACGGCTGCCAGCAGCGTGTCCGCCACCATTAATCTGACGGTGATCACGCCATGGACCCAGCTTGCGGCCGGCGGCAACCAGACCTTTGGCGTCAAGCTCGATGGCCGCCTGTTTGGCTGGGGCGATAACGTCGAGGCGCAACTGGGCGATGGCACCAGGCTGGACCGCAATGTGCCGACCGTCGTGGGAACCAACACCACCTGGAAACAGATCTCTGTCGGTGACCAGTTCACGGTGGCGATCCGCAACGACGGCACCTTGTGGAGCTGGGGGCTGAATCGCAACGGCCAGCTGGGCCTGAATGACCGTGATCCACGGACCACGCCGACCCAGGTCGGCACTGCCACCAACTGGACGTTTGTCTCGGCCGGCAGGGCTCACGTCGCCGCGTTGCGCACCACGCCCGGTACCGGCACGGGCGCCACGGCAACGCCTGCGACGACCGCACTCTGGGTCTGGGGTAATAACTCTTCCAACCAGCTAGGAATCGTTGTCAACACCACCAATCCCAGAGGCGATGCGCTGATTCCGACCGTAGTGCCTGGCGGCGACAGCTGGCAATCGGTGGCGGCGGGCGGCGCCCATACGCTGGCTATCAAGCGTGACCAGACCCTGTGGGCCTGGGGCGATAACAGTAGCGGCCAGGTGGGTAATGGCCAGTCGACTGGCACGGTGGCTGCCCCGGCACAGATCTTCCAGCAAGGCACCACGCCGGGCTCCTGGTCGTCGGTCAGTGCCGGCGCCACCCATTCGATGGCTATCAGCAATGTGCGCGGCACCCTGTACGCCTGGGGTGGCAACAGCCAGGGCCAGGTGGGCAACGGTGGCACCAGCGTGCAAACAACGCCGATCCAGATCGGCATCATGGAAGAATGGACCCATGTGGCGGGCGGCGACGGCCACACGATAGGCCGGCGCAGTGATGGCACTTTGTGGGGCTGGGGTTCCGGTGAATTCAGCCAGTCGGGTTCGAGCGTGTTGCAGACCCTGCAGCCAACCCAGATCGGCAGCCTGCGCACCTGGACTGCGGTCGCGGCAGGCGCCAACCACAGCGCTGCACTCCAGGTCGATGGCAATTTCCAGAGCCTGTGGACCTGGGGCCGCAATGACAAAGGTCAGCTGGGTAACGGCAACAATACCTTGTCGCCAACCCCGATTCTCATCGCCCACTAAGAACCCAAAGGGCAACGGACAGCGTGATCACCGCGCCGTCCGTTGCATGCTTGTCATATGCCGGCGCCTTCCCCTGCTGGCGGATTGATGAAGTCGCTACAATTCCTGCCAGTCACTTGCTTCAGGAACCCCTTTGCTCCTCCGCCTTGCGTCTTGCCGTTGCTGTGTCTTGCGTACCGTGCATACCCTGCTGGCGGTGTGCCTGGCGCTGGCCGTCACGCCTGTTCAGGCGCTGGAAAAGGTCACGCTCCAGCTCAAGCATTTCCATCAATTTCAGTTTGCCGGCTATTACGCTGCGCTCGAGCAGGGCTTTTACCGCGAAGCCGGGCTCGATGTACGCATTATCGAGGCGCCGGACAGCAGCCAGGCCGAGCGTGATGTGGTTTCCGGCAAGGCCGAGTACGGCGTAGGCAGCAGCAGCCTGTTGCTGGCGCGCCTGTCGGGGCGGCCGGTGGTGGTATTGGGGGTGATTTTTCAGCATTCGGCCTACGCACTGGCCATGCCGCAGGGCGACCCGCAAGGCGGCTTGAGGCGCCTGGCCGGCAAGCGCGTGATGCTCGGCACGATGGCCAGCGGCATGGGCAATGCCGATGAGCTGATCGCTTACCTGGCCAGAGAAGGACTGCCGGCCAGCAGCTTCGAGCGGCTGGCGCCCAGTTACGACCCGCACGACCTGATCGACGGCAAGGTCGATGCCATGGCGGTCTACACCACCAACGAGCCGGACACCTTTGACCGCGCCGGTTTTGCCTACGACCTCTATACGCCACGCACGCTGGGCATCGATTTTTACGGCGACAACCTGTTCACCAGCGAACGTGAACTGGCTAGCCATCCTGAACGGGTGCGCGCCTTTCGCGCGGCCAGCCTGCGCGGCTGGCAATGGGCCATGAGCCACCCGGAACAGATGGTGGACCTGATCCTGAACAAATACACGCGCCGCAATGACCGCCAGCACCTGCTGTACGAAGCGCGCCAGATGGTGCCGCTGGTGCAGCCGGTGCTGGTGGAAGTCGGCTATATGAACCCGGAGCGCTGGCGCCATATCGCTGATGTGTATGCCAGCCTGGGCATGTTGCCCGGTAACGTCAACTTCGACGGCTTTCTCTACGACCCTGACAGCAACAAGAACCGTACCTGGCTGTACCGTGCGCTTGGCGCCGTGGTGCTGGTGCTGATAGCGGCCGGCATCGTGCACTTTCTGCTGCTGGCGCGCGAGCGGCGCCGTTCACGCGCCGCCATCCGCCAGGGCGAGCAGCGCTTTCGCACCATGTTCGACGCCTCGCCGCTGGGCATTGCCCTGATCGATACGGTCAGCTATGCCTACCGCGACGTCAATGCGCGCTACCTGGAAATCATCGGCCGTACGCTCGACGAGCTGCGCACCGGCAAGTGGCTCGATATCGCCCACCCCGAAGACCGCCAGCATTACCAGGAGCAGATGCAGTTGCTGATGGCGGGAGAAATTGCCGGTTTTAAATGCACCAGCCGGGTGCTGCGCGCCGATGGCGTAGCGGCATGGATCGATGTGTCGATCACGGCCATCGAAACCGAGCGGGGCCAGCATCCGCATCACCTGTGCATGATCGAAGACGTGACGGCCGACAAGCAGCGCGAGGCGCTGATCTGGCAGCAGGCCAATTTCGATACGCTGACCCAGCTGCCCAACCGCCGCATGATGCTCGACCGTCTGAAAAACGATGTGATCCGCAGCCAGCGCGAACAGTCGCGGCTGGCGATATTGTTCATCGACCTCGATCACTTCAAGGAAGTCAACGATACGCTGGGCCACCACCAGGGCGATGTGCTGCTGGTCGATGCAGCGCGCCGCATCAGCGCCTGCGTGCGCAAGTCCGACACGGTGGCGCGCCTGGGCGGCGATGAATTCACGGTGGTGTTGTCCGAGCTCGACAAGCCCGAGCGGGTGGAACAGATCGCCCAGCAGATCATCGACAGCCTGCGCGCGCCGTTCGTGCTGGGCCAGGAACAGGCGTTTGTGTCGGCGAGCATCGGTATTACCCTGTACCCCGACGATGCACTCGACATCGACAACCTGCTCAAGCATGCCGACCAGGCCATGTATGCCGCCAAGAACGCCGGCCGCAACCGCTACGCTTACTTCACGCCGACGCTGCAGATTGCCGCGCTTAACCGCATGCGCCTGACCAACGATCTGCGTGGCGCCCTCAAGGGCCAGCAGTTGTTGCTGTACTTCCAGCCCATCGTCCACCTGGACAGCGGGCGCATTCACAAGGCCGAAGCACTGATACGCTGGCAGCACCCGCAGCGCGGCATGGTCAGCCCGTATGAATTCATTCCACTGGCTGAAGCCAGCGGCCTGATCATCGATATCGGCGCCTGGGTATTCGAGCAGGCGGCGCTGTGGGCGCAGCGCTGGCGCAGCGAGATCGATGCCGACTTCCAGATCAGCATCAACCAGTCGCCGCTGGAATTCCAGCGCGAGGATAGCCATGGCGGCGGCTACCAGCAGTGGTTACAGCATTTGCGCGCGCTCGGGTTGCCGGGACAGGCGCTGGTGGTGGAAATTACCGAAGGCTTGCTGCTCGACGCCAACAGCACTGTCAGCGACAAGCTGCTGCAACTGCGCGACGCCGGCATCCAGGTGGCGCTCGACGACTTCGGTACCGGCTATTCGTCGCTGTCCTACCTGAAAAAATTCGACATCGATTACCTGAAAATCGACCGCTCGTTCACCCGCAACCTGGCGCCCGAATCGAGCGACATGGCACTGTCGGAAGCCATCATCGTGATGGCCCACAAGCTGGGCCTGTCCGTCATTGCCGAAGGCGTGGAAACCCCCGAGCAGTGCGAGCTGCTGGCGGCAGCCGGCTGCGATTATGGCCAGGGCTATCTGTTCGCCAAGCCGATGCCGGCCGAGGAATTCGATGCTTTTCTGCGCTCTGCGGCAGCGCATACTGCGGACCCGGTAAAACAGTAGAGTGGATCGTGAGTCTTCACGATATCTCTCTGCGTAATGAAAACTGGGACTACAATTGACTTGACGACGGTTGGCCGATGGATGTCGGGTGCAGAATATCGCGCCATGTTGAATACGGGGAAAGTGCAGGAAAGTTACAGTGGCACTACCCATGTATTGTTGCCGCCTGACTGGTATGCCTTTTCACGGCAGGCACGTCCGGGCGATCTGTATGTCGAATTTGATGTACCTGCGATCTGTCTTAAGGTAACAGGTAATGGCTGGGCAAAAATTATCGGTCCGCATACGCTTGAAGCCCGTATCGCCATTCGTAACGGGTTGCCAGCGCCGCAGATGCCTCCAGCTTTATATCTTCGTCATGTCGCCAGCAAAACGCTTTTCGGAAGGATACGTCGATGCTGAATATTTTCTATCGTTGGGCACCAGAGGCCCTGAAGCGCCTGCCACATGGCGTAGCGGCATCGTTAACCTCCGGGGGGCAGACTGCTGATCCTGCTGCCAGACTCGATTTCGATGCGCCGACCCGTATCGGCCGCATTACCTGCTGGGATAGCGGCAGTTTTTATGCCGAAGTGCTCGACGTTGAGTCAGGTGATAACCTGTTAGGACAGCATGGGCGTTTTGACTCAGCCGCCTCCCTTTCCCAGCTTTTGCAGACTTTGCTCGATAAGTTGCATCCCGCTTCTCTATAACCACTGACCTGCCGACTTCGGCAGCGACAAGAATTCCTATCGCCCGCCGCTCCATTGATAGTCAAAACAAATCGAATCTATTGGGACAATCAATTTTGCAAATGACGCAAAAAAGGCTACACTGGCGTCTCAATGATTCACAACCCAACGAGGAAACTACTATGTCCCTGATCAATACCCAAATCAAACCATTCAAGGCCACCGCATACCACGCAGGTAAGTTCATCGACGTCAGCGACGAATCCCTCAAAGGCAAGTGGGCCGTTCTGATGTTCTACCCAGCCGACTTCACCTTCGTTTGCCCAACCGAACTGGAAGATCTGGCCGAGCAACAACCTGAATTCGCCAAGCTGGGCGTGGACGTGTACGGCGTATCGACCGACACCCACTTCGCTCACAAAGCATGGCACGACACCTCGGATGCCATCAAAAAAGTGAACTACCCACTGATCGGCGACCCAACCGGCACCCTGTCGCGCAATTTCGAAGTGATGATCGAAGAAGAAGGCCTGGCACTGCGCGGCACCTTCGTCATCAATCCAGAAGGCCAGATCAAAGTGCTGGAAGTGCATGACAACGGCATCGGCCGCGACGCCACCGAGCTGCTGCGCAAAGTCAAAGCCGCCAAATACGTGGCCGAGCACCCAGGCCAGGTTTGCCCAGCCAAATGGACCGAAGGCGCAGCAACCCTGACGCCTTCGCTGGACCTGGTCGGCAAGATCTAAGAGGTCGTTTCAAAAATACCGCAGCGTCGTTACGGCTCCTTGTCGTGCAAGCGCACTGCCTTCGTCGCCGTGCCTCGCTGCGCTCATTTTGAAACAACCTCCATCAGGAGCAGCAAGTTGCTGAATAAAGCAGCGAACAAGTAGTTACCGCGATGCCGGACCGGGCGTCCGGCCCGGCAATCGCCTAAATATTTGTGTAAAGGAAAAAATCATGTTGGACGCTACCCTCAAGACCCAGTTGAAAGCCTACCTGGAAAAAGTGCTGCACCCGCTTGAGCTGGTCGCTTCGCTCGATAGCAGCGCCAAAGCTGGCGAGATGAAAGAATTGCTCCTCGAAATAGCCGAGTTGAGCGACAAGATCACCTTCATCGAGCGCACCGAAGCGGGCGTCCGTACGCCGTCCTTCAGCATCAACCGCAGCGGCACCGATATCGCCGTGCGTTTCGCCGCCATTCCGATGGGCCACGAGTTCACCTCGCTGGTGCTGGCGCTGCTGCAAGTAGGCGGCCACACCATCAAGTTTGACGAAGCCACCATCGAGCAGATCCGCAACCTCGACGGCGATTACGAATTTGAAACCTTCATGTCGCTGACCTGCCATAACTGCCCGGACGTGGTGCAGGCGCTCAACGCCATGTCGGTGATTAACCCACGCATCAAGGTCACCACCATCGACGGCGGCCTGTTCGCCAAGGAAGTCGAAGAGCGCCAGATCATGGCCGTGCCGATGATGTTCCTCAATGGCCAGCATTTCGGCCAGGGTCGCACCAATGTCGAGGAAATCCTCGCCAAGCTCGACACCAATGCCGGCGCTCGCCAGGCAGCTGAGCTGAGCAAGAAAGACGTGTTCGACGTGCTGATCGTCGGCGGCGGTCCTGCCGGCGCGGCAGCGGCAGTGTACGCCGCCCGCAAAGGTATCAAGACCGGCGTGCTGGCCGAGCGTTTCGGCGGCCAGGTGCTCGATACCCTGGCGATTGAAAACTTCATTTCGGTCAAGGAAACCGACGGTCCGAAATTCGCCGTGGCGCTGGAGCAGCACGTCAAGGAATACGAAGTCGACATCATGAACACCCAGCGCGCCGCCAAGCTGACCCCTGGCGCCAGACTGGTGGAAGTGCAAACCGCCAGCGGCGCCACGCTTAAGGCCAAAACCGTGATCCTGGCCACCGGCGCGCGCTGGCGCGAAATCAACGTGCCGGGCGAGAAAGAATACCGTAACCACGGCGTTGCCTACTGCCCGCACTGCGACGGTCCTTTGTTCAAGGGCAAGCGCGTGGCCGTGATCGGCGGCGGTAACTCGGGCGTGGAAGCGGCCATCGACCTGGCCGGTATCGTCAAGCACGTGACGCTGATCGAATACGGCACCGAGCTGCGCGCCGACGCCGTACTGCAACGCAAGCTGCGTAGCCTGGCCAACGTGACCGTGATCGTCTCGGCGCAAACCACCGAGGTGCACGGCGACGGCAAGATCGTCAACGGCTTGAGCTACAACGACCGCGTGTCCGGCGAGGCGAAAAAGATCGACCTGGAAGGCGTGTTCGTCCAGATCGGCCTGGTGCCGAACACCGAGTGGCTCAAGGGCACTGTGGCGCTGTCGCGTCACGGCGAAATCGAAGTCGATGCCCGTGGCCAGACCTCGATTCCCGGCGTGTTTGCTGCCGGTGATGTCACCACGGTGCCGTACAAGCAGATCATCATCGCCACCGGCGAAGGCGCCAAGGCAGCCCTGTCGGCCTTCGATCACCTGATCCGTTCGGATATCGAGGTGGTGGAAGAATCGGCCGAGAAGCATGCGCTGACGGCGTAAGCCGCACGATTGTTGTAAAAACAGAAGCCCGGTTTCAGCCGGGCTTTTTTTCGCTCCAACGCTTATTTGCACAGTAAACCGACATATTTGCCCCGGCAACTCATTCATCCCGATGTGCTGAGCGCGCATCTGCGTTCAGGATCGTTTATTTCTGGCAATCGCCGAACCGGCAAAACCAGTTTTGTGATGAACGACCTGATTCCCGCACTGGAAAGCCAGGCAGCGCTGGCGATCTACGTTGACCTGTGGAGCGACGTAAAGGCCAATCCCGGTGCGCTGATTCCGCGGGCAATCCGTAAAGCCATGGTCGAGCTTCAATCGCCATCGTCGGCGTTGATGCAAAGGCTGTCGGCCATTAAGAACCTCGAACTGGCTGCGGCAGGTTTCAAATTTGGCTTCAAGATCGACAGCGTGGGCATGCCAGAAGGCTCCATGGTGCGTGAAATGACCACTAAAAGAATATGGCCTGGCGGTAGGCCGGGAGGTTCGTGTGGAAGAAATTCAGCCCCTGGTCAACGAACTGCTGGCCGCTAACCTGATCATGCGCCATGGCCACGGACTTTACGCTGTCAGTGATCCTGTCGTGCAAGCCTCATGGAGGCAGCAAAAAGAACATACCTTTCCATCACCACGCTCACCTGCACCCGCATCAGGGCTGGCGCGCGACCAGCCTTAGCCTGAGCGGCTGCGCCGGGCGCAGCGTAATATGAAACGCCTGCTGCGGCGGTGCTGCGCCGTCCGGCACATGCAACTCGAAGCGCTGTAGCAGCATCGCTGCCATCACCATCATTTCCGTCGTCGCCAGGTGCTGGCCCAAGCACACGCGCGGGCCTGCGCCAAACGGCATGAAGGCGCCGCGTGGCGGGCTGGCTGCGGTGCTGGCGAAGCGTTCGGGCCGGAATGCTTGCGGGTCGCTGAACCAAGCGGCGTCGCGCTGCATCAGCTGCATCGGCACCGAAAACAGCGTACGCGCCGGGAACTGCCAGCCACCGAGCGTGATGGGGCGAATGGCGCGCCGAGTCAGCAACATCGGTGCGGCCGGGTAGAGCCGCAAGGTTTCCTGCAAAGTCATATTCAGGTAAGTCAGGGCAGGCAAATCGCCGGCGCCCGGCGTGCGTCCCTGCAGCACGCTGCGTATTTCGGCATGGGCGCTGGCTTGCGCTGCCGGGTTGGCCGCCATGCACCAGGCCCACCATGTCAGGCTGGCGGCGGTGGTTTCGTGCCCGGCCAGGAAAGCCGTCATGCATTCGTCGTGCACCGCCTGGCGTGGCCAGGCTTGCGGGTCGTCGTCGTGCAGCGACAACAGGCGGCTGAGCACATCGTCCGGCCAGGCGGCGCGGGCCAGCGTCAGGCGCGCATCGATCTGGCCCTGGATCAAGTGCTCGAGCGTGGCGACGGCACGACGCTTGGTGCGCTTCCATGGCATCGAGTCCGGCCAGCTGGCCGGCCAGTAGAATTCCGCATTGCCCGCCACGGTCACGCAATGGACGGCCTGCTCGATGCTGCGCGCATCGATGCCGGCCGCGCTGGAAAACATGAAGTGCAGAATCACTTCCATGGTCAGCGAGGTAATGGCGCTTTCGGTGGCATGGTCAGGCACGTCTCCGCTGCCATCATGCCATTGTTGCAGTGCTGCGGACGAGGCCTCTGAAATCTGCGGCACATAGGCCGCCACCTCTTTCGGCGTAAAGCGCGGCTGCAGCGTGTGGCGCTTGGTGCGCCAGGCCTCACCTTCCGCCGTCAGCACGCTGTGGCCGTGGACCTGCGAGAACACCGCCACGCCGCGCTCCCAGCGGATCAGGGCATCGTGATGGGTCAGCAGCAGTT
The DNA here is from genome assembly GCA_040508275.1 of Duganella sp. Taxonomy (GTDB): domain Bacteria; phylum Pseudomonadota; class Gammaproteobacteria; order Burkholderiales; family Burkholderiaceae_D; genus Rugamonas. The sequence continues at coordinate 13,625 of JBEVNE010000396.1, forward strand.
CGCGCACCAGTTGCGGGTCGGTCACGACAATCTGGTGCTCGGGCCAGATGCGCAGGTGGACCAGCTTGCCATACTGCGTGCGCCACCTGTCCAGCGATCCCAGCATGTCGCGCGCCATGCTGCGCAACAGGCCCCAGCCGGTCAGGCCGGATGGTGGCCCGGGCGGCCAGCTGCCGGGCGGCTGCATTAGCGGCGGCAGTGCCGGCGGCGCGGTGTGCGCTACGGCGGCGCCGGCATGGGCATCGCCGCTTGCCGGGGCGGTGTGATAAGGGCAGTGACGCGGTGGTGTATTGGTATCCATGGCGCCATGATCGGCGCGTGCGGCGCCGGCGTCTTGAACGGAAACGACATGCTGCCTTGTGCGCTGCTTGCTATACTCGGCAGCCATGGCCACCGACATCTTGACCCATCCCCCGCTTTGTCCGCCCCCGCTGGCGCGCGCCCCCAGGGCCGAGGCGGGCGGCTCGGCGCAATGGCTATGCCTGGCGCCAGCGGCCCTGCAGGGTGCGCTGGTGGCGCTGGTAGGCCGCGATACCCGGGCGCTCAAGCTCGACGATGCCCAGCGCCTCACGCATTTTCCAGCGTCGCCCATGGTCACGCTGTCGTGGTTCGACAGCCCCGAGGTCGGCATGATAGCTCCTGACGGCTGGCAGCGCTTTGGCGCCCAGGTGGTGATTGCCGGCAGCCAGTCGCAGCCGACTGTGAGCTGGAGCCCGGTGGCGGGGCGCGGTTATATCGCCTGCTTTACACCCGATGCCGCGCAGGTGCTGTTCGGCGTTGAGCTGGCGGCGATCCAGAATCGCTTCGTGCCGGTGGCCGAGGTGCTCGACGCCCGCTTTGCACCGCTGTGGACGGCCTTGCTGGCCAGTGAAGATGGCGCCGCCATGCTGGCGCTGCTCGAGCAGCACCTGGCGCCGCGCTGGCAGACGCATCTCCGCGCTGCAGGGCAAGCGGAACATTCGGAGCCTGGGCAAACGCCGGGAGCACCGGCCAGGGCTGCGCAAGCGACGCTGCGCCAGGTTGGACGTCACTGGATCGAGCGCCTGGCCTGGAAGGTACATGGCTGGCGCAACCAGCACAGTGCGCGCCATGTCGAGCGCCGCATCAAGTCCTTCAGCGGACGCTCGCTGCGCGAATGGCAGGCGCTGAGCCGCACCGAAAGCCTGTTTTTTGCCGCCCGCGACCGCTACGAAGCGGGCCAGCCCTTCGACTGGTCAACGCTGGCCCTCGACGAAGGCTTTTCCGACCAGGCCCATATGAGCTGCACCGCCCACCGCATCAGCGGCTTCGCACCGGGCGCGTTTGCCCAGCGCTTTATCGAAGACGAGTCGTTCTGGTTGTACCGCTTGTGGGTGTAGGCAAGCTGCTATTGCACCAGATCGACGCTGGCCTGCCTGGTCCGCAAATGTATCGCATTGCGGTGGCGTGCGCGCAGGCGTGGGTCGGTGGTCAGGCGGCCCAGGGTTTCGCCGATGACCATCACCACGCCCAGCAGCGGCAGCACCAGCATCAGGCCGGCCACGCCGGCCACGTAGCCGCCGATGAAAATCATCAGCACCGTGATGAGTGGATGGATATGCAGGCTGCGGCCCACCGTCATCGGCATGAAGATGAAGTCGTCCAGCAGCCGCACGCAGATGAACACGCTGATCGCCAGGTAGGCCACCATGGGATCGTTGGGGGCGTCGGTGGAGGCCACCATGACCACCAGCATGCAGCCGACGATCGAACCCACGTACGGCACCCAGGCCAGCATGGCGGCGATGAAGCCCAGCAGCAGCGGCGACGATACGCCGATGGCCCACAAGCCCAGCGCCAGCACGGCGGTGTCGATCACGGTCAGCTTGAGCAGGCCCTGGAAATAGCGGCGCGCGGTCTGATCCACTTCGTGCAGCAGGCACAGCGTGCGTTCAAAGAACGCGTTCGGCACGGCGCGCGCCAGAAACTTCTTGAAGCGCAGACCATCGCGCAGGAAGAAAAAGGTGAGGAAGGGCGCCAGCAGCAGCGACGGCAGCCAGGCCGCCATCGACACCAGGATATCGGTCAGGTGCTTCTGCACGAAGGTGCCGGTAAACGACGTCAGCCGGTTGTTCAGGTTGCGCGCAAACTTGACCTGCTTGAGGATGGGGAACTGCTGTTCCAGCGCCTGGGTGGTATGGCGTACAAAATCGAGTCCGCCGGCCAGGTAGGTGCTCATGGTGTGCTGCCACGATTCGGACGGCGCCGAACGCCACAGCATGATCAGGAATACCGCCAGCCCCGTCACCAGCACGAACAGCAAACCGACCAGCAGCGCCGCCGCGCTGTGGCTGAAGCCCATGCGCAGCAGCTTTTGCATGGGTGGCAGCAGCACGTAATACAGCACGATGCCGAGCAGGAAAGGAATCGCCAGGAACAGCATCTGCTGAAGCAAGAACAGCAGCACGCAGGTGGCGGCGATGATGCCGCTCCAGACTACCGGGCCGGCGCGCTGCTGGGTGGGGAGCAGGTTCATAAGATTTCCGCGCGCGAGGCGCCCGACATCCATTCGCGCAGCCGGCCACCGAGGTGACGGGCCAGCGCCAGCGCGATCTTGTAGCCGATCACGGCGTCGGTTTCCATTAATCCCATGAAGTCGGCGCGGAAGAATACGGCCACTTCGCAATTGTCGATGGCGCGCGTCTGGGCGTTGCGCGGTGCGTTGTCGAGCAAGGCCATGTCGCCAAAAAAGTCGCCCGGTCCCACCTCGGCCACCAGCTCGCGCCCGCCGTGGTGCAGGCGGCTGATCAACACGCGTCCGGACATGAGCATGTACAGCGCTTGGCCATCCTCGCCCTCGTCAAAAATGATTTCGTCGGCCAGATAGCGGCGTTCGTGCATCAGACCATCGATGGCCTTGAGCTCGAGCGGCGTGAGCGTGGCAAACAGCGGCGACTCCTTCAGTTGCAGCAGGCGCGGCGACATCTCTTGGGACTTCAAAAATCCGAACATCGGGTAAAACTCCAGGACAGGCAAAGTGGGCACCCTGTATTGTCGCCGCTTTCGCAACGTTGTTTGTCATTTTGCCAGCATCGACAATCAAATATTCTTGCGATGTGCACAGTTCATCTACGTGGACAGCGACACCGTGGCTGCCAGCGGCAATAGCGGTTCTAGGTGGCTGGTCAGTACAATGCACTGGCGCGCCAGGCGCTCCGGCGCCGCCAGTTGCTCGCGCAGGTAAGCCACGGCGCCGGCATCGAGGCCGT
>JBEVNE010000405.1:0-14225 GCA_040508275.1 Duganella sp.
GCACCAGTTGCGCCTGCGTCGGCAACCCTGCGCACGGGCGGCGGCTTGCGCGCGCAGCTGGTGGCAGTGCGCCAGGCCGTCATTGCCAGCGAACTGGCTGGCCGCATCAGCAGCCTGCCGCTGCGCGAAGGCCAGAGTTTCCGCCAGGGCGAGGTCCTGGTGGCCTACGACTGCGCACTGCATCGCGCCCGCCTGGAGCGCGCCAGCCAGGCCGAAAGCGCCGCCCGCAAGAAACGCGAAGTCGCCGAACAGCTCGACAAGCTCGGTTCGATCAGCCATGGCGACCTGGAGCAGGCGCGCGCCGCCGTCTCGGTGGCGCAGGCCGAAAGCGGCATCGAGCGGGTCATGGTCAAGCGCTGCACGGTCACCGCACCGTTCTCCGGACGGGTCGGCGAAACCTTCGTGCATGCAGCCGAGCACGTAGCCGAGGGAAAGCAGTTGCTCAGCATCTACGACGACAGCGCCTTTGAGGTGCAAACCATCGTCAGCTCGTCGGCGCTGGCCTGGCTCAAGCCCGGCGCCGCCATGCAGGTCAGCGTCGATGAAACCGGCCAGACTTACGCCGCCACCGTGATCCGCATCGCCGGCACGGTCGATGCGGTCAGCCAGTCGGTCAAGGTGATCGGCCGCATCGATAATGACAAGGGTACGCGCGCGCGCGGCGGCATGCTGCTGCCTGGCATGGGCGGCACCGTACAACTGCAACCGCCCGCTGCTGCCGGCGCCAAGGCGCCATGAACGCCCGCCCACCACTGAACCCGCCGCGCGAAGTGCAGCTGGCAGCGCTGCTGCAGCTCGAACAGCTGGCGCGCGCCTGCGCCAGCAGCGAAGAGCTGGCTTTTGTCATGGTCAACGAAACCCACGCGCTGGCGCCTTACCGGCAGGCGGTGCTGTGGCAGCGCGATGGCGGCGATGGCCGCATCGCCGCCCTGTCCGGCCTGGCGGTGCCCGATGCCAATGCGCCCTTCAATGTCTGGCTGCGCCGGCTGCTGGCGCGCCATGCCGCAGGCAGCCACGGCGGCAACGCCAGCTCGCTGTTCATCCCCGACACCGAGCGGGCCATGTGGCAGGAGCACCTGCCGCCCCACGCCTGGTGCCTGCCGCTCAATCTGTCCGGGCGCGGTCCGGCTGACGCCCTGCTGGTGTTGCTGCGCGACGTACCCTGGCCCGCTCATCTGACCCCGCTGCTGGCGATGGCGGCCGACGCCTATGGCCACGCCTGGCGCGCGCTGGCGCAGCCACGCAGCGGCAGCAACGTCAACACCGGCAAGACAGTACTGGCGCGCCTGCGCACCCTGGGCCGCGAGCGGCGCTGGCGGCTGATTGCCGGTGCCGCGCTGTTGCTGCTGCTTTGCCTGCCCGTGCGACAGTCGGTACTGGCGCCGGCCGAGGTGGTGGCGCATGCGCCGGTTACCGTGCGCGCGCCCCTGCAGGGCGTGGTGGACCGTATTGCCGTGCAGCCGAACCAGGCGGTCGAAAAGGGACAACTGCTGGTGGAACTCGATGCCCGGGAACTGGCGGCCCGGCTGGAATCGTCGCGCCAGGCACTGGCCGTGGCCGAAGCCGAACTGCGCCAGGGCCAGCAGCAGGCGCTGTTCGATGAACGCAGCCGCAGCGGTCTGGGCATGTTGAACGGCAAGCGCGAGCAGGCGGCTGGTGACGTCGATTACCTTGAGCAGGCGCTGGCGCGCACGCGCGTGCATGCCGAGCGGGCCGGCACCGTGATCTTCGACGATCCGGCCGAATGGACCGGCAAACCGGTAGCGCTGGGCGAACGCATCATGCTGGTGGCCGATCCCGCCACCATCGAACTGGACATCCAGTTGCCGGTGGCCGATGCCATCGCCCTGGCTGCAGGCAGCCAGGTCCAGCTGTTTCTCAATACGGCGCCGACCACGCCGCTGGCGGCCAGCGTGCAGCGGGTTGGCTACCGCGCCAGTGCCGGCGCCGACGGCGCCCTGGCCTACCGGGTACGGGCACGCTTCAGCGAAGCCAATGGCGCGCGCATCGGTCTCAAGGGCACGGCCAAGCTGTACGGCGAGCGCACGCTGCTGGTGGTGTACCTGCTGCGCCGGCCATTGGCCGCGCTGCGCGTGTGGGTGGGCCTGTGAACCTGACCCTGCCCGCTGGCGGCGCGGCTCAAGCAAACCGCGGAGCCGGCGCTCAGGCCGGCGCCAAAGCTGTCGCATTGCCAGCCTTGCGCCAGGAACTGCTGCTGCACGCGGCGCCGCGCAGCCACGACGGCGCACCCGCCTGGACCCTGGAAGATCCGGGCCGTGGCCTGTTCTTCCAGATCGGCTGGGCCGAAGCGGAAATGCTGGCGCGCTGGGGACTGGGCCAGGCTGCGCTGATCGCGGCCGCCATCGAAAGCGAGACGGCGCTGCGCCTGAGCGCCGACGACGTCAGCACCTTTGCCCGCTTTCTCGTCACCAGCAACCTGACCGAAGGCCAGGGCGCCGAAGCGCGCCAGCGCTACCTGCGCGAGGCGCAGGCCAGGCGCAACGGCAGCTGGGGCGCGCAGGCCATCAAGCACTACCTGTTCTTCCGCATTCCGTTGCTGCGCCCCGAGCCGTTTCTCGAAGCCACCCTGCCGCTGCTGCGCAAAACCTTGCTAACGCGCCGCTTTGCCCAGTTGACCATCGCCGCCGGCGCCATCGGCCTGCTGCTGGCGGCGCGCCAATGGGATAGCTTTCTGCACACCTTCCTGCATTTCTTTACGCTGGAAGGCGCGGCCATCGCCGCACTGACGCTGGGCCTGACCAAGCTGGTGCACGAGCTGGGCCACGCCTACGCCGCCAAGCTGCACGGCTGCCGCGTGGCCACCATGGGGGTGGCCCTCATGGTCATGTGGCCGGTACTGTATACCGACGCTTCCGGCGCCTGGCGCCTGCGCAGCCGGCGCCAGCGCATGGCCATCGGCGGCGCCGGCATGGCCGCCGAGCTGGCGCTGTCGGCATGGGCCATCCTGGCCTGGAGCTTTTTGCCGGACGGCGCACTGCGCAGCGCCGCCTTTATCCTTGCCACCACCACTTGGCTGCTGACGCTGGCCATCAATCTCAATCCGCTGATGCGCTTTGACGGCTACTTCCTGCTGGCCGACGCCCTCAATGTGCCCAATCTCCAGCAGCGCGCGTTTGCGCTGGGCCGCTGGAAGCTGCGCGAATGGCTGTTCGGCCTGGGCGATGCGCGCCCCGAGATATTTGCGCCCTGGCGCGAACGCGCACTGATCGTGTATGCCTTCAGCGTCTGGATCTATCGTTTTTTCCTGTTCCTTGGCATTGCCCTGCTGGTCTATCACATGGCCTTCAAGCTGCTCGGGATTATCCTGTTCCTGATCGAAATCGTGACCTTTATCCTGAAACCCATCTACCACGAGCTGGCCGCCTGGCGCCAGCGCCTGCACCAGGGCGGCGGCGCTGGCGGCCTTACCCCGCGCGCGCGCCTGAGTGCAGTCCTGCTGCTTGCAGCGCTGCTGCTGGCGGCAATTCCCTGGCGCACCCGCGTGCATGCGCCCGGCCTGCTGCGCGCAGCCGCGCAGCAGCAACTGGTGGCGCCCAGCGGCGCGCGTATCGCCAGCATCGCCATCACGCCGGGCCAGCAGGTCAAGGCCGGCCAGCCGCTGATGACGCTCGATGCGCCCGAGCTGCGCCAGGAACTGGGCGCGCTGGAGCAGCGCATCCGCGTGCTGGAATGGCAACTGAGCTTCCAGTCCATGGACCAGGCCAGCATGGCGAGCGCCCCGGTGGCGCAGCGCGAGCTCGATGCCGCACGCCAGCGCCACAGCCTGCTCGCGCGCCAGCATGCGCAGCTGACCATGACGGCCCCCTTCGACGCCACCGTGGCCGACCTGGCGGCGCCGCTGGCGCACGGCGAATGGGTGGCCGGCGGCGAATGGCTGGCCACGCTGGCCGCGCCCGGCCAGGGCCTGGTGGAAGCGTATGTGACCGAGCATGAACTGCAACGCCTGAAAGTCGGCGCCAGCGCGCACTTCCTGGCCGAAGATGTGGCGCTGCCGGCGCGCGCCATGACAGTGGTGGACATTGCCGCGACCGCCAGCCGCCGCCTGCATGCCGGCGCCGAACTGGCCTCGCCCAACGGCGGCGCCATCGCCGCCGTGCAGGAACCGGCGCGCGAAGGGGCCGGTGCATACGAGGCGCGCGGCTGGCTGCCGGAACAGGCTGTGTACCGTGTACTGCTCAAGCCCCGCGATGGCACAGACCCGGCGTTGCCACGCTTGCAGGTGCTGCGCGGCACGGTCGCCATCGACGGCAAGGCCGAGAGCTTCCTGATGCGCAGCTGGCGCCGTGCGCTGGCCATCGTCATCCGCGAGACCGGTTTCTGAGCGCACGCGAAATTTAAGCTTGTTTAGGAATCTTTAGCATTCTTAAGGTGCCAGCACCTACCTGCTCCTGTACAACAACAGCTGCGCCATGCTGGCGCACTTTTTTCACCGAGGATTTTATGACCAACACCCACGCTACCCTGTCGGCGCGCCTGAAAGCCGAAACCCATGATGAACACGAGCGCATGCACCGCCTGATGGCGCAATGCCAGCCGTTCGCCGACCGCGAGCGCTATGCACACTTTGTCGCGGCCCAGTACCTGTTCCAGCGCGACGTCGAGCACCTGTTCACCACGCCGGGCATGCGCAGCGCCGTCACCGACCTTGAAGTGCGCGGCCGCGAAGCCGCCGCGCTGGCCGACCTGGCTGATCTGGGCGCCGCCGTGCCACAAGAGCAGCGCGCCAGCGCGGCCTTGGCCGTGGCCATGCCGGGTGCGCTGGGCTGGTTGTATGTGTCGGAAGGCTCGACCCTGGGCGCGGCCTTCCTGTTCAAGCAGGCCAAAGAAGACCTGGGCCTGTCGGCCGAATTTGGCGCACGCAACCTGGCCGCCTATCCGGAAGGCCGCATGGTGGTCTGGCGCCGCTTTGTCGCGTCGCTCGACAGCGATCAGTTCAGCGCGGCAGACCATGACCTCATCGTGGCCGGCGCCTTTGCCGCCTACCAGCGCTTCGGCGAACTGTTGCAGCGCCAGTTTGCACTGAAAAATGCCGAGGCGGCCGAAGCCGCCTGATCTTGCTATACTGAATCATCATGGAACACAGCGACAAACCAGCCGGCGCCGATCAAGCGCCAGCATCCGAACCAGCCGGCCTGGCGCCGGCCCGCACCCGCTGGCTGTGGTTGATACTGGCCTACACCAGCCTGGCCGTGGGCATCGTGGCGCTGGCGATACCAGGCATACCGAGCACCGAGTTTATTTTGCTGGCGGCATGGGCGGCCACCAAGGGCTCACCGCGCCTGGCCGCATGGCTTGAGCGCCATCGCCTGTTCGGCCCGATGGTCCACAACTGGCGCAACGGCCGCGTAGTAGCACGCAGCGCCAAGCTCGGCGCCACGCTGATGATGAGCGCCTGCCTGCTGATCATGCTGTGGGCGCTGCCGCATCCGTGGGTGGTGGCGCTGGCGGCGGTTAGCATGGCGGCGGGGGCAGCGTGGATGTGGTCGCGACCTGAAAAGATCGAACAAGAGAAACGGCAACATCCATCGGATGACTCAAAACCAGCCCCGCAAAAAATAATCGTGCGATAAGAAAATTATATGTAATAATTGACAATTATCAATTTTTTACGATTTCGATGATGCAAATCATCATGATGCTGCTACTTGATGTGTACCGCCTGGCTCAAACCAGTCCGGTCCATCAATTTCAGGACGCCGTGCTGGCGCTGCTCAAATCGCATCTGCTATTCGATTCATCGATGTGGGGCACGGCCACCATGCGCGAGGGCGGCATCGATATCCACAGTATTCACCTGCATAACTCGTCGCAGGCCATGCTTGACGCTTACGAAAAGGTCAAGCATTGCGACACTGCCGCCGTCCAGGTGACGGCGCAGCGCACCATGACCATCGGCTTTCGGGTCGATGATTTTCCCGGTGAGCATAATGCAGCGTTCAGGCAATTTTTGCATGACTATGGCCACCGCAACTTTCTGATTACCTCGGATATCCAGCCTGGCACGCGTTTCGTACAGTGGGTGTCGCTGTATCGCAGCAGTTTAGTGGCGCACTACCAGGCTGCTGACATCGACCTGCTGGCATGCCTGGCGCCGCATCTGATGCAGGCGCTGGCCATCAACCGTCTGTTGCATCTGGACCGCCTGACCCACGACAGCGTGCGTAGTCGATGGTCAGTAGCGATCTCCGATCAGCGCGGTGTGCTTTATCACGCGGACCCGCTATTCACGGCGTTGGTGCAGACAGCCTGGCCTGGCGGCGACCCTCAGCATCTGCCGCCCCCGCTGATGAGACAACTTGCTGACAAACCGGGTGTGCTGGAGCAGCCGCAAGCGGCCGCTGCCGGCGTCATCGTTCATGCTAACCGCGAGCAGGGCTTGCTGTTTTTGAAGGCGCGCAGCACAGAAGCGGTGGATACGCTTAGCGAACGCGAGTTCCTGGTGGCGCGGCTGATCGCAGGCGGCTTGACGCAAAAGCAGGTAGCAACCCAGCTCAACCGTTCACCGGAAACCATCCGTAGCCAGCTCAAAGCTATTTTTAAAAAATTAAGTATCAACAATGTCGCGCTACTCGGGGCAATTCTGGCAGTGCGTGAGTAACTTCTTGTGGTCGATGGTGCGATGGCACGCTGATGTTTTTCCCCTGATTATGGGATATCGACAAGTATATTTTTGCCCTACCATGATGCTGATTATTGCAATCTTATCTATCACTTTAAACATCAGGAGGGCATATGCCAGATTGGAATGGGAAGTTCGTGCTGCGTCGAGTCAAAGAGGATGATCCCCAATTTCACAGGATATACAAGTTTGGCGACGACGCCGCTGACATTACTGACGCCGATAACTATTTCTCCACCGCACCTGTAAGGATTAAAAAATCCGAATACGATGCTCACAAGGTCACGGAAGCATGGTTGGTGACACTTGCGGGCCAGCAAACCAGTGTGGAGATGGCAGTTTATCAATTGGAGCGTATTTAATGAAAACACCTTTGACACTCATTGCCCTCGCCGTGTTATCCAGTGCATGCACGCCGCAGCAAAAGCTGTTGCGTCATTACACGACGCTGGAAACCTCGCCAGCGTCCGAACAACCGTCCAAGCAAGCGCCCGAGCACAATATTGCCCTATCGGCTTTCCTGGCAAATCCGAAAACGGCTACCGAAACGCCGTTGGTGCTGGACCTGACGGAACGCGCCCAGGCGGAACTGGTGCGCTCCATCGCAGCCAAGTTACCCGTGACCGAAGGGGGCGCCGCCGCGCTGGTTGCTTTGCTGAGCGAACCTTTACCGGTCGCACCTACATCATGTGCCTGGGCGAAGAAGAGATTCTTTTCAAAACGCATCGTGTTTACGGTGCTTGGGGACCTGGACAAACCGGCCGACCGTATTGACAAGCTTGATATTAAACTGGAACTTCAGCCCGCCCCTGCTGAGTTTCTATCCTGGGACCGCTTTGACTCGATATACGGCAGCTATAACATCGGCTCCGCCAAGTTCACGAATGCACGCAAATTTGATGCCAGCATTGGCAAAACCGATACCGCGAATCTGCCCGATGCCGCTGGCGGAGTGGTCAAATTGTTGAATTTGGGCTATGAAGCAAATAAAACCCTCGAGGAGAGCGCCAGCTATGCAGTACAACGCCTGTCGGTTGGCGGGGCGTTGACGGCAACGACGGCGAGAATAGTACAGGAGGGTGGGCCCAATGTTAATCTCTTCGGCTCTTCTTCCGCCGTGATCTCCCTTAAATTGACCAATGAGGGAGATCCTGCAACCGTATATGCGTTTAAGTTAAAAAATGAGGCCAATACCTTGAATCCTGCAGAGGTCGGGATTGAGCGTTGCAACAGCGTATATCCGCAGACTGCCCAGGACATCAAGGTTAACGTCTCTGGCAGCGCATTGATCCGCAAGGTCAACGCCGGCGATCATACGGTGTCGGAGGGAGACGATACTATCCAGTTCAAAAAAGTCGAGCTTAAGGAAACGTCATTAATCCTCGCAACGCAAGCTGATTTGGCCTTGCAACAATTTGGGTTGGCGCAATGCGCGCCAAACCGAGGGCTGGAAAATTGCCAGCGCCTGCACATTGAGAACCAGGAGGATAAGCCGGGGAGCGTGGAGCAAATCCTTGTCGGCACGGCAGTGGAAGCATCGGCCCTGCGCACGTGGCTGATCGGTCAGTCGAAAAAGCAAACGGTGGAGTCGATTGGCGGCCTGTCCATAGGCATGGCCAACTACGCTGCATCCGCAATGACTGCTCCCGTCAACCTCACTGGTATCAATGCGGCGCTCGCGTCACAACTCAAGGTGGTCCGCTTGAGAGACAATGAGGGTGGGCAGAAATCATCGCCATAACCCGCTAAACCGCTATAGCTTTAGCGCCTCGACCAACCCGTTACGCTCATTCCAGCTACTGCTATTCAAGCGCAACACCACGCGCAGGCCGCGTGGCAGGTTGTCGGCCAGCAGCAGCTCGCCGACGTGCAGCCTGGCGATGGCGTTCACCAGCGCCAGCCCCAGGCCGCTGCCCTGGCGCGACTGGGTGTCCAGGCGGCGGAAGCGTTTGACGGCTTCGCCACGCAAGGCAGTTGGAATTCCGGGGCCGTTGTCGGCCACGCCCAGTTCCAGCCAGTTGCCGTCGAAGCGCGCCAGCAGCACAATGCCGGCGTCGGTGCCGGCGGACGCGTATTTGACAGCGTTTTCGAGCAGATTGGCCAGCGCCTGGAACAATAACGCACGGTCGCCATACATCATGCCACCCTCGGCGCTGTCGATGCGCAGCTCCATGTGCACATCTTCCAGCAGCGGTTCATAATAATCGGCCACATCCTGCAACAGCGCGCGCGGATCGAACCATTCAAAAAAATACGCGCAGCGTCCGGCCTCGATTTCGCCGATGCGCAGCACCGCCTTGAACAGGCGCTGGATGCGCACCGCTTCATCGACGGCGCTGCCGATGTCGTCGCGCAGATTGCCTTCCACGCGCTCGGCCACGCTGGCCAGGCGGTTATGCAGGCGCGTGAGCGGGGTTTGCAGTTCGTGCGCCAGCAGGCTGCTGACACCCTTCACTTCATCCATCAGGCCATTCACGCGCGCCAGCACGTGGTTGATGTCGCGCCCCAGCAAATCGAATTCGTCGCCTTGGCGGCCGGCTGGCACGGTGGCCGCGTGTTCGCCGCCAACGTAGCGGCTCAGCGCATTGCGGATATGGTCGACGCGGCGCATGCTGCGCATGCTCGAATACAGGCCGATCACCAGACAGGTGAGCAGCACGCCCAGCAGCGCGGCGCCAGCCAGCAGCGGGATCACGCGCACGCGCTCCAACATGGGCAGGATGTCGTAGGCGCTGAAGAACACACCGCCATCGGCCAGCGGCACCTGCATGCCCAGCATCTGCATCAGCCCGCCGTCGCCCTTGACCACGTCGGCGTGGCGCCAGCCAGCCTTGCACTGCGGCGAGCAATCCAGGGCCGAGACCAGTTGGCGGTTGCCGAACAGCGCTTCGCCACGGGCCGACAGTACCAGCCCCATGCCGCCTTCGCGCTCGCGGCCTTCATCGCGTTTTAATACCGCCGCCAGTTCCGGCGCACTGGCCAGGCGCTGGCGGCGTTCCTGGTTGTGCACGTCGGCCAGTACCATTTCCTTGACGTGGTTGAGCAGCAGCGCTTCAATCTGGTGCCGGCTCAGCGCCACTGATACCACCGCCACCAGCAAAAAAATGAACGAGGTTAGCGCGGCCTGGCGGAAAATGCTGGTTTCCGCCTGGCCGGCCAGCCGGCTAGCCCAGGACATAGCCTACCGCACGCACCGTGCGCAGCAGCGAACGCGGGAAGTTTTTATCGAGTTTGCTGCGCAGCTTGGAAACGTGGACGTCGATCAGATTGGTCTGCGGATCGAACTGGTAGCCCCACACACGCTCCATCAGCATGGTGCGGGTGACGGTCTGGCCGGGATTTTCCAGCAACACCTCCAGCAGCGCATATTCCTTCTGGGTCAGCTCGATGGTGCGGCCGCTGCGCGTGACGTGGCGCAGTCGCAGATCGACCACCAGGTCTTCGCAGCGCACCATGCGCTCGCCCTCGCCGTTGCTGCCGCGCCGCCGCACCAGCAGTTCCAGGCGCAGTTGCAGCTCGGTGAAATCGAAAGGCTTGCCCAGATAGTCCTCGGCGCCGGCGCGCAGGCCTTCGATGCGGTCGCCCGGCTGGTCGATGGCCGATAACATCATCACCGGTGCGTGCGGCTGGTCCTGGATGGCGTTCAGCACTTCGATGCCGGTAATGTCGGGCAGCATGCGGTCGAGCAGGATGACGTCGAACGCTTCGCGCCGCACCATCTCCAGTGCTTCGTGACCGGTATCGGCTACGCGGCAGTTATGGCCCTTGCTCTGCAACTTGGCGCTGAGCCAATAACTGACCTGGGGGTCGTCTTCGACGATCAGTACACGCACTTTCAGCTCCTCCCGGCGGCGCCAGGTGGCTGGCGCCTGCACCGTTAAATATTGAAATAAATCAATTCTAAACGATAATCATTCGCATCTGAAGCGGTTTTCGTGTTTGACATGGCTTTTTTTATCAGTTTCATGTTTTGACAGCGAATTGCGGCAAGGCCAGCGCGTCGAGCGGGCGCGAAATATGGTATCCCTGAAGGTAGTGGCAGCCCATGGCTTGCAGCGTCTGGGCCTGGTCGGCCGTTTCCACGCCCTCGGCCACCAGTTGCAATCCCAGGCTGTGGCCCATGGCGATGATGGTGGCCACCAGCGCCCTGCTGCGCGTGTTGTCCACCATGTCGGTGACGAAGGCGCGGTCGATTTTCAGGGTATTGATCTGGAAATGCGTGAGGTAGCTGAGCGACGAATAACCGGTGCCGAAATCGTCGAGCGAAATGCTCACACCGAGTTCGCGCAGGTGCGCCAGCACGCCCCGCACCTGCTCGCCATCGCCGATCAGCACGCGCTCGGTCAGCTCGAGCTCGAGCCGCTGTGGCGCCAGCCGGTTATTGGCCAGCGCCTGTTCGACCATGCCGACAAAGCCCGGATCAAGCAACTGCCGCGCCGAGACATTGATGCTGACCACCAGCGCCGGCAGGCTGTCTTCCCAGTCCGCCAGCTGGCGACAGGCGTTATCGAGTACCCAGGCGCCCAGTTCGATGATCAGGCCGCTGTCTTCGGCCACCGGGATGAAGCGGTCGGGACCGATCATGCCCAGCGTGGCGCTGTGCCAGCGCAGCAGTGCTTCCACCTTGTCGAGCTGGCCGCTGGCGGCGTTGGTGATAGGCTGGTAGACCAGTCGCAGTTCCCCGGCATGGATGGCGCCGCGCAGCGCCCCATCGATCACCAGCGCTTCGCGCGCGTAGGCGCTCATGGTGCTGTTAAAGCAGCGCAGCGTGCCGCGCCCGGAATGCTTGACATCGTGCATGGCGATCTCGGCATTGCGGATCAGCGTCTCTGCATCGCCGCCATCGGCCGGATAGCAAGCCACGCCGATGCTGGCCGACACTGTGATCTGCTGCGGCGACAGTTGAAAGCCATTGCCCAGCGTATGCAGGATGCGTTCGCCGAGCGTGGTTGCCTGGACCAAGGCCGACGTGCCACCTGGCGCTGCCGCCAGCACGACGATAAACTCGTCGCCGCCAAAGCGCGCCAGCAGGTCGTTGGGGCCCAGCGTGGATTGCAGCAGCCCGGCGATCTGGCGCAGCAACTGGTCACCAACCGCATGACCGAATGAGTCGTTGACGCGCTTGAACTTGTCGAGGTCGATGAACAGCACCGCTCCTTGCTGCGGGCGTGACGTATCGCCCCCCGGCGCTTCGGCACGTGCCAGCAGCGCCGCCAGTTCCAGCGACAGGCCATGGCGGTTGAGCAGACCGGTAATGCTGTCGTAGTGGGCGGCACGGTACAGCTCATCGTCTTTCTTTTTACGCTCGGTAATGTCCATCACCAGCATGATGCAATGGAGCTGGCCACGCTCGTAATGCGGCGAGGCAATCAGCTCTACCGGCAACTGGCCCTCGGCATCGCCAAACACCATGGTTTCCACATAGGGATAGCGCTTGGCTGCGGCAAAGCGGGCAAAGTGGCCAGCCACCATTTCGCGGGTGACAAGCGGCGACCAGTCGGCGGCATGGGTGCCAACCAGCTTTGCCACGCTCGGGCAACCAAGCAGCCGCGCGCAACGCAGGTTGGCGCTGCGGATCATGCCTTCGCTGTCATACACCAGGAAGCCCTTGCTCAGGCTGTCGATGGCGTGGGTATAGCGTCTCTGGATTTTTTCCTGTACCGCATGAATCAGGCACAGCATCGATACCGACTTGACCAGGAATGAAAACAGAAACCACAATTCGAACATGTGCGGCAAAATACCAAAGCCGTTGCACAGGTTAAAGACGCCGCGCACGATCAATACCAGGCCCAGCAGACGATAGTGGTTGCGGTTGCTGACCAGGCGGTAACCTATCCATAAAAAAGTCAGACCGTACACGGTGGCCGTTCCCTGCACTATCACCTGCGGCATGCTGCGCCAGAGCAGGTAGACGGCGCAGCCGGCCAGCACGAGCGCCAGCACGGCCGGGCGCAGATGTTTTTGCTTGAAGTTACCGAGGAAAATTTCAGTGCCAGCCAAGAAGCCTGCTACGCTGGCGGTCAAAGTGGCCGCCGCCAGTGCCTGGCGCGGCCATTCGGGCGAGCCGAGGAACCAGACCAGCGTCCCGGCAGTCAGCGCCAGTTGCCCGCCGGCCCAGGCCAGCGCATGCTGCTCATCGTTATGACGCCACCACATGAACACCAGCACCAGGCACAGCAACAGGTCGATGCCGAGCGAAAATAATATAAAGGTCTGGGGTGATACATTCATCGAAGGGTACCGGAAAGACGGTCGCGCAATTGTAAGGCAGACGATGAATTCAGTGGCAGATTTATTTCTTTAAAGAAGCATTCAAGACGGCGCCACTCTCGCCTGCCTCAATATGTGATTACTCAGGCAACAACAGATAATGCCTGAGCAATGGTATTTAATCAATGCGTATTTTTCCCCACTCCTGCCAACTGGGCATCGCTGCGGGGCTGCGGCGACAGCGGCTCACACGGGCAAGGCCTGGCCGATGGCGCGCTGCTCGGCCAGTATTTCCTGCAGGTGTGCCGGTGTGGTAAACACATTGCTCAGCACCACCCGCAGCACGGTGATACCGTCGGCAAACGGCGCCCGTTCGAGCAGCGTGCGCGACACAAAGCTGTGGCCGCTGCACTTCTGCCGCTCCTGCAATTGCGCATTGAGTTCGTTGATGCGCCGATTGAGCACGATGGCCTGCTCGACCTGTCCCGCCGCCAGCAGCTCCTGCAACTGCCGGCGCAGCGGCGGCGGCAGGTAGCGGTAAGTGAGGATGAAATTATCGGAACTGCTGGTCAGCTCAAAATCGTCCTGCGCCAGCAGCAGCGCGCGCAGGCTGGCCGTCAGGCTGGCCGCATGGTCGAGCAAGGCCGTATAACCCTGCACGCCCAGCAGCTGGAACGACACCCATAATTTCAGCGCATCGAAACGGCGCGAACCTTCCAGTGAAGTCTGGCCGAGGTCGCCCGAATTGCTGCGGATGATGTAGTTGGCATTGTGCCTGAGCAGGTCGAGGCTGCTACGCTCGCGGAACAGCACCATGCCCTGCGCCATCGGCACCCAGAACAGCTTGTGGCCGTCGATGACCACCGAATCGGCCAGCTCGATGCCCGCATACAGCGGGCGGAAGCGCTCGCCCAGCAGCAGCGCCCCGCCCCAGGCCGCATCGACATGGAACCATGCCTGCTCGCGCCTGGCAATCGCGGCCATGGCGGCCAGCGGATCGATGGCGCCGGTCTCGGTAGTGCCGGCAATGCCGACCAGCGCGACGATCTTGATGCGGTCGCGCTTGAGCGACGTAATGGTTTCCTCCAGCAGCGCCAGGTCGATGCGGTTGTCGGCATCGACGGCCACCTTGTACAGCGCATCTTCGCCGAGCCCCAGCGTGCCGACGGCCTTCTTGAGCGAATAGTGGGCGCGCGCCGAAGCGATGACCGCCAGGCCGCGATAACCGGATTCCTGCAGCGCCGCGTAGATACCGCGCCGGCGCGTGCCGGGCAACTGGCGTTCCAGCGCCACCGCCAGCGCCGTCAGGTTGCCCATGGTGCCGCCGTTGACGACATTGCCCAGCGCCTGGTTTTTCGATTGCAGCGCTTCG
>JBEVNE010000036.1:0-3038 GCA_040508275.1 Duganella sp.
GTCGATCGCGTGCTGCACCGGCCCCGGTTGCAGCGGCTGCACCAGCCAGATATCGAGCACCGGTTTGAAATCGGTGACGTTGACGATATCGAGCTCATTGCGGTGCCGGCTGCGTTCGAGGATGGGACGTGGCATCAGGCCCAGTCCCACGCCGTTGGCAGCCAGCCCCAGTTGCAGGTCGGTGCCAAAGGTTTCCAGGTTGATCTTGAACGACAGGCCCTGCTCCGCCAGCGCCCGCGCCAGGCCGGCACGAAAGCCGCAGCCGTCGGGGTTCAGTACCCAGCCCTGGCTATAGATATCGCGCAGCTTGCAGGGCCGGCGCGACATCGCATCCTTCTTGGCCACGACCACCAGTTCGATGCGCCCCAGCGTGCGCCCGCGCAGGCCATCCGGCAGCACCTTGGTAGCCGGGAACAGCGCCACCGCCGCATCGATTTCCGCATTGGCCACGCGCTGTACCAGTTGCGCGCCCCAGCCGGACGTCACTTCCGTGTGCAGCCCGTCAAAGGCCAGGTTGAGCTTTTGCAGGGTGTCGAGCAACACCACGTCGCCGATGGTCTGGATCACGCCGATGCGTAAGACCCCGGTCGGCGCATGGTCTTCCTGCACCAGGTCGCGCAGGCGGTCCACTTCCAGCAGCACGCGCGCGCATTGCTCGAACACCTGCTTGCCCACCAGGCTGGGCTTGGGCGGCTTGACGCTGCGGTCCAGCAGTTCCACGCCCAGCGCCTGTTCCAGATTTTGCACGCGGCGGGTAATGGCCGATTGCGTCAGTCCGAGGGTGTCGGCGGCGGCGCTGATCGACTGGTTGCGCACGACCGCGACGAAAGCGCTGATGTCATCTATTTTCATATGTGTTTCAGTGAAGAGCCTTGTGGGCATGCAGTATCAAGCGCCATCTTGTATCAGGCGCCATCTTAACAGGATCAGAATTTGTAGTTGGCCCGTGCATAATAGTAGCCGCCATTGAAAGCGATCTGCGAGGCGGCGGTATCGAAACGGTAGACGCCCAGATAGCGGCTGGCCAGCGGCGTCTCGGTCGGATAGACGTCGAACAGATTGTTGGCGCCCACGGCCAGTTGCAGATTTTTGCTGGCCGCGTAGCGCACTTCGAGATCGGTAATCGTCTTCGGCTTGTTTTCGATATGGTTGAATACCGATGTCGAATAGATGTTGGGGCCCGCGAAGAAGGTCGCCTCGGTGGCCGTCTTGCCGTAGCGGGTGGCGTGCAGGCTGACGCTCCAGCGCTCGAGGTTCCATACACCGCCGACAATCAGCTTGTTCTTCGGCGTCGAGGTGGTGAGGTAGCCCACCTGCTGGGCGTTGAGCAGTGGCCGGCCATTGCGGTCGTTGGCGATATGCGTCACCTTGCTCGTGTTGATGTTGGCGCTCAGGTCCCAGTCGATGCGGCCGGCGCTGCCAAAGTCGGTCGGGTAGCCGGCCACCAGGTCGAGACCGCGCGTGCGGGTTTCCACGCCGTTGGCATAGTAATAGGCGCTGACCGAGGACAGCCCCGACGGCAGTGCAATGCCGGCCGTGCGCAAGGCGTCAATCGCCACCGCGCCGCTGTAGGTGCCGCCCTGCACGATGCGGTCGCGGATGTCGATATGGTAGGCGTCCAGCGTCAGGTTCAGCTTATCGATAGGCTCGGCGACGATGCCGAAGTTGAAGCTGCGCGACTTTTCCGGCTTGAGCGGCGCGGCACCGAGCGTGCGGGCGGCGTCGGAGTTCACCGCCAGCTGGCCGCCGGCAGTGGTCGGCGATACGGCCAGGCTGGTGTAGTAGGACTGCGCCAGCGACGGCGCCCTGAACCCGGTGCTGCCGGTGGCGCGCACGGCAAAGCGCGGATCGAAGGCATAGCGCGTGGAAAGCTTGGCGTTGCGGGCGCTGCCGGCATCGCTGTAGCGTTCATAGCGCGCCGCCAGTTCGGCCTCCCATTGCGGTGTCAGCTTGGTGGACAGATCGACATAGGCGGCGCTGACATGGCGTGCGTGCTTGCCGGCGCTGACCGGCGACAGGCCGGGCAAGGCTTGCGCGCCGCTGCCAAAATACGAGGCCGGGTCGCCGGCGCCGATTTCATAGCTTTCGCGCCGGTACTCGGTGCCCAGCGCCACGCTCAGCGCCGCCGGCAGCAGGCCGGTATCGAACGAGCGGGCAATGTCGCCATTCACGCTTTGCTGGATATTGCGGAACTTCGACAGATGGAAGGTGGTCGGTGTGGCCCCGGTGGCCGCATACAGGTCGGTATTGGCCGAATCGGTCATGCCGATCTTGACATTGTCGCTGCCGTAGCTGGCGCTCAGGTCCCAGCGCCAGCCGGCGAGGTCCGTCCCCTTGGCGCCGGCGGTCAGCGATACATCGGTTTCATTGCTGGTCTCGACCGGGCTGAAACCGTTGGGGTGAACTTGCGGCAGGCGCGAAGCCAGGCGGAAGTTTTGTACGGTGGCGCCGGCGCGATGGGCGGCGGTGGCAAACGCATACAGTTCTGCGTCCTTGCCCAGCGCGAGGCCGGCATTGGCGCTGAACGATTCGCGGCGAATTTTCGGGTCGCCCAGCGTGCGGTTGTCATAACCGCCCGTGCGTTCGTCCGGGCCGCTGCGCACGCTGTGTTCATGGCGGCGGTATTCGGCGCTCAGGTGCACAAAGCCGTCTTCGCCGAGCGGCAGGCCAATGTCCGCCGAAGCACCGAGCGTAAAGCCGTCATGCTTGTAGTATTCGCCGCTGGTGGCGCTCAGGCTGCCGCCGCTGCTGGACGACTTGAGGATGACATTGATCACACCTGCGATGGCGTCCGAGCCATACTGGGCGGCGGCGCCGTCGCGCAACACCTCGATGTGATCGACGGCGCTGACCGGAATCAGGTCGATATCGACCGGCGTGGCGCCCTGCTGGGCGCCGGGGTCGGCGCTGATGTTGGCGGTGGTGTGGCGGCGCTTGCCGTTCACCAGCAACAGCACGTGGTTGGGACTGAGCCCGCGCAGCGTCAGCGCGCTGGTCAGGTTGGCGGCGTCGCCAGCCTGCGCCAGCCGGTTAATCGA
>JBEVNE010000004.1:0-17142 GCA_040508275.1 Duganella sp.
CCTCGGCAACGGCTTGCTTGGTCTGCTTGGCCATCTGATGCATGATGCCTTCCTTGGCGACCGGCTCGAAGCCGCCCGTGTCGATGACGAGGAAGGGACGTTCGCCGACACGGCCCTCGCCATAGTGACGATCACGCGTCAACCCAGGCAAGTCCGCCACCAGCGCATCGCGCGAGCGGGTCAGACGATTGAACAGAGTCGATTTCCCAACATTGGGTCGACCCACGAGTGCGATTACCGGCTTCATTGTATTACTCGACCGCGAGAGCGGTCACAGTTCCTGCTTGAGTTTGAAAAATCAAATTCGTGCCGACGATGACGGGATTAGCCTGGATAGGGCTGCCGTCAGTCGCGACGCGACCGAGTAGTGCGCCATCTTCCCGCGACAGGAAGTGGATATAGCCCTGGTAGTCGCCAACTGCCACGGCACGGCCGTACGACACGGGGGTCGAGAGACGGCGATACGACAGTTTATCGTTTTTCCAGGCGTTGCTGCCGCTTTCGCGGCTGTAGGCGGCAACTTCGCCTTTGTCGTCGGCGACAAATACAAACCGCTGGTCCACCGCCACGCCCACGTCGGACGAGGTTGGCTTGCTCCACTGCGGTGCGCCGGTGGTGGCGTCAAAACAGGCCACGCGGCCCTGGTAGGACACGGCGCAGATGTCTTTTTCAAAGATCACGGGGGTGCCGGCGATATCGGTCACACGCTCGAGTTCGGTTGCACCGCGTGGCTCGCCGACCGCCACTTCAAAGCGCGCCAGGCCGCCAGCCAGGGCCAGCGCCACCAGCTTGCCACCAGGCTGTGCCACATAGACGTTCTGGCCATGGATCAACATGCCCGGCGCATTGCGCAGGGACAGCGCCGGCGTGGTGCGGGTAACGTTCCAGCGCTTGACGCCAGTCTTGGCTTCGTACGCGGTAATCATGTTATCGACGCTACGCACCACCACCACGCCGCCACCGACCACGGGCGAGGACAGCACTTCGCTGGAGGCCTGCGCTTTCCACAGCTCCTTGCCATTGGCGTCAAAGGCCAGAATCGCGCCCTTCTTGCCGCCCACCACCGTCACTTCGCCATCGCTGCCGACGCCGGCCGTGAGGTCGCTGCCGGTCTTGATGCGCCAGATTTCCTTGCCGGTGGCCGCATTCAGACGCGCCAGCGCGCCGTCGCCATCGGCCACATACAGGCTGTCGCCCGCCAGCACGGGCGTAAACACGGCGTTGCCGGCCTTGCCGATCGAATACTTCCAGGCGGTGGGCGGCGCCATGCTGCCCTTTGGTTCCACCAGCGGTGCCGGCTGGTTCTTGGTGTCTTTCGAGCCAAACAGGGAGCAGCCGGCCAACAGCGTCAGCAGGCTTGCGGCAATAGCTTTTTCGGTGATGCGCATAAATGTTTCAACCTTGCTTGTTACGGTTTATCGTTGCAGCGGGGCTCAAGATCCAGCTCAGGCGGCAGCCTTGGCCGGCTTGTCAGTCGGCGCAGCGCCACCGATGGCTTCGAGTTTCAGCTCGATCAGCTGGCGGCCGGGGTTTTTCTTGTCGGTCGCCTGCAGTGCAGCCTGGTACGCGGTACGCGCTTCGGTCAGCTTGTTCTGGGCCACCAGGATGTCGCCCTTGCGGTCGGCTACGGCGCCCTTGAAGGCGGCAGGTACTTCGCCGTCCAGGGTTTTCAGGGCCTGGTCGTAGGCTTTTTCGTCGAGCAGCAAACCAGCCAGGCGCACCTTGGCAATCGCCTTGAACTCTTCGGCGCCATGGTCGGCAGCCCATTGCAGCTGCGCCTTGGCTGCCTTGACATCCTTGGCATCGAAGGCGCTCTTGGCCGCGACCAGAGCGGCCATCGGCGCGTAGGTGGTGCCGGCGAACTTGGTCTGCATGTCGCCGGCGGCGCGCTGCACCTTGGCGTTGTCATTGGCTTGCGCGGCATCCTGCAGTTGCTGGTACAGCTGGGAAGCCTGGGCGCTCTGGTTGCGCTGGTAGTACTTCCAGCCGGTCCAGCCCGAATAGGCGGCCAGCGCGGCGATCAGTACCCAGGTGGTCAGATTGCCGTACTTTTCCCACCAATCTTTAAGAGAAGCGAGTTTTTCTTGTTCTTCGAGATCGTATGCCATAGTAGTTCGTCTGCTGGAAAAGGTTAATAAAAGTAGCGGTGGGCGCCAGGGCCCGGTGCCGATTAGTGCTTGCAGTGTTCGTCGTGAACGTGGTGCTGATGGTCGCCGCTGTCGGTGATCTGGTCAACCACGAAGTCAACCACCTCATCGAACGGCACCGTGGTCTGCTGCGCCTCACCTTCATGCGCACGCATGGCCTTGACGCTGGCCGTGTGATTGTTCACTTCATCCTCGCCGATGATGATGGCGTAGGAAGCGCCGCTGCCGTCGGCTTTCTTCATCTGTGTCTTGAAGCTGCCCGGGCCGCTGCTGGTGGAGCCGTGCATGATCACGTCGAGGCCGGCGTCGCGCAGGCGCTCGCCGAGCACGAACGCTTGCAGCTGCGCAGCCTCGCCCTGATGCACCAGGTAGACGTCGCACAGGTTCGGCTGCTCCGGTTCGCCGACGGCTTTCATCAGCTCCAGCAGGCGTTCGATGCCCATGGCAAAGCCAACGGCCGGGGTCGGCTTGCCGCCGAACGAGGCGATCAGCGGATCGTAGCGGCCGCCCGCGCATACGGTGCCTTGCGAGCCGAGCGAGTCGGTCACCCATTCGAACACGGTGCGGTTGTAGTAATCGAGGCCGCGCACCAGGCGCGGGTTGATCACGTAGGGAATATTGTTATGGTCGAGAATCTTGCGCACGCCGTGGAAGTGCGCCAGCGATTCCTCGCCCAGGTAGTCGAGCAGCTTGGGCGCGCCGTTGACCATCTCCTGCATCGCCGGGTTCTTGGTGTCCAGAATGCGCAGCGGGTTGCTGTGCAGGCGGCGCTTGGCTTCGGCGTCGAGCAGCGCTTCGTGCTGCTCGAGGTAGGCGATCAGGTCGACGCGGTGACGCGCACGCTCATCGGCGTCGCCGATCGAATTGAGTTCGAGGCGGATGTTTTCCAGGCCGAGGTCATCCCACAGGCGGCGGCACAACATGATCATTTCGGCGTCTACATCGGGGCCGGTAAAGCCCACGGCTTCGCAACCGAACTGGTAGAACTGGCGATAGCGGCCGCGCTGCGGACGCTCGTGGCGGAACATCGGACCGGTGTACCACAGGCGTTTCGGGCCCTCGTAGACCAGGTTATGCTCGATGACGGCGCGCACGGCGCCGGCCGTGCCTTCCGGGCGCAGCGTCAGTTCGTCGCCGTTCATGGAATCGGTGAACGAGTACATTTCTTTTTCAACGATGTCGGTGACGGCGCCAATGGCGCGCTTGAACAGCGCCGTGTCTTCCACGATCGGCGTGCGGATCTGCTGGAAACCATAGCTTTGCACCACCGATTGCGCAGTGTTTTCAAACAGCTGCCACAGATGCGAGTCCTGCGGCAGAATGTCGTTCATGCCTTTGACGGCGGTGATTTTCTCGGCTTTTTTATTTTCGGACATATTCGTTTTCTTTAACGGAACCACTGTATTCAGCTGGCGGCGATGGCGCATGCCAGCGGTCAGGCCACCACGGGCTTACCGTAGTTCGCCTTCACATAATTCAACACAATCTCATGGAACTCTTCGACGATGCGCTCACCGCGCAGCGTTGCCACCTTGGCGCCATCGACAAACACGGGCGCGGCTGGCGATTCGCCGGTGCCGGGCAGGCTGATGCCGATGTTGGCGTGCTTCGATTCGCCGGGGCCGTTGACGATGCAGCCCATCACCGCCACATTCATCGCTTCCACGCCCGGATAGGTTTTTTTCCATTCCGGCATCTGGTCGCGCAGGAAGGTCTGGATGTTATCCGCCAGTTCCTGGAAGGTGGTCGAGGTGGTGCGACCACAACCGGGGCAAGCAATCACCATTGGCGTAAATTTGCGCAAGCCCATGGTTTGCAGGATTTCCTGGCCCACCACCACTTCCCTGGTACGGTCCCCGCCCGGTTCGGGCGTGAGCGAAATGCGGATGGTGTCGCCTATGCCTTCCTGCAGCAGCACCGACAGCGCTGCGGTGGAGGCCACGATGCCCTTGCTGCCCATGCCCGCTTCGGTCAGGCCCAGGTGCAGCGGATAGTCGCAGCGCTGGCCCAGCTCACGGTAGACGGCGATCAGATCCTGCACGCCCGAGACCTTGCACGACAGGATGATCTTGTCGCGGCCCAGGCCCAGTTCTTCGGCGCGCTGGGCGTTTTCAATCGCCGAGGTGATCAGCGCTTCGTACATGACCTGCTGCGCCGTCCACGGGTTGGCGCGGCCGGCGTTTTCATCCATGATGCGCGCCAGCAGCGCCTGGTCCAGGCTGCCCCAGTTGACGCCGATACGCACCGGCTTGTCATAACGCGCCGCCACCTCGATCATCTGCGCAAACTGGCTGTCGCGCTTGGCGCCCTTGCCGACGTTGCCGGGGTTGATGCGGTATTTCGACAGCGCCTTGGCGCACTCGGGATAGTCGTTCAGCAGCGTGTGGCCGTTGTAATGGAAGTCGCCCACCAGCGGCACATCGACGTCCATCTTGTCGAGCTGCTCGCGGATATACGGCACGGCTTCGGCCGCTTCCGGCCTATCGACGGTCAGGCGCACCAGCTCGGAACCGGCACGCGCCAGGTCACGGATCTGGATCGCCGTTTCGATGGCATTGGCGGTGTCGGTATTGGTCATCGACTGCACCACCACCGGGGCGTCGCCGCCCACCCAGATCTTGCGCTGGCCGTGCGCGACCAGCACGCTGCGGCTGGCGCGACGTGCTGACGGTCCCGAAGGAATAGCTGTTTGCGTAGAAGACATGATCGTTTTAACGTTGTTACCTGATGGCTGGCTGGTTTGGCTGGCTTATTTAATGTTCACGCGTGCGATGGTGCCGCCCGCTACCGGCGGCAGCGCCAGCGGCACACCGCCGAGCGTTGCCTGCACACCGGAAGGCTTGCCGACGATCAGCAATGCCGGATTGGTGATATCGAAAGTCTCGGTGCTGCCAGCCTTGACCAGCCGCGAAATCAGCGACGGCGCGCCCGGACGGCGAATCTCGATCCACGAATCCTCGGTCACTTTCAGCACCAGCGCGGTACCGGTCACCGCCGCAGCTTGCGCGGGAGCGGGAGCCGGCGCCGGCGGGGTCGCAGCCGTGGTGGCCGGGGTGGCCGGGGTGACCGCAGCAGGCGCAGGCGCCGGGGCTGCCGTCGGGGCCGGCGCAGCAGCCGTTGCCGGCGTGCCGCCATCCACCGGCGGCACTGATACCAACGGTACATTCGGCGATTGCAGCGCCACCGTTTCCTGCCCCGGTTTGACCAGCGTGGTTTCCAGCGGCGCTACCGTGGCCGCGCCCTTGTCACCTGCCGCCGGCGACTCGGCGCTGTCAGCAGGGCGTTCGAACAGCGCTGGCGAAATCAGGCCGGCCTGGTAGGCATACACGCCGGCGCCGGCAATCGCCACCGCCAGCAGCGCCGCCAGCAGGCCGCCCTTGTTGGACGAACGCGAGGTCATCAACGGCAGGCGCGAATCGGAGAACGACGCCGCCACTTCCTTGCGCGGCGGCGATGCTTCGGGACTGGTCGGCGACACCACTTCGATCATCGCCACCAGCGGCGTGGGGTCGATACGCACCACCTTGGCGTAAGCGCGCACGAAACCGCGCGTCACGGCCATATTGGGCAGCGCGGCATAGTCGCCCGCTTCGAGCGCCCTGACCTGGCGCGTCGAAAGCTTGAGCTGGTCGGCGATCTGTTCCACGCTCAGGCCCAGTGCTTCGCGCTGTGCCTGCAATTGCGCCCCGGGTGTGGCCAGGCTGTTTTTGCCCTGGTCTTTTGGCGATTCTACCCGTTCAGAATTCATTGCTGTCTCACTCATCAAACGCCCCACGTTGATAAGCAGCATACTCGGTCGAGCCAGGGTAGCGGCTGCGCAATTGCGTCACCCAGCCAGATTGTGCCCCCGTATCCCCGACGCGATGCTGCACTTTAATCCCGAGCCACAGCACATCGGCCGTCAGGCTCTCCATCTTTGCCACCTCACCCAGGCGAGTCACGAAGAAATGCGCGCGTTCGAGATCGCGCTTTTCCACGTAGAGCCGCGCCAGATTGGCGTTGGTAGCCGGCAGATCGGGCGTCAACTGCAACGCTTGCAGCAGATAACGCTCCGCGCTGGCGTAATCCTTGATGTTCAACGCGCACCCGCCAGCATTATTGGCGGCGCTGGCCGGCGTGCGGTAAGCGCGGTTGGCCAGCGCTGCATCGAACAGCGGCATGGCCTCGGCCACGCGGCCGTTCTGGCACAAAAATGCACCATAGTTATTTGCCAGGTCGGGATTTCCCGGCGCCAGCCTGCGCGCGCGGCGGAAACTCTCGTCGGCGGCAACGGTCTGGCCCAGCGCCTGCTCGATCAGGCCGCGCAGCCCCAGCGCCTCGGCGTTGTCAGGACCGGATGCCAGCGCCAGTTTGACCTCGTCAAGTGCGACAGCATACTGGCCCTGCTCGAAATAGCCAACTGCCAATTGCATGCGGATGGCCGCCTTGCGCTCGGCACTGGCGCCGGACGAGGCACTGAAGGGCGCGCTATCGACACTGCGCACGGTATCGGACGTGGCAACGCAACCGGCCAGCGCGCCTGCCAGCAGCGGGAACATCCCGCGCGTGACAAGGCTGAAACGGCCGCGCTGCGCCGATCCCGCCATCAGGAATGAATCTCCACGATCTTGCCAAAATTGGCGCCGAACTTTTGCTGGTACTCGGCCATTTTACCCATGCGCTCCTGCACGCGGGTACGGTCCTTGACTTCACCGGCCAGCTGGCCGCAGGCGGCGTCGATGTCGTCGCCACGGGTTTTGCGGATGGTGGTGACGATGCCGGCATCGACCAGAATTTGCGCAAACGCCTTGATGCGCGGATTTTTCGAGCGCAGCAATCCCGATTCCGGGAACGGGTTGAATGGAATCAGGTTGAATTTGCAGTTAATGCCATGCACGGGATCTTGCACCAGGGCGATCAGTTCGCGGGCGTGCTCGTCGCTGTCGTTGACGCCGTCAAGCATGCAGTACTCAAACGTGATGAAGTCGCGCGGCGCAAACTCGAGGTAGCGCTTGCAGGCTGCGATCAGCTCCTTGAGCGGGTATTTTTTATTCAGCGGAATCAGGCCGTTGCGCAGCTCGTCGTTGGAGGCGTGCAGCGAGACGGCCAGCGCCACCGGCACTTCCTGCGACAGACGGTCGATGGCCGGCACCACGCCCGAAGTGGACAGCGTAACGCGGCGGCGCGACAGGCCGTAGGCGTTGTCGTCGAGCATGAGCTTGAGCGCCGTGGCGGTCGGCTCGAAATTGAGCAGCGGCTCGCCCATGCCCATCATGACCACGTTGGTGATCTGGCGCTCGCCCTTGGGGCCGGGCTCGATGCCCTTGGTGCGGCGCAGTTCGAATTCCGCCATCCACAGCTGGCCGATGATTTCACCGACAGTGAGGTTGCGCGAAAAACCCTGCTTGCCCGTCGAGCAGAAGCGGCAGTTCACGGCGCAGCCGGCCTGGGTGGAAATGCACAGCGTGCCGCGGTTTTCTTCCGGGATGAACACGGTTTCCACCGCATTGCCATTGCCGACATCGACCAGCCATTTACGCGTGCCGTCGGTCGACGTATGGTCGCTGATGATGGCCGGGGCAGCGACGAAGGCGCGGGTTTTCAGTTTGTCGCGCAGCGACTTGGCCAGATCGGTCATGCTGTCGAAGTCCGACGCACCGAATTGGTGGATCCAGCGTTGCAGTTGCTTGGCGCGGAACGGCTTCTCCCCCAACTCGGCGCAATAAGCGATGAGCTGCGCGGGATCGAAGTCCAGCAAGTTGGTCAGAGGTGCGTTCATAGTCAGGTTCAAAACAGTACAAAAAATTCCGTTTCCACCATCGTGGAAACGGAGGCATAACAGAGAATTACTTGCCGAAGAAGTAGGCGATTTCTACTTGTGCAGCTTCGACAGCGTCGGAACCGTGAACGGCGTTAGCGTCGATCGAATCAGCGAAATCAGCACGGATGGTGCCTTTGTCAGCCTTCTTAGGATCGGTAGCGCCCATCAGTTCGCGGTTTTTCAGGACGGCGTTTTCGCCTTCCAGTGCCTGGATCATGACCGGACCCGAGACCATGAAGTCCACCAGGTCCTTGAAGAAGCCGCGCTCTTTGTGCGCAGCGTAGAAACCTTCGGCTTCTTCACGCGACAGCTGCTTCATTTGAGCAGCAACGATCTTCAGACCAGCGTTTTCGAAACGGGTGTAGATTTGACCGATAACGTTTTTTGCTACTGCATCTGGTTTGATGATCGACAGGGTGCGTTCGATTGCCATTTGAAAAACTCCAATAAAAAGAAAGGTTTAAAACAAGAATTGATAGTTCAATCAACCTTCGATTTTACCATAGAACACCCGGCAATCCGAAAAACGCTGCCAGATTAATGCGACAACAGGCTTTGAAGCGACCGTTTCTTGCGCCTGGAAGCGAAAAGATGGCACTTTAAGCTGGCTTTAAGTGCTTTTGGAGGCCGTTTTTATGTATTTTCGCGCAGGCGTGCTATCCTTTTATCAAGCGGGTTACTCCGCACCAACTATTGGAGGCATCATGAACAACATGCAACATTCAACGTACGACATTGCGGGCCGTGGCCGCGCAGTACAGCATACCGTACTGCGCAACACCTACTGGCTGCTGGCGCTGTCGATGATCCCGACCGTCATGGGCGCCGCACTCGGCGTAGGGCTGAACCTGCAACTGGGCGGCGCGCTGATGATGATCGTGTTCCTGGCCGGCGCCTTCGGTTTCATCTGGGCGATTGAGAAAAACAAGAACTCGGGCGTGGGCGTGGCCCTGCTGCTGGGCTTCACCTTCTTCATGGGCGTGATGCTCACGCCGCTGCTCACGCGCACGCTGGGCTTCTCCAACGGCGGCACGCTGATCATGCTGGCCTTCGGCGGTACCGCCACCGTGTTTGCCGTGCTGGCCTCGATTGCCACGGTGACCAAGCGTGATTTCTCGGGCATGGGCACCTGGCTGTTCGCCGGCGTGATCGTGCTGGTGCTGGCATCGGTGGCCAATATCTTCCTGGCCATCCCTGCCCTGCACATCGTGATTTCGGTGGTGGCCATTGCGATCTTCTCGGCTTACATCCTGTATGACGTGCAGCAGATCGTCAACGGCGGCGAGACCAACTACATCAGCGCCACCCTGCGCCTGTACCTCGACGTCTACAACATCTTCACCAGCCTGCTGTCGCTGCTGGGTATCGCGGGCGGTAATCGCGAATAAGCTGTAGCGCAGTATTGAAAAAGCCGGCGCGATGCCGGCTTTTTTCGTCTTGAAGTTTGCTCGGTTTTACCTGCTGCGCGCATTGCCGCGTACCTGGAAGCGGCTGCTGGCCACAACTTTTTCACTGCTGTCGATCAGCACCAGCTCATGGATGCCCGGTTGCGGGGCCCATGGATAGTCGGTGCTGGCGGCGCTCAGGGTGGCGCCATTCAGGCGCCAGCTCAGGCCTTGCGCAGCCTGGGCGTGGAATATCACGCGTTCGCGGCCAGCCGGAATGTCGGGATCGATGGCGATCACGCTGCCCGGCGCGGGATAGACGATGGCCGGCGCCTGGCCACTGTCACTGTCCTGCACCAGCGCAACCAGCGGCGTTTCGGTGCCCGCCAAAAACCACTCGGCGCGCGCTGGTTCCAGCGCTGGCTGCCAGGCCACCTGGCGCCGCACCACCCCAGCTGGCGCCGCCGGTGCGCGGCTTGGTTGACCGTGGTGCAGGTAATCCATCACGTCGCGCCACACCGGTGCGGCGCCCGTCACACCCGAAACATCCCACATGGCCTGGCCGTCGAAGTTGCCAACCCATACGCCCACCGTGTAGCGGTCCGAGTAACCGATACACCAGTTATCGCGCATGTCCTTGCTGGTGCCGGTCTTGACGGCGCTCCAGAACGTCGTCGCCAGCTCGTTCTTCAGGCCGAAAGTAGTGCTGCGTGCGCCCCGGTCGGCCAGGATGTCGCCGATGATGAAGCTGGCGCGGGCATCCAGCACCCGCACCGGACTGGCTGGCGCGCCCTTCTCCAGCAGCCGCGCCGGCGCGTACAGGCCGCCATTGGCCAGCGTGCGGTAGGCATTGGTGAGCTCCAGCAGCGATACTTCGGCCGAGCCCAGCGCCAGCGAATAGCCGTAGTAGTCGGCCGATTCGGTGAGGCTGCTCAAGCCGACATCGTGCAGCCGCGCGTAAAAACGGTCCAGCCCCGTCATCACCAGCGTGCGCACGGCCGGCACATTGAGCGAACTGGCCAGGCTGGTGCGCACGCTGACATAGCCCTTGAAACCCTTGTCGTAGTTCTGCGGCGCGTAGGTGCCTGCGCCGGTGGCGATGCCCAGGCTGCTGTCATCCATCAGCGAAGCGGCGGTGAGCAGGCGGCGCTCCAGCGCCAGCTCGTACAGGAAAGGCTTGAGGGTGGAGCCGGCCTGGCGCAGCGCCGCCACGCCATCGACCTCGGCGCCGCCGGCATTGCCGACGTAGGCCAGCACAGCGCCGCTGGCGTTGTCGAGCACGAGTACCGCGCCGTCGTTGACGTTGCGCGCCGTGAGGGCGATCAGTTGCTGGCGCAGCGCATTCTGGGCGAAGCGCTGCACGCCGGCGTCGAGC
Organism: Duganella sp.; assembly: GCA_040508275.1. Classification (GTDB taxonomy): domain Bacteria; phylum Pseudomonadota; class Gammaproteobacteria; order Burkholderiales; family Burkholderiaceae_D; genus Rugamonas. The sequence continues at coordinate 10,708 of JBEVNE010000004.1, forward strand.
GTGCTGCGCACCGACTGCCCCGCCGCCTTCCCGGCCAGCAGCTGTTGCGCCACCTGCGGCGCTGGCGCCAGGCCGGCGGCCAGTTGCGGACGACCGAGAGCAATGGTGGTGCGCAGTTCGATGTCGGCACAGGTGGCTGGCATGCGCAGCTCGCGCGCCAGCGCGCAGGCACGCTGCGACACCAGGCGCGGCGCGGCGGACGGCCCGCGCAGCAGGCTGGCCAGAATGGCCGACTCGGTCAGGTTCAGGCCCGATGGCGCTTTGCCGAACAGGCCGCGCGACGCCGCGCCCACGCCCTCCAACTCGCCGCGGAACGATACCAGGTTCAGATACGCCTCGATGATCTGGCGCTTGCTCCAGCCGGCGTCGAGTTCGCGCGCGGCCTGGATCTGATCCCATTTCTGGCCCCAGCTGCGGCCCTTCGCATTTGCTTGCAAGGCCGGATCGAGTAGCGCCGCCAGTTGCATGGTGATGGTCGATGCACCGCGCGGGCGGGTGCGGAACAGGTTGTCCCACGCCGCCTTGGCCGCCGCATTCCAGTCAACGCCGCCATGCTGGTAGAAGCGCTGGTCCTCGGCCTGCAGGATGGCCGCCGGCAGCGCCGGCGAGATATCGTCGAGCGACACCCAATCGAGCCGGCGCGCGGTCATGTCGATGCGCAGCGACTGTACCGGTACACCTTGGCGGTCGAGCAGCACGGCTTCGGAGCTGCGGTAGGCTGCGCGCGCCTGTTCCGGCGTCGGCACGGTCGGCGCCGCGTGTGCCGCAGCTGGGGCCACAACCGAGGCCACAGCCGAGGCCGCAGCGGCCGCCAGCGCCAGCAAGCCAAAGACTGTCTTCACTTGACCACCACCTGCGCATTGGGCGCCTCGCCGAACATCTCGGGGCTGTACATGGCCTCCACCCGCGTCGGCGGCAGGTTGAACTGGCCGGGGTTATTCAGGCGCACCGTGTACTCGACGCTCCATTTACCCTTGGGGACGAACTGGTAAAAGGCCCGGTAGCCGTCGAAGCTGCGTTCCTCGAACGCCAGCCAGGCCCAGCCAGCTTTACGGTTGCCCCGGTCCAGCAGCGCCGCATCGCGGCCCAGTCCCGAGCCGAGCACCGTGGCGCTGGCGGGAATCGGATCATCGACCACCACCCAGGTCATGTCCGACTGTGCTTCCAGTTCGAGCCGCACGCGGTACACATCGCCGCGCGACCATACGCCGCGCGTCTTCTGCTCGACCGGCGTAATCGTCTTGGCGATGGTGTAGCCGCTGGACACCGGCGCCTTGAGCGGCAGCGCTGCCAGCGTGCGCACCGTTACCCACGGTTTGCCGGTACCGGTGTGGGCCAGTTCCAGCGTGCTGCTGCCCTTCGGCCATGGCAGGGAGACCGCATCCGCCCTGGTCTCAGGCCCCAAGCTGACAGACCTGGTTGCTGCTTCCAGTTTAACTGTGGCGTTGCCGCTCACCGGCTCGCGCTCGACCACGGCACTGAAGCGGTCCAGGGCCAGCACGCCCCAGGCGTTTGCCACGGTGGTATCCCAGCGGCCCGCGCGCTGGCGTCCCAAGGCGCCGCGCGCCAGCCGGCCGATATCGGCACGCCACGCAGGATTATCTGCCATGGCCAGCAGCAGGCGGTTGGCGTTGCTGTCGGCCGAGGACATCAGCCACCACCAGTTATCGGTGCGCTCAGTGGAAAAGCCCATGGTCGTGCCCTGCAGGTTCAGGCGCGAACGCAGGATCTGCTGCGCCTCGGCCAGTTGCCTGGCTTGCTGCGGCAAGCGGGGCGAGCGTTTCAGCACCAGGTACCAGTCGATCACGGCCGACGTCGGCCACAAGTTGGGCGCCACCGTAAACGATTCGATATCGTCATGGTCGATGGCCTTGCTGCGCGACAGCGCTTCAAGGGCCGCCACCTTGCGCACCGCCAGATCGGCCGTCGGCAACGGCGATTCGAGCGTCAGCTTGCCCTGCACGAAGGCCTGCAGGCCCGACTCCATGCGTGCCTTGAGTTCGGCCGGGATCTCGTAACCGGCCTCCTGGCTGGCCGACAGCACGTAGGCAGTCAGGCTGTCGCTGCCGCGCAGCATGGGGGCGAAATACTTGACCAGACCATTGCCATCCAGGTGCGCCGGCAAGCTGGCCAGCGCCGTGCGCCACAGCGCCGGGTCATGCAGCGCAATCGCGCGCGAGGTTACCTGCTCGAAGCAGCGGTAGGGATACTCGCGCATGAAGTCGCGCACGCCCGGCAGGTCGCCGCCCAGGCGCGCGCTGAACTGCGCCTGCACCGCGCCGCGTCCGGGCAGCGCATCATCGGGCAGGCGCAGCGCCATCGACTGCTTGCCATCGAGTTGCAGCAAGGTCGCCTGCGTGGCGCGCACTGGAACGGCCGGCGCCACTTTCTGGCTAACCTTGATGCTGTCGCGCGCGCCCGCATGCGTCCCACCACTGGCGACATTGGCCGCCACCTCCCACGCCAGCGTGCTGGCACCGGCCGGCACCTGGTAGTCCCAGCCGATTTCCTTCGCCTGCCCCGCTTCGAGCGTGACCTGTTGCGTGGGCAGCGACTGCGCGCCCGCCTTGGCCGTCAACGCTACCTCGAGCGCAGCGCCGGTGGTGTTACGCACCGTGTAGAGGGCGCGCAGGCGGTCGCCCTCGCGCACCAGCGCCGGCAGGCCCGAGAGCAGCATCAAGTCCTGCGTGCTGCGCACCTCGGCCTGGCCGGTACCGAACAAACCCGCCTGGGCGCTAGCGATGGCGACGATGCGAAACGCCGTCAGCGAGTCGTTCAGCGGTACTTCGACCGAGGCCATGCCGTCGGCATCGAGCACCACCTGCGCCTTCCAGAACAGCAGCGTGTCGAACAGTTCGCGCCCGCCGCCCTTGCCGCCGCCACCGCCGGCCGCCACCGCCTTGCGGCCAAAGTGGCGCTTGCCCACCACCTGCATTTGCGCGGTAGCGGTCTGCACTTGCAGGCTGCGCTGCTGCATCATGGCTTCCAGCAGGTTCCAGCTGGTATTGGGCATCAGCTCCAGCAGCCCCACATCCACCGCCGCCAGCGCCACTTCGGCGCCCGCTGGCGGCGCCGAACCATCGGCGCGCGTGACCCGCACTTTTACTTTTGCCTTGTCGCGCACCTTGTACACCTGCCGGTCGGTGTCCACCTGCACCTTGAGTTCGTTGGCGGCCCAGCCGACCCGCAGCGGCGCGATACCGAGCTTGTAGGCGGGCTTGCCCAGGTCCACCAGCGCGGTCGGCTGCACGCCGGCCACGCGCCCGCGCACCACCAGCGCCGACACGTAGACATTGGGCGCATAGCCGGCCTTGATCGGCACCGTGAACACCGGCGCACTGCCCGAAAGCGGACGCACATAGCTGTCGATCACACCCTCGCGCTCCACCGTCACCAGGGCGGTCGCTTCACGGAACGGCATGCGTACCTGGAAGCTGGCGCTCTGGCCAGGCTCGTAGCGTTTGTGGTCGGGCAGCAGGTCGATGCGGTCGTTGTCAGTCACATTGAACCACCAGTCGTCGCCATCGGCCACCCAGGTTTCGCGGTGGGCGCTGGCCACGCGCTGTTGCCCATCCTGGCTTTGCGCGCGCAGGATCAGGTTGCCGGCCGCCGGCGCCCTGACCTGGCATACCAGCAGCCCCTTGGCGTCGGTACGGCCTTCGCAGGCGCGGCCCAGCGCTTTCACTTCGCTGCTGTTCTCGTAAGCGTAAAAACCGCCCACCAGGCGGCGCCGGTGCGACGTCGATTCGCGCTGGAAGAAGTCCACCGATACCGGTGCGTCAGCCACCGGTTTGCCCTGCAGGTCAAGCACCACCACCTGGAACTTGAGCGCATCGCGGCTCAGTACCCAGTTATCGGGTGCGATGCCCACCACCACGGCCGCTGGCCACAAGGCCACGCGGGTAGCCGCGGACAGGGTTTCGCCATTGGCGTCCTGGTAGGACAGCTCGGCCGCCAGTTCGCGCGGCGCGGTCACTGCCGGTAGCTGGTCGATGGTGATGCGGGCGCCGCCGGCCTTATCGAGCGTGAGGTTGCGCGTGCGGACAGCGCCGCCAACAGCGCCGCTGCTTTCTTCGCTCTCACCGTCGTCAAAAACGCCTTCGTCCTCGTCAAACACGCCGCCCCTGTGCTCCACGCCCACCTTGACATCGCCATTGCTGAACGTGAAGTCGCCGTAATCGTCGAAGCTGACCGACTTGTCCTGCACCATGGTGCGCAGTTGTACTGGCGCGTCGCCGGCGCCGCCGCCGGACAGGTAGCTCAGTTGTACGTCGAGGTCGAGCGATGCCGCCTGCACCGCCGGCGCCTTGGGCCCCTGCAACAGCGCCTTCATGGTCGGCACGCGGAACTGCTCAACGCGGAAGCGGCCGGCCTGGCGGCCGCCCACCAGCACCTGGTACCAGCCCTGGCGCGCATCGAGCGGGATCTTCCAGTCGTTGGCGGCGCTGCCGTTGGCGCGCCACACCAGCGGCAGTTCGTAGCGCTGGTCGCTGCCTTCGTGGATCACGAACATACTCGCTGGCAGCGATTTGTTCGGATCGAGCGCAAAGCCTTGCATGACCTTGCGGCGCTGGAAGTGCTTCATGTGCACGGTTTCGCCTGCCCGCAGCAAGGTGCGGTCGAATACGGTGTTGGCGATCACCTGGTCGGCGCTACTGCCTTCGGTGGGCAGGTTGAAGCGCCAGCTCTCGATGCCGCGATCCCACTTCGACAGCGTAAACGTCATGTCGGCGCCGTGGCGGGCACTGACGAACAAGCCTTCGCGCGCCTGGCATGCGGGTTCGGCCAGCTCCTGGGCGATGTTGGCGACGCCATCGCTATTGGTCAATCCCTGCCACAGCAGCTTGCCGGCGCAATCGCGTACAGCCACCTTGGCGCCGGCCACCGGCTGGCCCTTGTCGAGCGAGGTCACCCACACCAGCGACGACTGCGCACCGCGCTTGAAGTGCGCCACCATATTGGTCACGAGCGCCGCCGAACTGACGTAGGCGGTGCGGGATTTGCCCGACAATGCCTGGCCGAGACGCGGGCTGGCCAGTTCCACCACGTAGAAGCCCGGTTTTTTCAAGGGGATGCCAACCACTTCGAACTGCTGGCGGCCACCGGGCTTGGGCATGCTGAAGCGCTGCACGCGGTCGGCGCTGCCGTCCTTGACCTCGAAGCCTGCCAGCAGTTGCCGGTACATCTGCTGACCATACAGCTCCTGCGGCTCCCAGCCGCCGTTATAACTCATGCGGCCGAGCCAGCGCACGATCTGCCGGTCCTGCTGTTCTTCGGTGGCGCCTTCGTTGACGCGCAGCGAAGCGCCTTCGATATCGACGGCCGCCAGTTTGGCAGCCAGCGCCGCCTCGACGTTGCGCACGGTGACCGGCAGCAGCTTGTCGCCCTGCGCCTCGATGATGCCGAAGCGCGCGGGGAACTTTACCAGCGGCGGCTGGGCATCGGTGTTGATCGTCATCGGAAAGCGCGCGGCATTGAGCAGCGGACGGCCGGCATCGTCCTTCAAGCCGGCCGGCAGCGACAGGCGCAAGGCAGCGCTAGCCGGCAGCGGGCCGTCAAAGCGGATACTGTCCACGTATTCCGCACTGGCCTGGTACTTTTCCACGTGCGGCTTGAAGATCGTGGCGCCGGGACCGGTGAGCGTGGCGGCCAGCGCATCGGCGCGCCGCACCGGTGCGGAGAAAGTCACCGTGGTGGGCAGGAACGGCAGGCAGCCAGCCTTGGGCGAGAGACGCTCGCAGCTGAATTTGGCAGTAAAGTCGGGCCGGGTGCGGTACGCCAGCACCTGGTCCTTGCGCGTGGCGAGGCCATTGTCGGCTGCCATGCCGGCGCCCCACACGAGCGCCACCTTGGCTTTGGCGGGCAAGGGCCGCTGGCATTGCAGCACCACCAGCGGTGAGCGCTCGAGGCGCTGATCCCTGACCGCCATGCCGGCATGCCACACCACGCCGCGCGCCTTGAAGTACAGCGACAGGTAACGCTTGGTGAAATCCTTGCGCTGCGCCAGTATCTGCTCACGCTCGGCGCCGGCCAGGATGCGCACGCCGATCCTTTCGTTGATGCCCTCGGCGCGGCACCACGCGTGCTGCGCCACGGTGGCGTCGCTCGCTGGCGCATCAAGACCGAGCACGAAAATCTGCCGCTCGTCGATTTGCGCGCCTTGATACGGTGCTGTCTGCACCACCGCCGGACCACCGGTGTCGAAACGGAAGCTGCGCTCGCCGCTGACCGGCTGGCCGGCCAGGTCGTGCACCTCGTTCAGCGTGAAGCTGCAGGCCACGCCAGCCGGTAAATCGCGCTCAAAATCGTAGCTCCAGTTGCTGCCGTCGATCCAGCGTCCCTTGCCCGGCTGGGCGCAATCCACGCTGAACGGATCGCTCAGCCGCATGTCGCCGAGCGGCACCATCTGGCTGCTGAAGCGCGCAGTCACCTGGC
>JBEVNE010000082.1:0-8324 GCA_040508275.1 Duganella sp.
CTCGCGCTAAGCTGGAAACCGCCAACGCGCGTGGCCAGATTCAGTGGATTGCCAGCCAGATCAGTACTGCCGTATTCACGCCAGCCCGACGTAGCATCCGGTCGCAGCGGATTCGGCGCCGGCTGGCTGTTCACGCCTTGCCCGGCCCAGCCCACGGCAGCGACGTGGCTGTCCATCTTGCAATTGATGAAGGCGATATTGTCCCAGCTGGTCGTGCCGCCCGGGCTGCGTGCCAGGTAGGTGGCGCCGGTCGGTACATCGCGCAGCGGTGCGCCGGGGCCGGGACCATGGGTCAGTTTGCTGTTGAGGAAAACAAAACCCTTGTCGCTGGCATTCGGCACGCGTGCCTGTAGCACATAGCCGCCGCTGGTGGCGCTGGTGGAGTCGCTGACCGAGCGGATTTCGCTGTCTTCAAACAGTGCTGCGCGGCTGCTGCCCCAGATAAAGTCGACATTGCCGGCTACCAGGCTGCGGTAGAACCAGGACCAGCCTTTCAGGTTCAGCGTGTCCTGCTCGCTGTAGAAGGCGGCGTTTTTCACCAGCAGGCGGCCAGCATCGCTGTTGAAATACACGGTTTCGGCCTGGGCCGAAATGGCAGGTGAGCGCAGCGTGGTGTTGCGGATGCTCAGCGACTCGATACTGAGCAGGTCCGCTGCTTCGACCAGCAGCACCGAGCGGCCACCGCTGGCGACGGCAGTGCTGGTGGCGCTCTGGCTGGCGCCGGTGCCGGGATTCAAGGTGTCATAGTTGGTGTAGCTGATCACCACGCCGTCACGGCTTTCACCGATCAGGCTGACATTATCCTTGCCGCGCAGGTAGAGCAGTTCTTCGTAGCGGCCGTTTTTCACTTGGATGGTAACCGGCTCGGCCTTGCTGAAATGCTGCATCGCATGGCTGAGCGCACCTTGCACCGTGCGGAAATCGGCGGCGCCGTCATCATCGACGGTCAGCGTATCGGCCACCGGGGCGCTGGCGCGGGTGGTAAACGACCAGTCGCCGAGCTTGCCGATGCCGACAAAGGGCACGCCGCCCACGCTGGCGCCGGCGGATATGCCAGTAAATACGCCATTGGCAATGGCAACGTAATACTCGGTGTCATACGCCAGCTTGTTGCTGTGCGGCTTGATGGTGACGACATTGCCATTGATGCTGATGGGCGCAGTGTTGACCTTGCGTACCTGGTCCTGGCCGGTATAGCCGAGCACGTCGGTTTCGCCGTTCAGGCGGATCACATCGACCAGCGCATCGTCGGCCTTGCGGAAGATGCGGATGGTGCCGGTGTTGCCGAGCGCAACCGGGTTGTCGAACACCAGTTTCAGCGAGGTATCGACCGGTTCATCGGCGGCATGGGCGGCTGGCCACACTGCGCGGTCCAGCGCATAAGTCTGGGTTGGCTGGCTGAAGCGCGCACCGATGGTGGCATTGATGGTGCGCGCCAGCGATGGGTCGCTGCCGGAGCGGACGACGATGCTGGCGGTGCCGGCGCCCAGCGGACTGATGGTCAGGAATTTCCCTTCCTGACTCACGCTTGCCACCGCCGGATTGCTGGACGTGGCGCTAAAGCTGTCTGCCGCGCCATCCGGCGCCACCGCATTCACGGCCACCTGATACGGCGTATCGCCGGCCTCGGCCGTGTAGTCGGTCAGCGCTGGATCGAGCTTCAGTTGCGCCGGTTTCAGGGCCGGGTTGCCGATCCTTACATCGTCGATCTGGAACGATTTATTGGCCGTGTACAGGCCGACCAGGCCGCGCGCGGCAAACGCCGTGTCGGTGACGGAGCCAAGGTTTTCACCGTCGAGATAGACGGTCAGGGTGCTGCCGATCATTTCAAAACGTACCGTGTAGAACGGGCCGTCCATGGCAATCGGCTTGCGTACCTGGCGCGGCCGGCTCAGGGTGCCGGACAGCATTTTGGCAATCTCGACCTGGGTGGTGGCCGTGGTGTTTTGCACGTTCAGGCCGGCGCCATACCAGTTGCTGGCATTGGTGTAGCGCGTGACCAGGTAGAGCTGCTTGTTGCCGGTCGTGCCATTGGTCATCGGACGGATGCGCGCTTCGACAAAGTAATCGCCGGACGGCACGGCGCTGAGCGCGCTGGCCTTGATCAGCGCCAGCACACCGCCGGTCGAGGCTGCCGTGTATTGCAGCACCTTGTTGGCGCTGCCAGCCACTTCATCCTGCACGCGGAAGCTGCCGTTCGGGCCAGCCAGCGGCAGCAAGTCCCATTTGGCGGCGGCGCCGTTCTGGAAGTCGTCGCAGAAGTACAGGCCGGTGGCCGGGCAGGTCAGGCTGGGGCCGGTATCTATGGTGGTGCTACCGGTGCCGCTGACGGAAGTGCTCAGCTTGCCGCCGCCTGCTTGTGCCAGTGCGTTGGCTTTTACCAGCGCCAGCGGCCGTGGGCTGTAGGCGTAGGGCGGGGTCCAGCCGATGGCGGTCGATACACCGCAGGCACCCAGCGGCGCCGCGTTCAGCAGCGAGCCCGTATCGCTGAAGGCGCCGGCCGTGGCGCCGCCAAAGTCGCGCACCACGTCCTTGCACACGCGGGCGCCGGCCACCTCGAAGACGTTGTTGTTTGACAAAATCTTGGCGGCATGGGCCACGCCCACGCTATAGCTGACCGGATACACGGGATGGGTTTTGCTGCCCACAAAGTAGTTGTTGAACAGGTGGACCTGGCCATAGCGCACGCGCGGCGCGCGGCTGGCGATGTCGCGGTACACGTTGTTGCTGAAGGTGACGCGCAACTTGCCCTCATCGCCGGTGGCGCCGTCGCTGCCGCCGATCAGGGTGTTCTTGTTATGTTCGCCAAACACGTTGTAGGACACCGTCACATAGTCCGATGCATTGGTGATGTCGAGCGAACCGTCGTGGCATTGCTTGACGTGGCCGTTTTCCACCGGCAGGAAATTATCGGTCAGCGGCGCGTCGGTAAAACTGACGTGATCGACCCACACGTGGTCGGAACCCGTCACGCCGATGGCGTCGAAAGCCGAGTTCCAGTTGCCGGTGGCGCCGTCGGTCGGATCCCAGACGGGACCGACATCGCAGGGATTGACCAGCTTGAGGTTGCGGATGATGATTTGCGAAACATTCGATACGATGATGTGGCCATTGACGATGCCCGAGTTGGCGCCGTCGCCGATCAGCGTGGTGTTGCTGCGCAGGCGGATGGCGCCGCGCGCGGCCTGGTCGGCGTTGCTGCTGTAGGGCAGGGCCTCGCTCATGTCGATGACGCCGCGCAGCTTGATGATTTTAGGGTTGACGCCGCCGTTGTAGATGGCCGCGAGCAATTGCGCGCGCGTGCTGACGGTGTAGATCTGGTCGGCAGTGGCAGCCGAGCCGCCGAGCGTGCCGCCGGCCTGGCTGGCCCAGCCGTCACGTGGGGCTGGCTGGCGTGCCGGATCAATGACATCGGCGCCGAGGGTGGCGCTGGCGCCGGACAAAAGGGCGACGCACAGCGCCGCCTTGAATGCAAGATGGTGCATGGGAACTCCTGATGGAGAAAATGGGAGGGCGCGGCAGCTTGTTTGCAATTCTTTGGCTGCCGAGCCTAAGCAGTTGTCTGGGCGGCTGATTCGTCAGCCGAGCTGCTGTCGTCGGCGCCAGCGCGTCCAGCCGGCCAGGCTGGCCAGGCCGGCGAGCAGCATGGCCGCTGGCGAGGTCTCCGGCACGGGCGAGATGGCGGCGATGCTGGCATTGAGGGTGCCAAATTCGTCCCATTCGACGGCGCTGAGGTCGAGCGCGATGGTGTGGGCATCGATGATGGACAGTACCGGCACGCCGCGCGCGCCGGCCGCGCCGGTAAAGGTGAAGCTGCTGATCGGGTTGGCCAGCGTGCTGCCAAAGTCGAAGCGCATGGCGTAGGGGCCGATGGGCAGCGCGTAGTTGGCCATGATGGTCAAGCCGCCGTCGGCGGAAAAATCGATGCCGAACAAAAAGTCCGAGGTAAAGAATTCCACCCCGGTAGCGGTCGGGTCGAGGCTGCTGATGTGCGAGCCCGGGATGCTGGCAAACTGGCTGTCGAGGCCCAGCATGGCGGCATTGTCGCCGTTGTAGCTGGCGCTGATGACGGCGTTTTGCAACGGCAGGGTATTGGCAAGTGCGGTGGGCGCACCCAGGGTCGCGAGAGCGAGCGCCAGGGCGGTGGCCATGGTAATGGTTTTCAAAGTGTCTCCGATGTCGTTTATTGTAGTGTCGGAAGCGCTGCGGGGAGCATGCGCCGTGGAACACCTCGCGTGTTCCGCGCCACGCCGAGGCTGGTCCGCAAGGGGCCATGGTCGTCGTTGGTCAATACCGGTTTGCTGACGGGATTTTGCTGACAACGTGTCATGAAACCGGTCAGGCCATTCTAGATTGGCCTGACCGCATTAGCAACGAAGGGCAGGGCATGTGATTGCATTATATGTAGCTGTGTTGGCTATTCGACACAATAATATTGGTGCATGGAAACTCCATGGGATGCCGGATCGCGACATCTGCCCGCGCCGGTGAAACGCTATCGGGTATAATGGTCGATTGCCCGACATAGACGCGTTGCGTCTTTTATCCAGCCCCCCCAGCCTTCAGCCTCAATCATGCAATCGCAACCAATTTCCCGTCTCAACAAGCCCCCCTCCGCCACGACCGTCACCGCCAGTGGCGCCGCACCCAAGGTCGGCTTTGTCTCGCTCGGCTGCCCCAAGGCGCTGGTCGATTCCGAACAGATCCTGACCCAGCTGCGCGCGGAGGGTTACGAGACCGCCAAGTCCTACGACGGCGCCGACCTGGTGATCGTCAATACCTGCGGCTTCATCGACGCCGCCGTGCAGGAGTCGCTGGACGCCATCGGCGAAGCGCTGGCGGAAAACGGCAAGGTCATCGTCACCGGCTGCCTGGGCGCGAAAAAAGACGCGCAGGGTGACGACATCATCATGAAGGTGCACCCCAAGGTGCTGGCCGTGACCGGTCCGCATGCGCTGGCCGAGGTCATGGATTCGGTGCATATCCACCTGCCCAAGCCGCACGAACCATTTATCGACCTGCTGCCGCCGCAGGGCATCAAGCTCACGCCCAAACACTATGCCTACCTGAAAATCTCGGAAGGCTGCAATCACCGCTGCTCGTTCTGCATCATTCCATCGATGCGCGGCGACCTGGTGTCGCGTCCGATCGGCGAACTGCTGCTGGAAGCGGAAAACCTGTTCAAGTCGGGCGTCAAGGAACTGCTGGTGATTTCGCAGGATACGTCGGCCTATGGCGTCGATGTGAAATTCCGCACCGGTTTCTGGAACGGCCGCCCGGTCAAAACCCATATGACCCAGCTGATGGAAGCGCTGGGCGAACTGGCCAAGTCCTACGGCGCCTGGGTGCGCATGCACTACGTCTACCCGTACCCGCACGTTGACCAGGTCATTCCGATGATGGGCGAGCACGTGCTGCCTTACCTCGACATTCCGATGCAGCACGCCCATCCCGATGTGCTCAAGCGCATGAAGCGCCCGGCCAGCGGCGAGAAAAATCTCGACCGCATCCTGGCCTGGCGCCAGATGAACCCCGAGCTGACCATCCGTTCGACGTTTATCGCCGGCTTCCCCGGCGAGACCGAGGCCGAATTCGAGTACCTGCTCGACTTCCTCAAGGAAGCGCAGATCGACCGCCTGGGCTGCTTTGCCTACTCGCCGGTGGAAGGCGCCACCGCCAACGAACTGGCCAACCCGGTACCGGAAGAAGTGCGCGAAGAACGCCGTGGCCGCGTGATGCTGCTGCAGGAAGAAATTTCGAAGAACCGCCTGAAGGCCAAGGTCGGCAAGACCGTGCGCGTGCTGATCGATGAAGTCAACCGCACCGGCGGCATCGGCCGCTCGGCTGCCGATGCGCCCGAGATCGATGGCGTGGTCTACGTCAAGCCGCCGTACGAACCGCACAAGAAGCTGGCGGTCGGGCAGTTTGTCGATGTGACGATTACCACCTCGGATGCGCATGATCTGTGGGGGCAGGCGCAGTAAGCCTGTCACCGCGCATGGCCAAAAAATCTCCACAAACCACCCTGATCCACCCGGGCTACCAGCCACCGCCCGGTTTTGCCGCCTATCCCACCGCCATCCACCACGCCTCGACCGTGCTGTTCGAGAACGTGGCGGCCATGCGCGCCGGCGACTGGAAAAACAAGAACGCCTATACCTACGGCCTGCATGGCACGCCCACCACCTTTACGCTGGAAGCGCGGCTGGCAGCGATTGAGGGTGGCAGCCATTGCCTGCTGGCGCCGAGCGGGCTGGCGGCGATTGCCATGGTCGATTTTGCCCTGCTCAAGAGCGGCGACGATGTGCTGTTGCCCGATAACGCCTACTACCCCAACCGCGAACTGGGACGCTGGCTGGCAGCCGATTTCGGCGTCAGCACGCGCTACTACGACCCGCTGATCGGCGCCGGCATCGCCGCGCTGATACAGCCCAACACACGCCTGATCTGGACCGAGGCACCCGGCTCGATCTCGATGGAAGTGCCGGATTTGCCGGCGATCTGCGCCGCCGCCCGTGCGCGCGGCGTGCTGGTGGCGCTCGATAACACCTGGTCGGCCGGGCTGGCGCTGGACGGTTTTGCGCTGGGCGCCGACATCGTCATGCAGGCGCTGACCAAGTACCATTCGGGCGGCGGCGATGTGCTGATGGGCGCCGTGATCACGCGCGACCGCGCCCTCAACGACCGGCTGGCGCTGGCGCACATGCGCCTGGGCCTGGGCGTGGGGGCCGACGATGCCTATCTGGTGCTGCGCGGCCTGCCCACCTTGCGGCTGCGTTTCGATGCCCACGACAAGGCTGCACGCACGCTGGCGCAGTGGCTGTCCACGCGCCCGGAAATCGCCCGCGTGCTGCATCCGGCGCTGCCCGATTGCCCCGGCCACGCACACTGGCAGCGCGACTTTACCGGCGCCGGCGGCCTGTTCTCGGTGCTGTTCGATGAACGCTACACGGAGGTGCAGACCGACCGCTTTGTCGATGCCTTGCAACTGTTCGGCATCGGTTACAGCTGGGGCGGGGCCAACAGCCTGGTGATGCCGTACCGCATAGCGCACCAGCGCCAGCATCAGAACTGGGGCGGCAGCGGCACGCTGGTACGGTTCAACGTCGGGCTGGAAGACGTGGGTGATCTGATCGCCGATATTCAACAAGCACTGGGAGTACTGTCATGAGCCGTTTCTGGAGTCAAGTCGTGCATGGGCTGACGCCCTATACACCGGGTGAACAGGTGCAGATGCCGAACCTGATCAAACTCAATACCAACGAAAACCCGTATGGCCCGTCGCCCAAGGCGATCGCGGCCATGCAGAACGCACTGGGCGACGATTTGCGCCGCTATTCCGACCCGGCCAACCTGGCCGTCAAGGATGCCGTGGCGCGCCAGCTGCAGCTCACGCGCGAGCAGGTATTTGTCGGCAACAGCTCGGACGAAGTGCTGGCCCACACCTTCCAGGCCTTGCTCAAGCACGAACTGCCGCTGCTCAGTCCCGACATCAGCTACAGCTTCTATCCGACTTACTGCAGCCTGTACGGCATCACGGCGGCGCAGGTGCCGCTGAATGACCGCTTCGAAATCGACGTGGCCGACTATCGCCAGCCCTGCGGCGCCATCATCATCGCCAACCCGAATGCCCCGACCGGCATCGGCCTGGCGATGGCGCAGATCGAAGCGCTGCTGGCCGATCATCCCGACCAGGTGGTGGTGATCGACGAAGCCTACGTGGACTTTGGCGGCGCCAGCGCCAGTGCGCTAGTGGACCGCTACGACAATCTGCTGGTGATCCAGACGCTGTCCAAATCGCGCTCGCTGGCCGGCTTGCGGGTCGGTTTTGCAGTAGGCCACCGCGACCTGATCGCCGCGCTGGAGCGGGTAAAAAACAGTTTTAACTGCTACCCGCTGGGGCAGGTGGCGCAGGCCGGCGCCGTGGCGGCGCTTGACGATGCCGACTACACCGCCAGCACTGCGCAGGCGATCATCGCCACCCGCAGCGCCTTGACGGCGCAGCTGCAGGCGCTGGGCTTTGAAGTGCTGCCGTCGCAGGCCAATTTTGTGTTTACCCGCCACCCGCAGCATGACGCTGCCGCGATTGCCGCCGCGCTGCGTGAACGGGCGATCCTGGTGCGCCACTTCCGCCAGCCGCGCATCGAGCAGTTCCTGCGTATTTCGATCGGCACGGACGCCGAATGTGCGGCGCTGGTGGAAGCGTTGCATACCATACTGCGATAGCGCAGCCGGAAAACCTGCCGGGAAAAGCTTCTGATATACTGTATGAAAATACAGTATATCGAGGCGGGCATGGAAGTCAAAGACAAACTGGAAATCCT
>JBEVNE010000087.1:0-10085 GCA_040508275.1 Duganella sp.
TGTCCAGCTCGCCGGTGCGGCTCGATGGCGACTTGCTGTTGTCCAGCAGTTTGCCGGTGGCTTCGTCCAGGGTCTTGGCCAGCAGCTTGGCTTTGCTGTTGCCCGACTTGATGCCCAGCTCTTCCAGCGAGACGGCCAGTGCCAGGAACTCGCCCAGCGAATCCCAGCGCAGGTGGTTTTCTTCCACCAGTTGCTTGACGTGTTTAGGAGCCGAGCCGCCGGCGCCGGTTTCGTACATGCCGCCGCCAGCCATCAGTGGCACGATCGACAGCATCTTGGCCGAGGTGCCCAGTTCCAGGATCGGGAACAGGTCGGTCAGGTAGTCGCGCAGAATGTTGCCGGTGACGGAGATGGTGTCCAGGCCGCGCGATACGCGCTCCAGCGTGTAGCGCATGGCGCGTACTTGCGACATGATCTCGATGTGCAGGCCGGTGGTGTCGTGGTCTTTCAGATAGAGCTCGACTTTTTTGATCACTTCGGCTTCGTGCGGACGGTATGGATCGAGCCAGAACACGGCAGGCATGCCCGAGTTGCGTGCGCGGGTCACGGCCAGCTTGACCCAGTCGCGGATCGGTGCGTCCTTGACCTGGCACATGCGCCAGATATCGCCTTCTTCCACGGTCTGGGTCAGCAGCACTTCGCCGGTTTCCAGGTCGGTGATGTTGGCGATGCCGCCTTCGGCCACTTCAAAGGTCTTGTCGTGCGAGCCGTATTCTTCGGCTTGCTGGGCCATCAGGCCGACGTTCGGTACGGTGCCCATGGTGGTCGGGTCGAAGTTGCCGTGCCATTTGCAGAAGTTGATCATCTCCTGGTAAATGCGGGCAAAGGTCGATTCCGGCATCACGGCCTTGACGTCGGCTGTGCGGCCATCGGCGCCCCACATCTTGCCGCCGATACGTATCATCGCCGGCATCGACGCATCGACGATCACGTCGTTTGGCGAATGGAAGTTGGTAATGCCCTTGGCCGAATCGACCATGGCCAGCTTGGGACGGTGCTCGAGGCATGCGTGCAGGTCTTTCAGCACTTCTTCCTTCTGCGAGGTCGGCAGTTTTTCGATCTTGTCGAGCAGGTTGAGCATGCCGTTGTTGACGTTGACGCCCAGTTCTTCAAACAGCTTGGCGTGTTTTTCAAACGCTTCCTTGTAGAAGATGCGCACGCAGTGGCCGAACACGATCGGGTGCGATACCTTCATCCTGGTGGCTTTGACGTGCAGCGAGAACATCACGCCGGTTTTGTAGGCGTCGTCGATTTCTTTTTCGTAGAACTCGAGCAGCGCTTTTTTGCTCATGAACATGCTGTCGATGATTTCACCGGCTTGCAGCGCCACTTTTGGTTTCAGCACCAGGGTTTTGCCGGATGGCGTGATCAGTTCCATCTTGACGTTGCGGGCGCGGTCCAGCGTGATCGATTTTTCGCCGTGGTAGAAGTCGCCGCCGTGCATGTGCGACACGTGGGTGCGCGAAGCCTGGCTCCATTCGCCCATCGAGTGCGGGTGCTTGCGGGCGTATTCTTTCACGGCTTTTGGCGCGCGGCGGTCGGAGTTACCTTCGCGCAGCACTGGGTTCACGGCCGAGCCGGTGCACTTGCTGTAGCGCGCCTTCAGGGCTTTTTCTTCGTCGGTTTTAGCGTCTTCCGGGTAGTCCGGCAGCTTGTAGCCCTTGCCTTGCAGTTCGCGGATCGCTGCCTGCAGCTGTGCCACGGAGGCGCTGATGTTCGGCAGCTTGATGATGTTGGTGTCGGCCAGCTGGGTGAGGGCGCCCAGTTCGGCCAGGGTATTGGGCAGGCGTTGCGCTTCGGTCAGAAATTCCGGGAATTCAGCCAGCACACGGGCCGCCACCGAAATATCGCTGGCAACGACGTCGATGTCGGCCGGAGCGGTAAATTTCTGGATGATCGGTAACAGGGAGTAAGTCGCCAGCAGCGGCGCTTCGTCGGTCAGTGTGTAGATGATTTTAGATTTTTCTGTTGCCATGTTTATTCCCTCGGTTGTTCCCAAAGACGGATCGGTGCCTGACGGCAGGAGCGTTAGCGGTCGATCAAGTGTAATCGTTTCTAACCCAAGCGAATATTTTAGACTGTCCCAGTGTAATTTGTGTAAATTCCGTGCCGTTCACGGGGCTATCGATGCTGGTTTGCCAATGAATTAGCCGATTTGTAAGTAAAAACACGGACTTGTCTGACAACTCCATCGTTCTTTGCCGCCGCGCTGGCCGCTGACCGAACATCATTTCCTCTGGACATCAAGGCAGACTACTGAGAAGATAGTCGAATTGATAATTAGAAATTTCCCATCATGTCCGAGTTTGCATTGAAGTTGCAATCGCTGTCGAAAGCGTTTGGCCGTCCCGCAGTTGATCAACTCGACCTGACCGTGAAGCGCGGCGAATTTTACGCATTGCTCGGACCTAATGGCGCTGGCAAGACCACTACGCTGCGCATGGTGACGGGCCTGCTGGCGCCCGACAGCGGCAGTGTCGAGGTGCTCGGTGTGGACATGCTGGCCGACCCGGCCGCCGCCAAGCGCCACATGGCCTATCTGCCCGATGAGCCGATGGTGTACAACAAGCTCAAATCCACCGAATACCTGGAGTTCGTGGCCGGCCTGTGGGGTATCAGCGCTCTTGATGCCGAACCGCGTGCGCGCCACCTGCTCGAATGGCTCGATCTGAGCCAGCACGCACACGAGCTGACCGAAGGTTTTTCGCGCGGCATGAAGCAAAAACTGGCGCTGGCCGGGGCGCTGATCCATGCGCCACAACTGTTGATCCTCGATGAGCCGCTGACCGGGCTGGACGCCGGCGCAGCGCGCCAGGTCAAGGACTTGCTGCAGCAGCACGTAGCCGATGGCGGCACCGTGGTGCTGACCACCCACATACTGGAAGTGGCCGAGCGCCTGGCGCAGCGCATCGGCATCATCGGCGCCGGCCGCCTGGTGGCCGAAGGCACGCTGGCGCAACTGCGCGAGCAGGCCGGCGCTGGCAGCGATGGCACACTGGAAGACGTATTCCTGCGCCTGACCGGAGAAACCGCATGACGCTGCACCCGGGCAGTGTAGGGTGGTTGCTGCGCCACGAGATACGTATGTATTTCAGCAACCTGCGCAAGCTGCGCGCGAATGGCAAGCAATCGTCACGCTGGCTCAACCACGGCTTGCTGGCGGTGTTTCAACTGGCGCTGCACTTTGGCGCCTACAAGCTGGCGCCGCTGATCGAGCGCATCGCCATTCCCGGGCACTTGCAGGCGCCGCTGCTGCTCATTGGCCTGTTTGCCTTGCTCACGTGGATGCTGTCGGCCGCCTTGCGCGGCGCTGTCGATGCGCTGTTCGAGCGCGGTGACATGGACTTGCTGCTGTCCTCGCCGCTGCCTGCGGCCAGCATCTTCTTTGCCCGCCTGCTGGGCATCGCCATCAGCGTGGCCGGCGTGTTCTTGTTTTTCCTGGCGCCGCTGGCCAATATTGGCTTGCTGACCGGGCGTCCCGGCTGGCTGGCGATTTACGTTGTCGTCATTGCGCTGGCGCTGCTGGTGTCGTCGCTGGCGATGCTGCTCACGCTGGCGCTGGTCAGGCTGCTGGGTGCGCGCCGCACGCGTACGCTGGCCCATGTGCTGAGCGCTCTGGTGGGTGCGCTGATGTTCCTGCTGTCGCAGGCATTCAACAGCAGCAGCACGCTGGGCGCCCCGCTCAAGCGCTGGCTGGCGGAAGGCAACTGGACGCCCGTGCTGACCTTGACGCACGGCGTATTCACCCATCCGTTCGGATTGCCAGCGCTGCTGGCGACCGGCGTGGCGGTATTTTTGCTGACCGTGCGCAGCACTCGGAATTTCTTCGTGCGCGGCGTGCAGCAGGCCGCTGGCGCGAGCAAAGCCGCCCGGGCGCCGCGCGGCGGCGTGCGCTGGCGTTTTGATCGCAGCTTCGCCTGGACCATGATCATCAAGGAGTGGCGCCTGATGCTGCGTGACACCCGGCTGATGTCGCAAGTGCTGCTGCGCCTGCTGTACCTGTTGCCGCTTTGCCTGGTAGTGTTTAAATCGACCGCCGGCACCACGCAGATCACCGGCGCCGCGCTGGTGTTTGTCTGCTGTTCGCTGGCAGGCACGCTGGCCTGGATCACCATGGCCGCCGAAGATGCGCCCGATCTGCTGGCCAGCGCACCGCGCCGCGCCGCCGAGCTGGTGCGCGCCAAGCTGATTGCCGCCGCCGCGCCACCGCTGGCGCTGGTGGCGGCGCCTGCACTGTGGGTATTGAGCAAAGCGCCATTGGCCGGCCTGATCACCGTCACCACGCTGTTGCTGGGCACGCTGACCACCGTATACATCGTGCTGTGGAGCGCTCCCGCCGCCAACCGGGCCGATTTCAGCAAGCGCGGCACTGGCGCCAACCTGGGCAGCTTTTTGCAGGCGCTCAACGCCATGGCCTGGGCGGCCACGGCCGGCCTGCTGCTGATGGGCATCAGCTACCCGCGCTTCCTGCCATGGACCGCGCTGGCGCTGGGCGTGGCGCTGGTGATGCTGGGACTGGCGTGGAGCAGGGATGGCGACAAGGTGGCGCAGTGGCGGCGTGCGGGGAAAAGGCCGAAGCAAGGGGCGCTATATGAGCAGTCGCGCTTGCGTGGTGTGGTCATCAAGGGCTTGGGTAAATGAGCGAACAAGAATCTAAAAGTAGCGCGAATGGCCACGATTTGAAAACGATGTTTCCTGGTTGGAGCTTCATCCACCGGCATTTCTTCGAGATCGTTGCACTGGCAATTCCGGTTATTGGAATCGTTGGCTTCGCAGCTGGGACTTCATATCTTGAGGGGTGGAATAAAGCTGCTGGAATTGGCAATAGTTTGTTCCCGGTTGGAGTGAATGAAACTATCCTGTTGGGCTTGAAACTGGAGCGGCCTTGGGCTTACAGCGGTGCTTTGGTTGCTATTGTTGTTTCTTATCTATATCTGACAGAGCTACTAACTGAGTGGGAAAAGGCGAAATGGGGGCGTGAAAGCCATTGGCAGCGATGGAAAAGAAACAAACTCGCCAAAGCGGCGAGCATCGCAAGAAAGCTGGCTGGAATTGATGATCGTCTGACCGATCCTTCCAACAAGGCATGGAAAAAGCTTGGTCCCAGACGGCGCTGGGGGCGTTCTGAATCAAAAGTGAACGTAAGTTTTAAACGCTGGCAAAGATTTGGTATCCGACTAGCTGCGCTTCTATTTTTCTTTTCCGCCATCGCCATGACGTTGATCTTCAACTTTTTGTTGAAGGCATTCATCATCGAAGAAGCGCGTGCTGAAGGCGTCAGGACATACGTCCAGCTCTACGTTGCAGTTGCTGGCAAATTGCCTGTCAACTTTCGTGATCAACTTTCGGATGCAAAGTTGAGGGAATTCGCATGCGCGGGATCAGATCTATTGTGGCAGTACAGGTCTGTGGAGGTGGCTGTAGAAGGTGAACCTGATGCTCCGATACAGCAGGCTTATATTATCCATAGCACTGACAAACTATTTTTCCTTCTGGATAAAAATGGATCGCGATTGCATTCGTTTGGAGATGCACCATACAGTCTTCGTGAGAATACCAATCGTCCATCATCTAATATGATCAAAACTTGCAAGCAGATCAGTAATCAAAAGTAGACCTGATTATGTTCGTAAGCGTGGCATCAGCCTTCCGATTACCCATATCTTTCGGATGCGAGTGAAGGGACGCAAGATAAGCCAAGCGCCCCGTGCGCGATAAATGCCAGCAGGCGGCGCCATGGACCGGGCCTGCTGCGAGTCGCCCTGTAAAGGTGTTGCAGGATATGGAAAAGGCCAGGACCGCCCTTGCGGAGGCCCATTGTCTCAGTTTTGCTGAAATAATCCACCTTGACGGCGCGCCAGTTCTTCCTTGCGCACTGCTTTGACGATCTTATAGATCCATTGCAGCGACACGCCATATTTGCGCGCCAGCTCGCTGTGGTTCTGGCCATTGAAGTCGTCAAATATCTGCTGGTCGCGCTGGCTGAGTTTATACGTCAGGCCCATCGGAAAATAAATGTTCTGGCCGCCCCAGTGCGCCGCCATGCGGTTGGCGATTTCCTTGCCGGCGTGGTCGGCGATGTCGGGCTCGATTTTCAGCAGCTCGGTCAGCGCGGTGGCGGTATGCAGGGCCAGGTCGAGCAGCAGCTCAGGCCCCTTGCTCTTGAAACTGGTGTTCATGCTGGCCTCCGTGGTGCAGATTGCCAGACTGCCTGGCGTGCAGCGCGCTTAAAGTGCGGCCGGGCGCCTACCGGTGTGTCGTTGATGATGTGTTGCATTGCTTACTCCCTCCACTTGTTAAAAATACTGCGTTGCTGATTTTGTTGAGCCTGGCGCTGCACTCTGTCACACGCCCCTGACCACATCGGCAGTCACGATGGGGGCGCCGAGGTCGCTGGCCAGGTTCATGCTGGCAGTGAGCAGGTTGCCCACTGCCAACGGATACAGCAGTGATACCGCCGTTGCTTTGTCGCCGCGCCCGCTGTTGCTGGTCAGCCTGGCGCGCAGGGCCTCGATACCACTGCTGTCGATCACATCCGCTAACGGCTTTTCCATGCGGCCCAGTTTGAACTTCAGGTAGTCGTCCAGCCGCGCACCGTCGAGCGGCGCCAGCTCCACAATTTCGCAGCGCTGTACGACTTCGCGCACCTCGGCATTGCGCTCCGACAGCTTGATCTTCAGTTCGGGCTGCCCCACCAGAATGATCGACAGCAGCTTCCTGAAGCCGGTCTCCAGCTCGAAGAAGCGCTTGAGATGCTTGAGCGTGGCCAGTGGCAGCGCATGGGCTTCGTCGATCACCAGGCAGTGGCGGTAGCCGGCGGCGGCGCTTTCGCACAAGGCGCGGTGCAGTTGCGCAAAACGCGCTTCCGGACTGCTTCTGGCTTTTTCCAGTGGCGCCACCGCCGCCATGATGGCTTCGGCGATATGGGTGGATTTCAGCGTCTTGCCTTTCTGGTCGTTGTCTTCCATCGCCAGCACATAGGGGCGGATCAGCATGATTGGCTGCTTCTCGCGTGCGACGCGGTCTTCCAGGTCGCGCATCAGCGTGGTCTTGCCGGCGCCGGACTCGGCGACCACTGCCAGCAGGCCGCCGTGCCTGGCGGTCTGAAACATCGCTTCGCGCACATAGCGGATAGCGGGGCTGACATATATGTCGTCGTGCGACAGGATGGCATCGTCGCTGAACGGATCGCGCAGCAGGCCAAAGTGCTGGCGGGTGGCGGGGGACAGGGTTTGTTTGCGCAACAGCATGGGTTCCTCCGGGTGAGTCTCAGGGTTGGTATGAATAGTCAGGTGCGGCATGGTGCTTTTCATGTCAGGCAGCGACGATGCGCAGCGTGGTTTTGGTTTCACGGGCTGGTACTGTCAGTTCAGCCACCAGCTCGTCGAACTGTTCCTGCGGTACGCCGTCCGGGTAGCGCAGTGCCAGCCACTGGAAGCGTTCGCCGGTCCAGGCGCCGCCAGCCGCTTCCAGCAACGGTTTGAGCCGCTTGGCTACCTCTACGTGCGAGAGTGGCGCACTGGTCACCGCTGGCGCCTGCAGGCCGTGCGCAGTGCCGCGCCGGGGCAGGTAGCTGGGCAGCGTCGTGTCGGCGATATGCTTGTAGGGATCAAGGCGGCCACCGAGCGCCAGCGCGCCTTTCCTGCGCGCCGCCAGTGCTTCGGCAGGCGAGCCGGTGCCGGTGAGCAGTTGCTCGATTTCTGCCAGCGCGTGCTGCGCCTGCGTGGCGGCGTGGCTGCTGAACGACTCGCCGATACGGGCGGCGGTTTCGGCAAAGCCGAAGGCATCTTTTCTGACCTCGGCAACCACATGGAAGACTTCGCGGCCATCTGCACCGGTCAGCACCACCTGGGCTGCCTCGCTGCGCCAGGGGTTACGCGTGATCATCAGCTTCTCGCCCACCATCACGCCCGGCACCGACGCCACGTCGTATTCGCGGCCCAGGAAGGACACGCGCAGCTTCGGCGTTACCTTGCGGCTTTCCGGCGTGGCCACCGCCAGTTCTCTGCACACTGCCACCGGCGGCGCTTTGACCAGCTCGCCGGCGCGGATCGCTTGCCACATGGCGCTGCGCGCCTTGCCATGCCGGCCATGCACGGCGGTGGCGTTGAAGTGCATGCGCCATTTCCGCGCCAGCGCGTTCAGCTCATCGAGCCCGTTTACCGGCTGAAATTTCAAGCCCGGCTCAAACTTGCGCTCGATGATGTTGCGGGCATTCTCGACCTGGCCCGTCACGCGCGCATTGCCCGCCTTGTGGACTTCCAGCCTTATCCCGAGGGAACGGCACAGGTTGCGGGTCATCGCTGCGGTATTGGCGGCGCCCGGGTCCAGCATCAGGATGCGCGGCACGCCATGCAGCAGGTCGGCGCCGCCGCGTTCCTGCATGGCGTTGATCAGCACCGAGCATAGGTTTTCGCCGGACTCGGCGCCCATCACATATTCCACGTAAATCCAGCCGCTGGCGTGGTCCGAAATCTCGTAGCTCCACACGCGGTCGCTGGCGATGCGCGCCACGTTGCGCGGCTTGTTCTTGTAGAACTCCGCATGGTCCATCACGCGCAGGCCGTTGGCTTGCTGGCCGGCAGCCGGTTTCAGGTAGTACAGCACGCAAAGGCTGGCGTCGATCTGCCAGACGTGGTTGGGGTGCTGGCTGGCCAGCTCGGTTACCGGCGCCGGCGCCAGCAACTGGTCCGGGTGCAGCCCATACATGCGCAGCGCGCGCTGCACGGTGCTGGGCGACAGCGGCATGACCTCGCCGGTTTCCGCGTTTACCTGGTCGGCGCGTATCATGCCGTTGGCGCGCAATGCCGTCATTGCGTCCGCCACCGCGTACAAGCGCTTGCCGTTCTTCCTGGTCGATTCCATCAGCAGCGCCGATACCAGCATGGCTTCCGCGCGCGTCAGCGCGCTGTGCCCAGCATCGGAGCGGCGTTTGCGCGGCGCGCTCACGGCCACGGTCTTCAGCTTGCGCTGCAGGGTGGCGTAAGACAGCCCGAGATTCTTGCAGGCCTGGGCGTAGATGGCGCCCTTGGCGCCATGCCCGGCGTTACGGGCAGCATGGGCCACCGCCACCAGTTGTTCGTTCAGGACAGCGCTCAACGGTCAGTCTCCTGCAGTAACGGGTTCATCGCGCAGCCACTCGGGCACGGCATTGCCGTCAGGAGTGGCCTTGATGCCGAACTCGCTGCGCAGTTCGCGGATCGCCAGTTCGAGCTGGCACAGCAGGCCAGCCATCAGGTCGCCATGGGAGGCACCGTGTTCGCCCGTGTGATCGGCCAGCGCGGCAAAACCGGCGCGCAGGCGGCGGATGCCGACCTCGGCAACTGCGGCTTCGCTGGTGACTTCGGTGCGCATTTCCGTCGCCACGTCGGCCGGCGCCATCGCCTGGACATGTTTTTTCAGTTTGCTGATGGCGCCGTCCAGCTGGTCGATGCGGTCATTTTTGTCTGATAACAGACGTGCCTGGGCCGCACTGTTTTCCTTCGATTCACGCAGGGCCTGGCGCAGTTCGCGGATCGTCATGCGGTCTATCTGGTCCAGCCTGAGCCCGGCGACGGAGCCGCCATCGCTGAGCTGGGCCAGATCGTCGTCATCCTCAGCCATCAATTCGAACAGCTTGGCCTTTCCCAAAAGCGCCAACGTTGGCGCTTTTGCCGACAGCTTGGGCGACATGAATTTGACTGCGGTGGACATCATCCTTTGCGCTGTGCGCACGCTCAGGCCCAGCCGCTCCACGACGATGCGCTCGAATTCTCCATGCGCTTCATTCTCCTTGATCTGGACCAGGCGCTTGCCGGTCTCCAGCATGGCCTCAGCCGCCGTGCCCATGTAAAAGCGCGCTTCATTGACGGTGCGCTCGCGCTCATAGGGCAGGCCGTCGCCAAACTGGTTGGCAATGGCGAGCGAGTGCGCCGCCAGCGCATTGGCGGCATCAGCCATCGCGGGCAGGTTGGGCGTATCGGCGTCGTTGACGACAACGCCGTTTGGTTCGGTGGTTCCGGGTGTTCGCGCCACAGCGGTTTTCCTTATCGAGGGGTGGTAATACGGGTGGTAATTTCTTCTATGCGGCTGCGCGCGCCATCGAG
>JBEVNE010000092.1:0-17313 GCA_040508275.1 Duganella sp.
TCGGGAAGCCGGCATTGTCGCCGCCGATCACGCCGAGGCGGTTTTGCGCACCCATTGCCACGACAGGCGTGGACGTATTCAGGCGCAGCATCTCGGAGGCGGTGACGGTCGCCGGCTGGTTCAGGCCTTTGACGCCGGTGAGGAACGCGGCCACCAGGTCGTTACGCGGGAAGTTGGTCGGGGCCTTGGCGCCGGCGTTGCCGTACAGGATTTCGATCAGCGCGGGCAGGGTAGGGTTGGTGACGTAGTCGGCGAACCTGGTGTCGCCCGACGGCTTGCTGGCGTTGAAGGTATCCTTGTCTTTCAGGCCGATCACCACCTCGTTGACCAGCGGCGCACCGAGGCGCGACACCTGCACCCAGGCGCCGCCTTCCTTCGATGGCGCCGAGCTGTTGGGCGTGGGGTTGAGCAGGCGCGCCTGGCGCACGCTGGCCGTGGTCCAGGCGCCGATCACGGGGTCGCTGCTGCCGGCCGCCGTCAGGCAGGTGCTGGCCACTTCGATCTCGATCGAGGTGACGTTTTTCTGCGCCAGGTCGTCGCGCGCCGCGCGTTCGGCGTTGGCGGCAAACTCGGTGGCCGGCGCCTTGATGTTGACCAGGTCGAAGGTTTCGCCCAGGTTGACCACGAACGGGTCCTTGCGCTGGCCGACAAACATGCGCGCCGGCGTGGCGCAGCCGGGAATGTTGACGTTATAAACGTGGGCCGCCGCATACGCCGCATAGTTGGGAATCGACTTGTTGCCGATATTGTCGAGCGGCTTGTCGAAGGTGCTGCTGCCATCGATATTGGTGACGGCTGCGCGGGCGCCGCTGCGGCGGTCGCCGCGCACCACGCTCACGGTATAGGTTTCGCGCACGTTGGCGCCGGCCGCATTGGGGCCGGCAATGGCGCCGCCATTGATCACCAGCGGAATCGACACGGCCTTGCCGCCGACGGTGAGCTTGGTGTCCTTGTTGGCGTTATTGAAGCGGAACTGGAACGTCAGGTCTTCCCTGGCGTCGCCATTGTTATCGATATGGATTTCGTACAGCGCATTCGGGTCCATGGCGAAGTAGTTCGGACCGCCGTAGGCGTCCTGCAGCGGCACGTAGTCGGCAATCAGCGTAACGAAGTTGGCGCGGCCTGCCTCGTAGCTGCGAAACATGTAAAAGTCGGCGCCATCGACCTTCGGGCTTTGCGTAACGAACGGCGCTTCGCGGTGGCTCGACGCGATTGCCGCCGGCGCCAGCGCGCCAGCCAGGGTGCCCAGTACCGCCATGCCGAGCGCATGCTTGATTAATTTTTTCATCTTCTATCCCCACGGGTTGATTTAGGTTTTCAACATCACCACACCAGCACTGCCTGTTACACATACGCTGCGCACCTGCGCACGGATTCAGTTTCGACAATATTTTTTTTAGAAGCGGTGATGCAGGGTCAGGCGCACCGTGCGTGGCTCCACCGGGTGAAAATGCACATCGCTCACGCCCTCGGCCGGTTCGCCGGCCAGCCGCGACGGGTAGTAATAGTCGATATCGCTGGCCTGGCGGTCGAACAGGTTGAAGCCGTCCAGCGTCAGGCCGGTGCGGCGGTTGAACTGGTAGCCGATGCGGCCATACACCAGCGTGGTGGAGGCCGAACGCACGCTGTTGTCTTCCAGCAGCGGGCGCTGGCCGAAGTAGCGCAGCTCCAGCCCACCGTGCCAGCGGCCCAGATCCTTGATTGTCACGCCGAACGAGGCCACCTTGTCGAGCGCTTCCGGCACATAATCGCCGGCAGGGTCGTGCTGGCGGTAGCGCGCACGCGAGGCAGACAGGTCGAGGTCGAACAGCAGCCATGGTGCGGCGACATAGTGGTTGCTCCATTCGACGCCGCGGCGGCGGCTCGGGCGGCTCGGCTCGGTCTGGCCGCTGTCGCCGGCGTAGACCAGCTCGGAATCGATATCGAGCGTCCACAGCGCCAGCGAGGTTTGCAGGCCGGGCAGCCATTCGCTTCGCACGCCGAGTTCGGCGCCGCGTGTGCCGACCAGCGGCGTGGCGGCGTTGCTTGGCTGTACCACGCCGCGTGCATCGTTGCTGTGGAAGCCGTTGCCGTAGTTGAGGAAATATTCCGTGTTGGCCCACGGCCCGGCGATCAGCGACAGCTTGGGCGAGGTGCGCTGTGCGCTCACGCTGGCGCCATTCACATCGAAGCGATAGGCGTCGTGGCGCAGCCCGATCACGCTGCGCCAGTGCGGCAGCCAGTACGCGGTGTTTTCCCAGTACAGCGCGGCGCTGCCTTCGCGCACGCGGTCTTCGCGGACGGTAGCCAGGCGCTGGCGCGCCATCGTGGTGTAGAGGCCCAGCGGCGATATGTGGTCATAGCGGGTCTGCAGGCCGATCTTGTTGCGCATGTCCAGCGTGCCCAGACGAGCCATCCAGGCCTGGCTGGCAGCAAAGCCGGCCATGGTGCGCCGCTCGCTTTGCTGAAACTGATCGCCGTTGACGGGATCATTGAGCAGGTAAGTAAAGTTGCTGTACAGATCGAGACTCGAGCGCACCAGGTAGGCCGATGCTTCGCTGACGCTGTCCGCCGTTTTGCGATGCACGCCCCAGGACAGGCTGGCGCGCGCGGTCTTGCCGCCATCGCTGGCGTCGATGCCGCCGTAGCGGTCGATATTGCCCTGCTGCACCGAGCGCAGCGGTACCTGGTCGGTGGCATTCCAGCGGTTGCGGTACACCATGGCGGTGACGTGGTAGCCGCGCTGCTGGTCGCCGCTGCTGTAGCGCAGCAGCGCGCTGGCCTTGCGGACGTTTTCCGGCGTGGCCCACGGGCCGTTGTTGCGGTTCAGTTCCACCCCGGCCAGCAGCTTGCCGCCATCGAGCTTGAAGGTATCTGCCAGCACGCCACGCTGGTAGCCATAGCTGCCTGCCGTCAGGCTGGCCAGCCCTTGGGGCAGGCTGTCGGCCAGGCCGATGTGGGCGGCGCCGGCCGAGGAAAAATCGCCTTCGTCGGCAAAGTAGGGGCCTTTTTTGTAGGCGATCTGCTGTACCAGTTCGGGTATCAGAAAGTTCAGGTCCGAGTATCCCTGGCCGTGGGCATTGCTGCGCAGATTGACCGGCATGCCGTCGACATGGGTGGCAAAGTCGGTGCCGTGGTCGAGGTTGAAACCGCGCAGAAAATACTGGTTGGCCTTGCCGTCGCCGCTGTGCTGGGTGACGATCATGCCGGGCACGAATTCCAGCAGCTCGCCGGTGCGCAGCGCGGCGCGGCTGGCAATCAGGCTGGCCGTCGCCACGCCCTGGCTGGCGGCGTCCGAGCTGCCGACCGCCGTGTCGTAGTGGCCGAGCACGGTGACTTTGCTGATGGCGGTGGCGTCTTCACCGGTATCGGCCCTGGCTGCCGCCATCATGGCCAGCGTGAGCACGAGCGTGGTTGCTGCCGTCCTGCTACGGTCTCCTGCCCTGGTCATGGCCAGCCTTTCGCTTTTTGTGGTGATGATTCTACGTAACAAAACCATGACCGGATTCAGCTTTCGTGTCGTGCGCGCGTTTGCTTATGGTATTTTTCCAACGCTTGCAAATCCACATCCACTCACTATCAAGGCCGCCGTGTCCGACGCTCTCGCTTCCTCCATTCTTGATGCCCAGCAATTGCGCCGTTGGCTCGACGGCGCCGCCCGGCAAGATGCCGCCGCCTTCCGCGCCCTGTACGACGCCACATCGCCGAAACTGTTTGGCTTTGCGCTGCGTATATTGACTAAACGGGAGCTGGCGGAAGAAGTCTTGCAAGAAAGCTTTGTGGCGATCTGGCATAACGCTGGCAGCTATCAGAGCCACCTTGCCTCGCCGATGACATGGATGACCACCATCGTGCGCAACAAGGCCTACGACCAGTTGCGGCGCAGCGATGATGTGACGCAGATCGATGGGGAACCGTTTGCAGCGGACGTGCTGAATGCCCTGCAAGACCCCGGCGCCACGCCGATCGAGGCGCTGACCATGAGCCGCGACGCCAAGGCACTGGCCTACTGCATGTCCACGCTGGAAGGCTTGCATCGGCAAGTGGTCGGACTGGCGTTCTTCCATGATTTGTCGCACAGCGAGGTGGCGGCGCAGATGGCGCTGCCGATCGGTACGGTCAAGACGTGGATACGGCGCAGCCTGGAAAAATTGAAGACGTGCCTGGCGAAAGGGGAGCGTGCATGAACATTCGCGACAACCTGCCGCTGCGCGACAAACTGGCGGCCGAATATGTACTCGGCACATTGAAAGGCGGGGCACGCCGCCGCTTTGAAGGCTATCTGCACCATGACGCGGCGCTGCGCCGCAGCACGGCCGAATGGCAGGACCGGCTGGCGCCGATGGCCGAGTTTGCGCCGGCCCAGACGCCGCGCAGGCAAGTCTGGCGCGCTATCGAGCGTCGCCTGGCGCTGCGTGCGGCCGCGCCGGCCTGGCAGTTCTGGCGCAACGAGTCGCTGGCTTTCTGGCGGCCGCTGGGACTGGCGTCGAGCGCGCTGGCGCTGGTGTTCGCTTTGATTATCGGCACGCAAACACTCAACGCGCCGCGCATCGATCACGTCGCCACGCTGCTCGACGACAAGGCGCAGGCCGTGCTGGTGCTGACCGCCGACAGCCGCAAACAGCAGATGACGGTGCGCGTGGTGGCGTCGCCAGCGCTGCTGGCTGATAGTGCGGACAAGTCGCTGGAATTGTGGGCCGTGCCCAAGACGGGCGCGCCGCGTTCGCTGGGCCTCCTCAATGCTGCTGGCGAGGTTAAGCTGGCGCTGACGGCGCGCGCCATCGGCGACGATGTCGCTTTGCTGGCCGTGTCGCTGGAGCCCAAAGGCGGCTCACCGGACCGCAACGGACCGTCCGGTCCGATTTTGTACAAGGGCAACTGGGTACGTACGTTATAGCCGACTTCCTGACCAAATGACAGGCGCGCAGTTGACCTCCCGCCCAAAGTCGGTGATGATGTGAAAACGTTTTCACACCTGTGTTTAGCTTGTGTTCATTGAAGGAATCCATCTTGGAATTACGCTACCCGCCTGTCGTCAGAAGCCTGTCCCGTCGTTCCCGCCTGCCCATGCTGGTGACCTGCGCCGCCGCGCTGTTCGCCAGCAGCCTCGCCCTGGCCGCTCCCGGCATCCGGCTCAACCAGCTCGGCTTTTTGCCGGGCGCCAGCAAGGTGGCGGTAGCGCCGGCGAGTGCCGCCGATGCATTTGCCGTCGTCGATGTGGCCAGCGGCAAGGTGGCCCTGCGCGGCAAGCTCGGTGCCGCCACGGCGGCGCCTGATTCGGGCGAAACAGTACGGCTGGCAAACTTCAGCGCGCTGACGGCGCCGGGACGCTATCGCTTGCGCGTGGAGGGCGTGGCCGATTCGCTGCCGTTCGAAATCAACGCCGGCGCTTATCGTGCGCTCAATGCCGGCGCCATCCGCGCCTATTACCTGAACCGCGCCAGCATGACGCTTGACGAAAAACACGCTGGCGCCTATGCGCGCGGCGCCGGCCACCCCGATACGCGCGTGCTCGTGCACGCCTCGGCAGCGTCGGCGGCGCGGCCTGCCGGCACGGAGATCAGCAGTCCGAAAGGCTGGTACGATGCCGGCGACTACAACAAATACATCGTCAATTCCGGCATCAGCACCTATACCTTGCTGGCGGCCTATGAAGATTTTCCTGCCTTTTTCAAGCAGCAGCATCTGAACCTGCCCGCGAGCGGCAACGGCATCCCCGATGTGCTCAACGAAGCGCTGTGGAATCTGGACTGGATGCTGACCATGCAGGACCCCAACGATGGCGGCGTCTATCACAAGCTCACCGACAAGAATTTTGATGGTTACATCATGCCGGACCAGGCAACGCAGCAGCGTTACGTGGTGCAAAAGACCACCGCCGCCGCGCTCGACTTTGCCGCCGTGATGGCCACCGCCAGCCGCGTGCTGGCGCCGTACCAGCAGCAGTTGCCGGGCCTGTCGCAGCGCATGCTCGCCGCCGCCCGGCAAGCCTGGGAATGGGCAAAGGCCAACCCTGCTGTGTATTACCAGCAGCCTGCCGACATCAAGACCGGCGAGTACGGTGACCGCGATGTTGGCGACGAGTTTGCCTGGGCGGCGGCCGAGTTGTACATCACCACCGGCGACGCGGCTTTTTACGACGCCATGCAGGCGCCCGGCGTACAGGCCACGGTGCCGTCGTGGGGCGATGTGCGCGGCCTGGCCTGGCTGTCGCTGGCGCGTCATCACCAGAAGCTGGGGGCAGCGGCCGACCGGGCGCTGATCGCCAGCCGTGTCGACGCACTGTCGCAGCAACTGGCGGCAGCGTGGAAAAAATCGCCTTACGGCATTGCAATGCAGACCGGCGACTATGTCTGGGGCAGCAACGCGGTGGCGCTGAACCAGGCCATGGTGCTGCTGCACGGCTATCGCCTCAGTGGCAAACGCGACTACCTCGACGCGGCGCAGGCAGGACTTGATTATGTACTGGGGCGTAACGCGGTCGATCTGTCCTTCGTCACCGGCTTCGGCGCCCGCTCGGCCCAGCATCCACATCACCGGCCCTCGATCGCCGACGGTGTCGCAGCACCGGTACCGGGCTTTCTGGTGGGCGGCCCGCAACCGGGGCAGCAGGATAAAAAGGATTGCAAGGTGCCGTATCCGTCGCCTTTGCCGGCGCGCTCCTATCTGGACGATGCCTGTTCCTACGCCAGCAACGAGGTGGCGATCAACTGGAATGCGCCGCTGGTGTATGTGTCGGTGGCCCTGCAGTTGCTGACGCCTCCGGCCACTGCCCGTTAGTATAGCCGTACGATAATAGCCGTACGATAGCCGAGCCGGCAGCGCGCGCAGCAGATCGCCGTTGCGCGCTTACTTGAGTGTGGCTGAGGGCGCCTGCTGGTTCAGTTCGGGATAGCGTTCGAGCAAGGCACTGGTCACGCCATTGGTCCAGCCAAAGCCGTCCTGGGTGGGATACTCGCCACCGCCGCCGCTCTTGCGTTCTTCCACGTCGTATTTTTCCAGCAGTTTGCCGGTTTCAACCCAGGTGCGGTGCACGGTGAGCACCCAGCGCTGGGCAATCTCGCGCGCCAGTTGTCCATGGCCGTAGCGTTCCAGGCCATCGATGGCGATCCATTGCAGTGGCGCCCAGCCATTCGGTGCGTCCCATTGCTGGCCGGTACGCTGCAAGGTGGTGCGCAGGCCGCCGCTGGCCAGCAGGTGCGCCCTGGTGGTCGTGGCCACGGCGCGGGCTTGGTCCGGGGTGGCAATGCCCACCCACAAGGGAAATAGCGTGGCCGCGCTGAGCACGCTGGTGGGCTGGCGCTTGCCGATGTCGTAATCGGCATAGCGCTGCTCGGCCGCCAGCCAGAAATATTGCTGTACGGCCGCCGCGCGCGTGGCCTGGGCGCGTCCGAACTCGGCCGCGCAGTCGCTATCGCTGGCGGCGGCGCAGCGGCGCGCCACTTCGCCTTCCAGCTGATACAGCAGGCTGTTCAGATCGACCGGCAGGATGGCCGTGGTCTGCACGCTGGACAGGCGCTGCGGATCGATCTGCCAGCGCGAGGAGAAATCCCAGCCGCTCTCGGCGGCTGCGCGTAGGTCGCGGTAGACCTCGGGCGCCGGCCGCCGGCTGTCGCGCGCAGTGTCCAGGTCGGGCTGCACGGCTTCGTCGCGCGGGGTGTTTTTGCCATCCCAGTAACGGTTGAGGACAGTGCCGTCGGCCAGCCGCACCACGCGTTCGCAGGCGCCGGGGCCGCGCTTGGGCAGGCAGGCGAGGCCGCGCATCCAGAACGCGTGTTCGCGCTTGAGCGCCGCCAGCAAGCGCGCATCCTGGGCGGCGTCGCCGAGCGGCTTGAGCTGCGCCATGGCGGCAAAAAACGGCGGCTGCGAGCGGCTGAGATAATAGGTACGGGTGCCGTTGGGAATATGACCGTAGCGCTCGATCAGGCTGGTAAAACCGGTCAGCATCGAATCGACCAGGTCGCTGCGATGGTCGGCGCGCAAGCCCAGCATGGTGAAATACGAATCCCAGTAATAAATCTCGCGAAAGCGCCCGCCGGGCACCACGTAACTGGCCGGCAGGGGCAGCGCCGACGACCAGGGCGGCGGCGTCAACGGGGGGCGCGTCAATACCGGCCACAGCGAGGCGATATGCTGGCGCAGTGAAATCGCAGCTGGCGCCGGCAATTCGAAATGCTGCTCGACAAACGCCTGCAACGCGGCCTTGCCTTGCGGCGGGTTGCGCCGGTACAGCGCCAGGATGGTGTGCGGGTCGCTTTTGGGCACCGCATCGGCAAAGGTCTTGGCATCGGGATAGATATGCGCCGTCTGTACCGCTTCATACAGCGCGCCGAACAGTTCGTGCGGCGTGGCGACCGAAGTCGTCGTCTCGGCGGCCCGCTGCGCGTGGGCGGGGCCGGCTGCAGCCTGCAGCAGCAAGCAGGTCAACATGGTGGCAGTTGTCGCATGCTTCATGGTTCCTCCTGTCTCGTCATGACGGATGGGGTTTCAAAAAACCTGCTGCGCGGCGCCCGGCGCTATCAGGCTGTTCGCTACGGCTGGTCGAGCCCCTGTTGCGTTGACGGATATTAGCTCAGGATGAAATTATGGCATGCACGCCAGCAACCGAACCCAGCTTTAAAATACGGGCGTCGCCTGTCGTCATGCGCCAGCCCGAGATTGTGTAGGACTGTTCTGAGGGGAGGGTAGGCGCATTGCGCGCCTGTGAGCTTATCAGCCACACGGTACCATGGATGGCCCAAAGCGCCGCAGGCAGCATGCCATAATCGGGCATGCTCAACCTCGCCCAATATCAGGCATTGTTCCGCGCATCGCCGTTGCCATATCTGGTGCTGACGCCGGAATTCGTCATCGCTGCCGCCAGCGACGAGTATCTGCGCCTGACAGGATTGACGCTGGAGCAATTGGCAGGGCGTCCCCTGTTCGAGGCGCTGCCGGAAAACCTGCAACGCGCCGATGCAGGCAGCGCCGACGAGGTCAGGGCGTCGCTGCTGCGTGCGCTGTCCATGGGCCATGACGACAGCACCGCCGTGCTGCGCTACGCACTGCCTGCCGCCGGGCGCTGGGATGACCACTATTGGCGCATCGTCCACACGCCGGTGCTCGACGGCGACGGTCGCGTCGTGCTGCTGTTGCAGACGCTGGTCGATGTTACCGAGCGCTGCCGTGCAGAGCGCGAGCTGCGCGAAGCGGGCCACCAAAGAGACGAATTTCTGGCAATGCTGGCGCACGAACTGCGCAACCCGCTGGCGCCGGTCAGTACTGCCGCCGAGCTGCTGAAAATGACCGCCGCGCACGATACGCGCACCCTCAAAGCGACCGAGGTGATCCTGCGTCAGGTCAAACACATGACCACGCTGATCGACGATCTGCTCGATGTCTCGCGGGTGACGCGCGCACTGGTGCGCCTGGACGCGCTGACCGTCGATATGAAGATTGCCGTCACCTGTGCAGTGGAGCAGGTGCGCCCGCTGATCGAATTGTGCCACCACACACTCACGCTCGATATGCCGGTGGAGCCGGTGCTGGTCATTGGCGACCCGACCCGGCTGGCGCAAGCCATCGCCAACCTGCTCAACAATGCCGCCCGCTACACGCCCCATGGCGGCCATATCGTACTGCGCCTGCGCAGCAATGCTGCGACCGTGTCGCTGAGCGTCAGTGACGACGGCCAGGGCATCGAGCCGCAGTTGCTGCCGCAGATTTTCGACCTGTTTACCCAGGCCCGGCGCACGCCGGACCGCACGCAGGGTGGGCTCGGCATTGGTCTTGCCCTGGTTAAATCGCTGATCGAGCAGCACGGCGGAAACATCCGCGCCGACAGTCCGGGTGCGGGCCAGGGCAGCTGTTTTACTATCTGCCTGCCGCTGGCCGGCGCCGGCCAGGCCAATGCGCCGCCGGCCTCCGACAGTCCCGTCCCTGCGGCGGCGCCGTTGGCGCCGGCACTCGAGATCATGGTGGTTGACGACAATGTCGATGCGGCTGAAGCACTGGCCGACCTGCTGACGCTCGAAGGGCATCATGTCAGCGTGCAGACGCATCCGCTGCAAGCCATCGCTGCGGCGACCATCTCGCCACCGCAGGTGTTTGTGCTGGACATCGGCTTGCCCGAGATCGATGGCTATGAACTGGCGCGCCGCCTGCGCAGCCACCCGAGCACCCGCCACGCGTTGCTGATCGCCCTGACCGGTTACGGCCAGTCCAACGACCGCCAGCAATCCGAGGCTGCCGGCTTCGCCCACCATTTCGTCAAGCCGCTCGATCCGCAAAAATTACGCCGGATTCTGGCAAATGCCCAACACTGACAGCCGCTTGCGTTCCCGGACCGCCGCAGAGGTGCGCAAACGCTGCGTTACAGCTTGTAGCTCCTTCCACACACCGGTACGAGGAACAGCATGAACCGACCGCTACCAAGTATCCAGGATTTTCTAGTCGTCGGTATCGGCGCGTCAGCTGGAGGTCTGCAGGCCCTGCAGACCTTCTTTCGCCACGCGCCGGCGGCGCCCGACATGGCGTTTGTGATCGTCATGCACCTGTCGCCCACGCACGAGGGCAACGCCGCCCAGCTTTTGCAGCAATGCACGGCGATGCCGGTGGTGACGGTCAATGCAGCGACCCTGATCGCTACCAACACCGTTTACCTGCTGTCGCCCGACGTTGACCTTGACATGGGCGGTGGCTATCTGCGCCCTGGTGAGCGCAGCGACAAAGGCGCCTGGCCGGTGGCCATCGACCGGTTCTTCAGTGCGCTGGCAGTGGCCCACCAGGCGCGCGCGGTTGGCATCGTACTGTCCGGGTCTGGCAGCGATGGCATAGCCGGCCTGGTGGCGCTCAGGGAGCATGGAGGCGTCGTGCTGGTGCAAGACCCGGAAGAAGCGGAGTTTGCCAGCATGCCCAGGGCTGCCGTTGCTGCCGGCGGCGCCGATTTCGTGCTGCGGGCCGGCGCCATGCCCGCCACGCTCGACGATATCTGGCAAAACGCCCGCCACATTGTGCTGCCGGTCACGCCGGTGCTGCCAGCCACACAGGCGTCCGGCAGCCCGGCGCATGGCGAAGAGATGACCAGGCTGTCCGATGAGGATGAGGCGGCGCTGCGCGATGTGCTGACCCTGTTGCGCAGCCGCACCGGGCATGACTTCAGCCGCTACAAGCGCGCCACCATGCTGCGCCGCATCGAGCGCCGCCTGCAGGTTCGCCAGCAGCGCTCGCTGGCAGCCTATCGCGACCTGCTGCGTGAGGACCGTAGCGAAAGCAGTGCGTTGCTGCGAGACATGTTAATTGGCGTGACCAGGTTTTTCCGCGACAGCGAAGCCTTCGAGTTGCTTGAAAAGCAGCTTCTTCCTTCGTTGTTCGAAGCGGCCGTGCCCGGGCTGCCGCTGAGGGTGTGGAGCGCCGGTTGCTCGAGCGGCGAAGAAACCTATTCGCTGGCCATGCTGATGGCCGAGCAGTCGGCGCGCCGCCCCGAAGCATTCGATTTCCAGGTATTCGGTTCCGATATCGATGAGCGCGCCATTGCCACGGCACGCGCCGGCGTGTATGGCGCCAGCATTGCCCAGGAAGTCACGCCAGCGCGCCTGGCCGAACACTTCAACCGCGAAGACGGCGGCTACCGCATCAAAAAAGCGGTGCGCGACAGAATACTGTTTGCCACCCAAAACCTGCTGCGCGATCCGCCGTTTTCCAAACTCGACCTCATCAGTTGCCGCAACATGATGATCTACCTGAACCGGGATATGCATGAGCAGGTGCTCGAGATGTTTCACTTCGCGCTCAATCCTGGCGGCCTGTTATTCCTCGGCAGTTCCGAGTCGGCAGAGGTAGCGGCCGAATTGTTTGTACCGGTATGCAAAAAACACCGCATTTACCGGGCGCGCGGCACGCCGCGGCTGGCCAGCACCTCGATACCGCGTTCGACGCCCATGGTGCTGCCCCAGGCGGTGCCGTATCCGCAGCGCCCGGCCAGCGACAAGCAGCCGCTCGCCGCCGTGCACCAGCGCGTACTGGCGGAATACGCGCCGCCCAGTGTGCTGGTGGATCAGCAGTCGAACATCGTCCATCTGTCCGAGGGCACCGCGCAGTTTCTGCGTCATGTGGCAGGCGAGCCATCGCGCAATATCATCGAACTGGTCGAGCCGGAGTTACGGCTGGAACTGCGCTCGGCATTGTTTCAGGCCAACCAGAGCGGCAAGAGCGTGGAAACCCGCAGCAGCCGCTGCGAGCGCGCCGGCAGGGTGTTTTACGTCAACATGGTGGCGCGGCCGTTTTACGACGCCACCCTGGGCGCCGACTACGTACTGATTCTGTTCCACAAGTTCGAGCAGGTGGCCGAACCGGCCGACGCCGATGAAACCGACCTGGCGGAAGTGTCGGTATTGTCGAGCCTGGAGCAGGAACTGCAACGTACGCGGCTGCAGTTGCAGGACACCATAGAAAACTCGGAAACCTCGAACGAGGAACTCAAGGCGGCCAACGAGGAACTGCAGGCCATCAACGAAGAGCTGCGCTCGGCCACCGAAGAGCTCGAAACGGGCAAGGAAGAGCTGCAGTCGGTCAATGAAGAGCTGATCACCGTCAATTCCGAGCTCAAGAGCAAGGTCGAGGAAACCGGCAAGGTCAACGACGACCTGCAAAACCTGATCGCCTCCACCGATCTGGCCACCATTTTTCTCGACCGCGGCATGCGCATCAAGCGCTTCACCCCCTATGCGCTGGGGCTGTTCAACCTGATGTCCGGCGATATAGGCCGGCCGTTACAGGACATTACGCACAAGCTCCATTATCCCGAGCTGGCCGCCGATGCCGTCGCCACTTTTCACACCCTGCTGCCGGTCGAGCGTGAAGTGGCCAGCGACGATGGCCGCTGGTTTATCGCCCGCGTGCTGCCGTACCGCACCGGGCTCGATCAGATCGACGGCGCCGTGCTGACCTTCATCGACATCAGCGGCCGCCGCCAGGCCGAGGAGCGTGCGCGCGCCGGCGAGGAGCGGATGCGCCTGGTGGCGGCCAGCACCCAGGATTACGCCATCATCACCATGGATGTCGATGGCATGGTGACCAGCTTTAACAGCGGCGCCGAGCGCATTTTCGGTTACAGTGAGGCCGAGATACTGGGCCTCAGCGACGAGCTCATCTTTACGCCGGAAGACCGCGCTGCCGGCATGCCTGCCGACGAAAAGCGCCGTGCACGCGAGGATGGCCGGGCCGAGGACGAGCGCTGGCACTTGCGCAAAGATGGCAGCCGCTTCTATTGCAGCGGCGTGATGACGCCGCTACTGGACGGCAACTTAAGCGGTTACGCCAAGATCGGCCGCGACCTGACCGGCCAGCGGCAGGCCGAGCATGGCCGTGCTGAGCAGCTCGAACAGGCGCGCAGCCGCAGCGACCGGGCGCAATCGGACAACAACCAGAAAGACCAGTTTCTTGCCATTATGGCGCATGAGCTCAAGCATCCGCTCAACCTGATCCACATGCATGCCGACGTGCTGCTGCGTCAGGCCACGGTGCGCGCCACGCCGCCGCTGCTCAATGCGGTGAGCGCCATCCGCTCCTCGACCATCAGCCAGGCCAAGATCATCAATGACCTGCTCGACCTGTCGCGGGTATCGACCGGTAAACTTGAACTGAACCGCATCGATCTCGACCTGCCGCAGCTGGTCGCCACGATCGTCGCAGCGATGCAGGAAACTCCCAACGCGCCGCGCCTTACGCTGCATGTACCGTCGGGGCTCGCGTTGCGCGTGCATGCCGACGAGGTGCGGCTGGAGCAGGTGGTGTGGAACCTGCTGAGCAACGCGGTGAAATTCACACCGCCGCAGGGACTGGTGGAAGTGACCTTGAGTGGCGATGGCGTGCTGGCGCAGCTCGAGGTGCGCGATACCGGCCAGGGCATTCGTGCCGAAGTGCTGCCGACCATTTTCGAGATTTTCAAGCAGGGTAACGCCCGCAATATGCGTGGCATCAGCGGCCTCGGCATCGGCTTGGCACTGGTCCGTGAAATCGTTCAACTGCACGGCGGCCAGGTTGCCGCCGAGTCCGATGGGCCGGGATGCGGCGCCTGCTTTACGGTAGTGTTGCCGCAGGTGGTGGGCAGCGCGCGCACCGCCGTCGAGGCTAGCGAGCCGGAAGCGGTGTTCCAGGGATTGCGCGTGATGCTGGTGGACGATAACGAAGATACCCTGACAGTGTTCGGCCTGCTGCTGGAGATGGAGGGCGCGCAGGTCAGTCGCCATGCATCGGCGCCTGAGGCCCTTGCTGCGCTGGATCTCGATTGTCACGATATCGTGATTTCCGATCTCAACATGCCGGGCATGGATGGCATGGCTTTCATCACCTTGTTGCGTGCGCATCCCGATTGCTGCGCCATGCCGGCGCTGGCGCTGAGCGGCCTGGGGCGGCAGCAGGACATTGACGCCGCCCTGGCTGCAGGTTTTTCCGGGCACATCAACAAGCCTGTCGATCTGGCCGACCTGGCCCGCAAGGTGCAGTCGCTGCTGGCTGCCGGCAGCGAGAATCGCCATGGATAGCATCATCGTGATCGGTGCGTCGGCTGGCGGCGTGGAAGCGCTGCCCGCCGTTGTCGGTGGCCTGCCAGCGGACTTTGGCGGCACCGTGCTGATAGTCATGCACATCGGCGACCACCCCAGCACCCTGCCCGAATTATTGGCCCGCCAGTCGGCCTTGCCGGTGGCCCATGCGTGCCACGGCCAGACATTGCTGCCAGGAACGATACTGGTGGCGCCGCCCGGGCGCCACCTGATGATCGCACGCGACGGGCCAGCGCTGCAGGTGGAACTGGGCGACGGTCCGCGCGAAAATCATGCGCGTCCTGCGATCGACGTATTGTTTCGTTCGGCAGCGGTGGCGCATGGCGAAGGGGTAACCGGCGTCATCCTTACCGGTTACCTTGACGATGGCGTGGCGGGGCTGCAAGCGATCAAGGCCTGCGGTGGATGGGCGATTGTCCAGGACCCGGCCGAAGCCAATGTGCCGGACATGCCGCTCAACGCCATCGCCAGCGTCGAGATCGACTTGTGCCTGCCGCTCGCCGCCATCGCCCCGGCGTTGTGCGAACAGACGGCGGCACTCTTGCAGCGGGTCGCCACCACGCCTGGCATCCCCGAGCCGATCGCGGTGGAAAACCTGTATGCATCGAGTAACGGAGACATGGCGGCGCTGCGCCGGATTGCCCGGCCTTCGCCATATTCGTGCCCGGAATGCGGCGGCGCGCTGTTTACGCTGAACTATCGGCGAAACTGCCGCTTCCGCTGTCATACAGGCCACAGCTACACCTTGCTCAGCCTGATGCAGCAACAAAACGTCCATATCGAGGTGGCGCTGTGGTCTGCCACCCGTGCCCTGCAGGAAAAAGAAAGCCTGGCCGAGCAGCTTGCCACCGAGTTCGCCGCGCGCAGCCTTCAGCCGGACCCCGGCTATGCAGAACTGGCACGCCACGCCCGTTCCGATGCTGCCACCCTGCGTGAACTGCTGGTGCGGCAGCGCAATGACGAGCGTGCGGCGCAACAGCGGATGCTGCCGCCAGCGGCGTAAATTAACGGTCGTGGCAGTCAGCGCGGCTTATGCCAGGCTGAACAATACGGCAACTTGTCGCGCATATCACGCCGACTATATTAGAATGCTGCTCATTGTTGATCCGTCCCTTGACCGCCTCGAAAGAACCATACCCACATGCAAGAATTCCTTTCCCTGTTGAGCGCCTGGTTTTTGCACCTTGACGTCCACCTGTCCGCCCTGGTGGCCGCCTACGGTCCGTGGATTTATCTGCTGTTGTTTGCCGTGATTTTCGTTGAAACCGGCGTGGTGATCATGCCTTTCCTGCCCGGCGACTCGCTGCTGTTCATTGCCGGCGCACTCGCCGCCAAGGGCCTGTTCGACCCCTGGCTGCTGTTCTTCCTGTTATTGATCGCCGCCATTACCGGTGATGCCCTCAATTTCAGTATCGGCACCTATGTAAGGCGCAAGGCGATTGATACGTCGCGCATTCCATTCCTGAAGGCCGAGCATATCGAGCTGACCCACCAATTCTTTGTTCGCCATGGCGGCAAGACCATCATCCTGGCGCGCTTCGTGCCGATCGTGCGCACGCTGGCGC
This sequence comes from Duganella sp., assembly GCA_040508275.1. GTDB lineage: Bacteria > Pseudomonadota > Gammaproteobacteria > Burkholderiales > Burkholderiaceae_D > Rugamonas. The sequence continues at coordinate 16,088 of JBEVNE010000092.1, forward strand.
CGTTCGTCGCCGCCCTGGGTTCGATGAATCCGCGCACCTTCTTCACCTACAACGTGGTCGGCGGCCTGATCTGGGTCGGCAGCCTGCTGCTGGCCGGCTATGTGTTCGGTAACATCCCGTGGGTGAGCGACAACCTGACCGCCGTGGTGATGCTGATCGTGCTGCTGTCGATCATGCCAGCCATCATTGCCTGGCTGAAAACGCTGGGCAAGCGCTCGGGCAGCAAGGCTTGAGCCAGTTCTAAAGCATCGGCATGCTCGACATCCTGGCGATCACCAGCCCGATCTACCTGGTGGTCCTGGCCGGTTACCTGGCCACGCGCATGCAGGTGTTCAGCCGCGCAGACATGGCCGTGTTCGGCAAGTTCGTGCTGAACCTGGCCTTGCCGGCGCTGATCTTCAATGCGCTGGCCCAGCGCCATATCAGCGAGGTGCTGCATCCGGCCTACCTGATCGCCTACCTCGGCGGTTCGCTGCTCAATATGACCATCGCCTACCAGACCGGGCGCCGCCTGTGCGGCTGGAACGGTACGCGCAGCACGTTTGTCGCCATGGGCGTGTCCTGCTCGAACAGCAGCTTCATCGGTTTCCCTATTTTGCTGCTGATGGTGGCGCCGGTGGCAGGGGTGGCGCTGGCGCTCAATGTGCTGATCGAAAACCTGATCATGCTGCCGCTGTTGCTGGCCATGGCCGAGAGCGGACGCGGCAAGGGCGGCGCCTGGCACCACATCCTCTGGCAATCTTTAAAACGGCTGGTGCGCAACCCGCTGGTGATCGCCGTGACGGCCGGCCTGGCCGTCAGCCTGGCCCGCATCGACCTGCCGCAGCCGCTGCTGCGCTCCGTGAATCTGTTCGCCCAGGCCAGCGGCGGCCTGTCGCTGTTTGCCATCGGCGGCATGCTGGTAGGCTTGTCTCTCACGTCTGGCTGGCAGCGCGTGGTGCCAGTGGTGCTGGGCAAGCTGATCGGCCATCCGCTGGCTGTGTTGCTGGTGCTGAGCATATTGCCGCTGCTGGGCGTGGCCGCGATGTCGCCACAACTGCGCAGCGCGGCCTTGCTGATGGCGGCCATGCCCATGCTCAGCATTTATCCGATTCTCGGTCAGGCCTATGGCGAGGCCGACCGCGCCGCGACCACTTTGCTGTTGTGCATGGTGGCGTCGTTCTTTACGCTTAGTGGGTGGATGTGGTTGCTGCACTGAACCCGGTTGGATGTGCGGGTTTGATGTG
>JBEVNE010000102.1:0-5231 GCA_040508275.1 Duganella sp.
GAGGGACTGAGCTATGAAGAGATATCCGATATCATGGACTGTCCCATCGGTACGGTGCGTAGCCGCATTTTCCGCGCCCGCGAAGTCATCGCCGAAAAATTGAAGCCACTGCTCGATATGCCGGTTGACAAACGCTGGTAAGCTGGTAATGATGGAAAGTGCTGTTGGTGCCCGGCAATTCGTCGGCCAAGGCGGGAGTGTATTGACAGGCGGAGCACGCGATGGATACCCAGAAAAGACTGCACGAAAACATCTCGGCGCTGGCCGATGGTGAATTACCGCAGGGTGAGCAGGAACTGGCATTCGCCGCGCTTGGCACGGCGGACGGGCAGGCTGCCTGGCGCGCCTATCACCTCATCGGCGCTGCGCTGCGCGACCAGGCCAGCGGTGCACTGAGCGCGGGCTTTGAAGCACGCCTGGCCGCGCGCCTGGCGTTCGAAACCATCCACGATATGCCGCCTCCCGTTCCGGCCCACAGCGAGGCGCCGCTGCCTCCTTTCGACACTCCCCACGGCCAGGATGCGCCTAACGCCGACGTAATCCTGCCTTAAGGCAAGCGCTTATATAATAAAGTTCCCATGGATGAAGCGCCGTGGGTGTGGGACATTTTTGCCGCCATGTGCTAGCCTCTGCTCGTGTTATTGCTGGTGCTCGTTGCCAAGGTCCCCATCGTACGCATGGTGCGCACCTGGGCATTGCCTGCAATGCAGAACCTCCAGAACCTTTAGAGACCGATATCTTCCATGAAAAATAATTTGAATAATTTATGCGCTAGTAAAACTCTCTCCGCACTGCTGGTCAGTGCAAGCGTTTGGATGTCTCCCGCCGTGCTGGGACTGAACCCGGCCGTGGCCGCAGCGCCAGTCACCGGCGCCGTGGTCGGCTTGCCCGACTTCGCCGACCTGGTGGATCGCGTGGGACCGGCCGTGGTGAATATCCGCACCACCGAACTGGTCAAGCAAAGCCAGCGTGGCAGTGAGGAAGAAATGCAGGAATTCATGCGCCGCTTCTTTGGTGGCGCGCTGCCTATGCCGCCGCAAGGCCCGGGCAAAGGCACGCCGCGCAACCGCCGACAGGCGCCTGAAGAACCGGTACAGCGTGGCGTTGGCTCAGGCTTCATCCTGTCGGCCGACGGCTATGTGATGACCAATGCCCACGTCATCGACGGTGCCGACGAAGTGTTCGTCACGCTGACCGACAAGCGCGAATTCAAGGCCAAGGTGCTGGGCGCTGACGCCCGCACCGACGTGGCCGTGCTGAAAATCGAAGGCGACAAGCTGCCGTTCCTGACCATGGGCGACTCCGACAAGATACGCGTGGGCGAATGGGTGATCGCCATCGGCTCGCCGTTTAACCTGGAAAACACGGTCACTGCCGGCATTATCTCGGCCAAGCAGCGCGACACCGGCGACTACCTGGCGCTGATTCAAAGCGACGTTGCCGTCAACCCTGGTAACTCGGGCGGTCCGCTGATCAATATGCGCGGCGAAGTCATCGGTATCAACTCGCAGATCGCCACGCTGTCGGGCGCCTATAACGGCATTTCGTTCGCGGTGCCGATCGATGAAGCGATCCGCGTGTCGGAGCAGCTCAAGAAGAACGGCAAGGTCACGCGTGGCCGCATCGGTGTGCAGATCACCGAGGTCAATAAAGAGGTGGCCGAGTCGCTGGGCCTGAAAAATGCCAAGGGCGCGGCCGTGGGCATGGTCGAGCCGGGCGGTCCTGCCGACAAGGCCGGCGTCAAGGCTGGCGACATCATCCTGAAATTCAACGGCACGCAAATCAACAGCTCGTCCGACCTGCCGCGCGTGGTCGGTGGCACCACCATCGGCAGCAAGGCGACGGTCACCGTCTGGCGCAAGGGCCAGCAACTGGACTTGTCGGTGAATGTCGTCGAAATGGATGCTGACAAGGCCGATGCTAAAGGCGCAAAAGGCAAGGGCGGCAAGGCCGAGCCGGAACAGCCGAAATCGAATGCGCTGGGCTTGATCGTCACCGACCTGCCGGCCGACGAGAAGAAAAAACTCGGCGTCGATGGTGGCGTGGTGGTCGAATCGGCCGACGGTGTAGCCGGTGCTGCCGGCCTTGATGAGGGCGATATTGTGCTGCAGCTCAATAACCTCACGATCAAGGACGCCAAGCAGTTCAATGCCGCTGTGGCCAAGCTCGATCCGAAGAAGCGCTCGGTATTGCTGGTGCGCCGTGGCGACCAGACGCAGTTCGTTTCGCTGCGTCCGAGCGAGGCGGCCAAGTAAAACAGCCCTGACCCGCACCCCAGTTGAAAGCGGTCGGACCCCGTCCGGGGGCCGACCCCGGCGTTCTGGTTGCGGGTTATCAGTGCCGCACACCATGCACTTCACCCTCTATTCACGCAGTTACTGCCACCTCTGCCAGGACATGCACGATGCGCTGCTGCGCCTGCAACCCCCGGGCCAGGTGTTTAGCGTCGACGTGATCGACATCGATGAAGCCGGCGATCCGGCCCTGCTGGCCCGCTACGACGAACTGGTGCCGGTGCTGTTTGCCGACCTGTCCCAGCCCGAGCTGTGCCACTATTTTCTCGATGAAGCAAAGATTCTGGCACTGTTGCATGCACCGGCGCCATCCTGAGCCATGATTTCACTTTGCATAAGTCGGCCTTTCCACCCTGAAATCCGGTAAAATGCCGGGTGTTTCATTTTGCTTCCATGGCCCCATTAAAGCGCTCATCAGGGCATTAATGCCTGGTCAGGAGCGCTTTTCCGCTTTTTGTAGCGTGCAGTCTGCATGTAGTGCGCAGCCTGTGCCCGTCGTTTCGAACCTGTTTTTGATTATTTGTTAATGAACAACATACGCAATTTTTCCATCATCGCCCACATCGACCACGGCAAATCGACCCTGGCCGACCGCATCATTCAGCTGTGCGGCGGCCTGTCCGACCGCGAGATGGAGGCGCAGGTGCTCGATTCGATGGACCTGGAGCGCGAGCGCGGCATTACCATCAAGGCTCAGACCGCCGCCCTCAAGTACAAGGCCCGCGATGGCGTGATCTACAACCTGAACCTGATCGACACCCCAGGCCACGTGGACTTCTCGTATGAAGTGTCGCGCTCGCTGTCGGCGTGCGAAGGCGCTCTGCTGGTGGTCGACGCCTCGCAGGGCGTGGAAGCGCAAACCGTGGCCAACTGCTACACCGCGCTCGACCTCGGCGTTGAAGTCGTGCCCGTGCTCAACAAGATTGACTTGCCGAATGCCGATCCACCAACCGCGATTGCCGAAATCGAAGACGTGATCGGCATTGAAGCAGGCGACGCTGTCCACTGCTCCGCCAAGACCGGCCTGGGCGTGGAAGATGTGCTCGAATCGATCATTGCCAAGGTGCCGGCGCCGAAAGGCGACAAGGATGCGCCGCTGCAGGCGCTGATCATCGATTCGTGGTACGACGCCTACGTGGGCGTGGTAATGCTGGTGCGGGTGGTCAATGGCACGCTGAAACCGAAGGACAAGATCCGCCTGATGGCCACCGACTCGGTACAACTGGTGGAAGACATCGGGATCTTTGCGCCGCGTTCGGTGTCGCTGCCGGAACTGTCGGCAGGGCAGGTGGGCTTCGTGATCGCCGGCATCAAGGAATTGAAAGTGGCCAAAGTGGGTGACACCATTACCCTGGCCAGCCGTCCGGCCGAAGCGCCGCTACCTGGTTTCAAGGAAGTGCAGCCGCAAGTGTTTGCCGGCCTGTTCCCGGTGGAAGCCAACCAGTACGATGCGCTGCGCGACTCGCTGGAAAAGCTCAAACTGAACGACGCCGCGCTGATGTACGAGCCGGAAGTGTCGCAGGCGCTGGGCTTCGGTTTCCGCTGCGGCTTCCTCGGTCTGCTGCACATGGAAATCGTGCAAGAACGCCTGGAGCGCGAATTCGACATGGACCTGATCACCACGGCGCCGACCGTGGTGTACGAAGTGGTGCTGCGCGATAATAGCGTGATCAAGGTGGACAATCCGTCGCGCATGCCGGAACCGACCAAGATCAACGAAATCCGCGAACCTATCGTCACCGTCAACCTGTACATGCCGCAAGAGTACGTGGGTTCGGTGATCACCCTGTGTATCGGCAAGCGCGGCGTGCAGATGGACATGAGCTACCACGGCCGCCAGGTCAAGCTGGTGTACGAAATGCCGATGGGCGAGATCGTGCTCGACTTCTTCGACAAGCTCAAATCGACCTCGCGCGGCTATGCCTCGATGGATTACGAGTTCAAGGAGTATCGCGCTTCGGACGTCGTTAAAGTGGACATGCTGATTAACAGCGAAAAAGTGGATGCATTGGCGATTATCGTGCACAGGTCCAACAGCGCCTATCGCGGCCGCCAGGTGGCCGCCAAGATGCGCGAACTGATTCCGCGTCAGATGTTCGATGTGGCCATTCAGGCCGCCATCGGCGTCAACGTGATCTCGCGTGAAAACGTCAAGGCGCTGCGCAAGAACGTGCTGGCCAAGTGCTACGGCGGCGACATCAGCCGCAAGAAAAAACTGCTCGAGAAGCAGAAGGCCGGTAAGAAACGCATGAAACAGGTGGGCTCGGTCGAGATTCCACAAGAAGCATTCCTGGCAATCTTACAAGTGGATGATAAATGAACATGCAAGTGATTTTGGGTAACTTCGCGTTGATCCTGTTCGTGCTGATGGTGATCACCGGCGTGATCTGGTTCCTCGACGTGTTTTACCTGGCCAAGCAGCGCCGCGCCGCCGCCGACCGTGCGCTGGCCGAGTACGATGCACGCAATGCCAAGCTGACCGCCGACGGCATTAAAGTTGATACCAGCGTCAACGGCAGCCGCGCTGCGCTGGAAGCCAGCATCGTGCGCCAGCCGACCTGGGTAGAGTATTCGGGCAGCCTGTTCCCGGTGATTGCGCTGGTGTTTTTCCTGCGCTCTTTCCTGTACGAGCCGTTCAAGATCCCGTCGTCATCGATGGTGCCGACCTTGTTGGTTGGCGACCTGATCCTGGTGAACAAGTTCACTTACGGCATCCGTCTGCCGGTGATCAACAAGAAAATCATCGATATCAATGATCCTCAGCGTGGTGACGTGATGGTGTTCAAATATCCGCTTGATAAGAGCCAGGATTACATCAAACGCGTAATCGGCGTGCCCGGTGATAAAATTACGTACGAAAACAAGCGCCTGACGGTGAATGGCGTTGAAATCAAGTACACGGCGCTCGATGATTATCTCGATGACGAGCAACTGGTA
>JBEVNE010000139.1:0-8019 GCA_040508275.1 Duganella sp.
AACTGCTGCGCGACGGCTCGCACGTGCGCGACTACCGGCCGTCCGAGTGGTTGCAGATGCTCGATGCCGCAGGCTTCGAGGGCGAACGGCTCGATGACTGGAAACTGCAAATGCGATTCGACGACTGGACCGCCCGCATGCGCACGCCAGCCGAGCGCGTGACGGCCCTCCGCAGCCTGCTGCAAGGCGCCCCGCAGGAGACGCGCGCATATTTTGCGGTGCAGGACGATGATTCGTTCAGTATTGATGCGACGTTGTTCAGGGCGATGCCGCTGCAACTGGCATGAATGCCCGTGCCCGCCCTGCGTCCTGCCGAAACGTCGCCGGAGAAACACCAAAGCGCCGCTGGAACACTTTGGCAAACTATGAAAAATCATTGTAGCCGCACTGCCCGGCGATGAACTTGATGGCCAGTCCGCCCCGCAACAGCGACTGCGCATGCTCGAGCCGCAAGGTCTCGACAAACCGGGCGGGGGTTTGCTGGAAGCGGGAGGTGAATTTCCGGTGGAAGGTGCGCGGCGACATCGAGATCCGGGCCGCCATCGACGCTACATCCAGTGGCTCCGACAGGTGGGCCTGCAACCACAACAGCAAGGCCGAAAAATCCGGGTCGGCCTTTTCGTGGGCGGCGATCACCGCGCTGACCTGCGACAGGTAACCGGGGCGCCGCGTGGCGATCACCAGCCGTTTGGCGATGGCGTTGGCGATGCTTTCACCGACATCGTCGGCAACCATTTGCAGCGTCATGTCGATGCCGGTGGTCACGCCAGCAGACGTCCACAGGCGGCCATCCTCAACGTACACGGCCTCTGGCGCGACCTCGACACCGGGGAACAGCTTTGCCAGCTTGTCGCAGGTAGACCAGTGCGTCGTCGCCCGTTTGCCATCGAGCAGCCCCAGCCGGGTCGGCGCTGGCCTGGAGCACGGCGTCATCTTCGCCGCCGGAAAACAGCAGGGTATCGACTGCGCCCGGATCGAGACTGGAGACCGGCAACGAGGCGATCGTTACCGCGCCATTGCTGGTGACCGGTCCGCCATGTTCAGAGAGCAGGTGAAGCAGGTACACCTCGCTACCGGCAGCATCGTTGGCGGCTGAAAAAACGGCGGCAGGGCCGGTCACATCGAGAATTTGAATACCGTCGAAGACCAGTATTGCGATATGGCGTGGAGCGTTCATTGGCAGAATTTACCTGAACTTTCGACGTTTAGGAATGCAAGGCCCGCATGAGTCCGGGTTTCATGCCCAAAAAAAACGGCGCCAAGGCGCCGCTTTGCTTACTGCATTGTGATTCCGATTACGCCTGGCCGAGCAGCGTCTCCGCATTCGACACTTCAAACTTGCCGCCCTGCTCGATGTTGAGCTGGGTGACGACGCCGTCTTCCACCAGCAGCGAGTAGCGCTGCGAGCGGGTGCCCATGCCGAATTTGCTGAAGTCGGCGTCCAGGCCCAGCGCCTTGCTGTAGGCGGCGTTGCCGTCGGCCATCATGCGGACGATGCCGGTGGCTTTCTGGTCACGGCCCCATGCGCCCATGACGAAAGCGTCGTTGACCGAGATGCACCAGATTTCATCAACGCCCTTGGCTTTCAGCGCGTCAGCGTTGGCAACATAGCCTGGCACGTGCTGAGCCGAGCAGGTTGGCGTGTAGGCGCCTGGCAGGCCGAAGATGGCAATCTTCTTGCCCTTGACCAGGTCTTGCACGTTAAAGGTGTTCGGGCCCAGTGCGCAGCCTTCGGTTTCGGTCTCGATGAATTCGGACAGGGTGCCTTCTGGCAATTTGTCGCCGATCTTGATGGTCATGGTGCTTCCTTTGTATCAGGGTTGAGCGAAAAAAAAGCCGCGGTGAACGCGGCTTTGCGTAAAAACGCAGTATGCCTGAAGCGCCGCAGTTTTGCAGGCAACGCTTCAGGCAGCGGTTTCAATCCGAGGTTTCAATCCGAGGTTTCAGTCCGCGGTTTCAGTCCAATCTATCAGTCGGCCTGCTTGCGCAGGAACGCTGGAATGTCATAAGTTTCCATGCCATTCTTTTCCATCGCACGCACCTGCTCCGAGGCCGACTCGCGGCGCCATACGGCTGGCGCCTTCATGCCGTCGAAGCCTGCCGCACCGCCGCCCAAGCCGCTGGCGGCGCCCATCGATACACTGGCAGCCGCCGCGCCGCCCATGCCGGCCGATGGCATCATCGGGCTGTTGTGGGTACCGGTGCGCAGCATTTGCTGCGGTACCAGCTGTACGTGCTTCTTGTTTTTACCGAGGCCGGTAGCTACCACGGTCACGCGGATTTCGTCGCCCATGGTGTCGTCGTAGGCGATACCTTGTGCAATCGAAGCGTCAGGTGCGGCAAACGCGCGCACGGCAGCCATGACTTCCTTGATTTCCTTACCCTTGAGGCCACGGCTGGCGGTGACGTTGACCAGCACGCCGCGCGCGCCCGACAGGTCGACGCCATCGAGCAGCGGCGAAGCCACGGCCTGCTCGGCAGCGATGCGCGCGCGGTCGATGCCGGACGCAGTCGCCGTACCCATCATGGCCTTGCCCTGCTCGCCCATGATGGTCTTGACGTCGTTGAAGTCGACGTTGATATGGCCTGGCACGTTGATGATCTCGGCGATACCGGCCACCGCGTTGTTGAGCACATCGTCGGCGTGCTGCAGCCATTCGATCAGCGATTCGTCTTCGTAGATTTCTTCGAGCTTCTCGTTGAGGATGACAATCAGCGAATCGACATTGGCCGACAGCTGTTCCAGGCCTTCGTCGGCGATGTCCATGCACTTCTGGCCTTCGTGCGAGAACGGCTTGGATACTACTGCCACGGTCAGCGCGCCCAGCGACTTGGCCACTTCGGCCACGATCGGTGCGGCGCCGGTGCCGGTGCCGCCGCCCATGCCGGCCGCGATGAAGACCATGTGGGCGCCGCGCAGCGAGTCTTCGATGCGCGCACGCGATTCCTCGGCCAGCTTGCGGCCGACGTCCGGCTTCATGCCGGCGCCCAGACCGGTTTCGCCGATCTGGATGATGTTGTCCGCGCGCGAGGTCGCCAGCGCCTGCGCATCGGTATTGGCGGCGATGAATTCCACGCCGGACATGCCCTTGTTGATCATGTGTTGAACTGCATTGCCACCTGCTCCGCCGACACCGACCACCTTGATGACGGTGCCCAAAGCTGCGTTATCGACCATATCAAACTCCATGATGTGCTCCCTATCAGAATGCGGTTTCCAAGCGCCAGTCCTCATATTAGTAGGAGAACTGGAGATTGAAAACTGCAGAATTAATTTAAAAAGTTTAGTTGATTACTGGTGTTCCGTTCTACTGCAAATCCTGTACTTCCCTACGCGTACCCCGTGCTAAAAATTACCGAGGAACCATTCCTTCATGCGCTGCCATACCGCCTTCACCGACCCATCCTGCCGCGTGACGATGTGTCCACGCAGGTACTGCTTTTTCGCTTCCAACAGCAGGCCCAGCACGGTCGCGTAGCGCGGGCTGCGCACCACGTCGGCCAACTGGCCCCGGTAGTCCGGCGTGCCCAGGCGCGCCGGCTTGAGGAAAATGTCTTCCGCCATCTCGACCATGCCGGGCATGATGGCGGTGCCGCCAGTCAGAACAATACCGGACGACAGCACGCCTTCGTAGCCCGATTCGCGCACCACCTGGTGCACCATCGCAAACAGCTCTTCCACACGCGGCTCGATCACCGCCGCCAGCGCCTGGCGCGACAGGTTGCGCGGACCACGGTCGCCCAAGCCTGGCACTTCCAGCGATTCGCCGGGATCGGCCAGCACCTGCTTGGCCACGCCGAAGCGGATCTTGATTTCCTCGGCTTCGGCGGTGGGCGTGCGCAGCGCCATGGCGATGTCGTTGGTGATCTGGTCGCCGGCAATCGGAATCACCGCCGTATGGCGGATCGCGCCATCGGAAAACACCGCCACGTCGGTGGTACCGCCGCCGATGTCGATCAACACCACACCCAGTTCTTTTTCATCGGTGGTCAAGACCGCATCAGCCGAGGCCATCGGCTGCAGGATCAGGTCCGATACTTCAAGGCCGCAGCGGCGCACGCACTTGACGATGTTCTGCACCGCCGATACGGCGCCGGTGACGATGTGCACCTTCACTTCCAGGCGGATGCCGCTCATGCCGATCGGCTCGCGCACATCTTCCTGGCTGTCGACGATGAATTCCTGCGGTACCGTGTGCAGCAATTGCTGGTCGGTCGGAATGTTAACCGCCTTTGCCGTTTCAATGACGCGCGCTACGTCGGTAGCGGTGACTTCCTTCTCCTTGATGGCCACCATGCCGCTCGAATTGAAGCTGCGGATATGGCTGCCAGCAATGCCGGCGTAGACATTGCGGATCTTGCAGTCGGCCATCAGCTCCGCTTCTTCCAGCGCGCGCTGGATCGATTCGACGGTCGCTTCGATGTTGACCACCACGCCTTTTTTCAGGCCCTTCGATTCGTGCTGACCCAGCCCGATCACTTCATGGCGTCCATCACCCATCACCTCGGCCACCACGGCCACCACCTTGGAGGTGCCGATGTCGAGACCGACGATCAGATTTTTCGCGTCTTTTGTCATATTGCCTGCTCTGCTTTTATTTGCTTAGTGTTGTGATGGTTTTGATGGAGCGCTCGTGGTTTTTTTCATTGCCTGCTTCTTGGGCCAGCTGCCGTCCTTGGGCATCTTCAATCCCTTGGCGCTCAGCGCCAGCCCGTTCTGGTAACGCATATCGATGGTCTCGATCTCGGGCAGATGATCGACCAGTTGCGGATAAATACTGGTCAACCGGTCCACCCGCTCCTTCAACGTGGTGCTGGTCTGTTCACGCCCCAGCGCCACGCTCATGCCGTTATCGAGCCTGACCGTCCAGGCGTAGCGGCTCGACAGCGACAGCGCCTGCGGCACCAGCTGCAGCGGTGCAAACCAGGTGCGCAGCTCACCGTAGCGCGCCAGCACTTCCTTCTCGCTGCCATCAGGACCGTCGAACTCGGGCAGCTCATGGTCTTCCTCGGCCTCGGCCAGGTTGGCGGTGAATACATCGCCCCTGACCGACAGCAGCCGGCCATCCTCGCCCCAGGTACCGAGCGCCTCGTGCTCTTCGAGCGTGACGATCAACTGGTTGGGCCATTCGCGGCGCACGGTGGCGCGGCGCACCCACGGCACCGCCTCGAACACCTGGCGCACCGAATCGAGGTTGGCCGTGAAGAAGTTACCCTTGAGGCGCCACAGCGCGCTGTTACGCAAGGTCAGCTGGTTCACATGGCGCAGCCCCTCGCGGTCGCCGCTTTCGATGCGGATGGTGCGCAAGTCAAAAGCAGGACGCTGCGCCACCCACCACACGCCGGCGGCGATGCAGGCCAGCAGCGTCGCTGCAAACAGCGCGCTGGCGGTGGCGTTCAGGGCTTTAGCGTCTTGCCACATTGTTGCATCAACCCTTCATCTTCAGGCGCGCCGTGCGCAGGATTTCCACGCACAGGTCTTCATAGCTCAATCCTTCGGCACGCGCTGCCATCGGCACCAGCGAGTGGCCGGTCATGCCGGGCGAGGTGTTCACCTCGAGCAGGAACGGTTTCTGGTCGTGCTCGCGCAGCAGCACGTCAACCCGGCCCCAGCCTTCGCAACCGATCTCGCGGTAAGCCTTGACGGCCAGGCGCTGCATCTCGTCGGTGAGCGCCTGCGGCAGCACGGCCGGGCAGATGTACTGCGTGTCGTCGCTGAAGTACTTGTTCTGATAATCGTAATTGCCGGCCGGGGCGACGATTTCCACCACCGGCAGCGCCCGCGCCTGCGCACCGGAACCCAGCACGGCGACGGTAAATTCGCGGCCGCTGACAAACTCCTCGGCCAGCACGGCGTCGTCGATTGCCGCCGCGATATCGCAGGCGGCCTTGAAGGCACTGGCTGCCTCCACCTTGGTGATGCCGATGGTCGAGCCTTCGTGCGGCGGTTTGACGATCAGCGGCAAGCCCAGATCGGCGCTGATCGCATCCAGGTCGGAGGCGGCGTCGATCACGGCGTAGCGCGGCGTCGGCACACCAGCGGCCAGCCATAATATCTTGGTGGTGATCTTGTCCATCGCCACGGCGCTGGCCATCACGCTGCTGCCCGTATAGGGAATGCCCAGCAGTTCGAGCGCGCCTTGCAGGCTGCCGTCTTCGCCGTAGCGGCCGTGCAGCGCAATGAATACGCGGTCGAATTTTTGCTCGGCCAGTTCGGCCAGGCTGCGCTCGCCGGTATCGAAACCGTGGGCGTCCACGCCCTTGCTTTGCAGCGCCTTCAGTACGCCGCTGCCGGACATGAGCGACACTTCGCGCTCGGCCGAGCGGCCGCCAAACAGCACGCCGACCTTGCCCAGCGCCTTGATGTCTACAGAGGTAACGTTATCCATGATCAGACCTTGGGGTAGTTAGTCAGTTTGGCCGGTACGGCGCTGATGGCGCCGGCGCCCATGGTGATGACGACGTCGCCGTCACGCACCACACTCATGATGGTTTCCGGCATATCGCCGATGTTTTCCACGAAAATCGGTTCGATCTTGCCGCGCGCGCGCAGCGCATGCGCCAGCGCACGGCCGTCGGCAGCGACAATCGGCGCCTCGCCGGCCGCATACACTTCGGCCAGCAGCAGCACGTCGGGAGCGCCCAGCACCTTGACGAAGTCTTCAAACAGGTCGCGCGTGCGGCTGTAGCGGTGCGGCTGGAAGGCCAGCACCAGGCGCCGGCCCGGGTAGGCGGCGCGGGCGGCGGCCAGCGTCACTTCGGTTTCCACAGGATGATGACCAAAATCGTCCACCAGCGCGAACGTGCCACCATTGGGGATAGCTACTTCGCCGTAGCGGGTAAAGCGGCGGCCGACGCCGCCAAAGCCAGCCAGGCCAGCCTGGGTGTGAACATCATCGATGCCGATTTCACGGGCGATGGCAATTGCCGAACAGGCATTCTGCACATTGTGCAGGCCCGGCTGGTTCAGCACCACGTCGAGGTCGGGATAACCTTCCTGCAGCACCGTGAAGTGCATCTCGACGCCGACCGCGCGCGCATTCACGGCGCGTACTTCGGCTTCTTCGTGGAAGCCATAGGTGGTGACGGGCTTGGTCACGTGCGGGATGATGGCGCGCACGTGCGGATCGTCGATGCACAGCATGGCGCGGCCGTAGAACGGCAGGCGGTGGGTAAAGTGAACAAACGCCTGCTTGAGCTTTTCAAAATCGTGCTCGTAGGTGTCCATGTGATCGGCGTCGATATTCGTGATCACCTCGATCATCGGCGTCAGGTTCAGGAACGATGCATCCGATTCGTCGGCCTCGGCCACCAGGTAGTCGCCGGTGCCCAGCTTGGCGTTGGCGCCGGCGGCAGTCAGGCGGCCACCGATCACAAAGGTAGGATCAAGCCCGCCCTGCGCCAGCACCGAGGCGACCAGGCTGGTGGCGGTGGTTTTGCCGTGGGTGCCGGCAATCGCGATGCCGCGCTTCAAACGCATCAACTCGCCGAGCATCACCGCGCGCGGCACGATCGGCACCTTGCGCCCACGCGCCGCCACCAGTTCGGGATTGTCGTGCTGCACGGCGGTCGAGGTCACCACGGCATCGGCGGCGCCAATGTTCTCTGCCGCGTGGCCCTGGAACACAGTGGCGCCCATCTCCGCCAGCCGCGCCGTCACGGCATTGCTGCCCAGGTCGGAACCGGTCACGGTATAGCCGAGCGTGAGCAGCACCTCGGCGATGCCGCTCATGCCGCTGCCGCCAATGCCGACGAAGTGTATGTTCCGTACTTTATGTTTCACTGCTTGTTCCCGCCTTTAACTTGTTTTACTTTGTTTCTCTGCCAGTTGTTCCAGTACCTGCGCAATCGCCGTGTTGGCGTCGCGCTTGCCGACCTTGTGCGCCGCCGTCGCCATGGTCAGGCAGGCGTTGCGGGTCAGCGTTTCGAGCAGCGCCGCCACGCTTTGCGCACTCATTTCCGTCTGCGGCATGTGGATCGCCGCATTCTGTTTGGCCATCCACTGCGCGTTGTCGCGCT
>JBEVNE010000154.1:0-27640 GCA_040508275.1 Duganella sp.
ACAACATGACGCTGCTGAAAATCTACGCGCTGTTCAAGCAGGCTTCGGTGGGGGACGCCACGGGCGAGCGCCCCGGCTTTACCGACATGGTCGGCCGCGCCAAGTTCGACGCCTGGGATGCCCTCAAGGGCACCAGCGCCGACGAGGCGAAGCAGCAGTACATCGACCTCATCGAAGATCTGAAATAAGTTGCGAGACTAGGCGCGCGCAGCGGAACGGCGCCGGGCGACAAATCCCATCATGCCAAGGCCTGCCAGCAGCATGGCATAGGTTTCCGGTTCCGGCACCGCAGTAACGGCCAGACTGGTGATACGCTGGTCGGCATAGCTCACACCCGTAGCGCCGGTAAAGCCCAGGTACATCTGGCTGCCGAACCTGGCAGCCAGATCCACCGTGGCGCTGTCACCGACCCGGTAAATCGTGTCGTGAATGTGGTCGTACAGCGTGCCGGTCATCTTCAGTTCATGGGTGACGGCATCGTAGCTGACGGTCTGGTCGCCGGTCACGTAATAAGCCCCGCCCAGATCGAACGGCGCCGCCTTGGCGCTGCTTGGCAGTCCGTCGATACTCAGTCCCACCCGGTTGTTATTCCAGCTCTGGATCACCGAACCCACCGCACTGGCGCCCGAACCATTCAGATTTGCATAGCCCAGATCTGCACCGATACCGCCCACCACGTTATTACCCCGGTTTTGCAGTGCCAGCACGATGCCATCGGCCATCCGGCTGCGCACCGACCACCCCACCATCGAAAACGAGAAGCTGGCGCTGAACGAAGTACCGGTGCCGATGGCCTGATCGAGCCAGGCGGCGCCCGCAGAGTGTTCATCAGCGGTTGTTAGTTGCAGCGCGCCGCCCGCCATGGTGGCCGAGCCGACGCGGTTGAGGGAAGACAGATCGACGACTGCCGCAGTGGCATGAACAGCCGGAACGCCGGCAGCCAGCACGGCCAGCATTGAAATGGCGAGCAATTTACGCATGGAAACTCCTGTAGAAAAATTTGCATACAAAATAGACATAAATAATTCTAATTTATATTTGAAATATTTCTATACAACCATAGTTCTATGCCGTGAACACCCGTCGCATCTTGTCCGCCACCTTGTCCTCGATCTGCGCAGCAAACGCGCTGATCGGAAAGCCCAGCGCGATCTGCAACCGCGCCTGACTGGCGTCCAGCGTCAGCGTGCCATTGACGCCGCTGCGCTCGAAACGCAACACGTCGCCATCCCAGCGCGACGTCAGTTCAAATTGTTCGGACAGCTTATCGGCCACTTGCTGCGCTGCCGCACGGGCCTGTTCGGGCGCCAGGTGATGTTCCTGAACGATGTTGATGTCCGCCATGCACTTCCCTTTATGGAGTAAAAACAAAGGCGCCATCATGCCAGTTGCGCCGCATCGGCGCCAGTGCGGCGGCTTTAGCGACCTTGCTGCAAGTGCTGCCGAGGCCGCAGCGCAAGGCGGATAGCGGGGTGCGGGCGTATTTGCTTATATGTATTGTATATAAGCGCCGTTTGTGAGAAATAAGGAATTACCTTAAAATACAGTGCTTTGCCGAGGTTAGCCGGCACTCCCATCGCCGCCAACACCACTGCGCACCAACATTGATAGGACTGTTATGACTCACGTTGTCACCGAATCTTGCATCAGCTGCCGTTATACGGACTGCGTCGATGTTTGCCCGGTAGATTGTTTCCGCTCTGGACCGAACTTCCTCGCCATCGATCCCGACGAGTGCATCGACTGCGCCGTCTGCGTGGCGGAATGCCCGGTCAACGCGATCTATGCTGAAGAAGATGTCCCTGGCGACCAGCAGCAATACATCAAGCTCAATGCCGACCTGTCGCGCCACTGGCCCTCGATCACCAAGACGGTGGCGCCGCTGCCGGAAGCCGACCAGTTCAAGGACGTTAAAGATAAGCTGCACCTGCTGGTACGCTAACACTGCCGTCTGGCTTGGCCGCACCGGGGCCGCTGGCGCGAGCATCGTCGATGCATCGCAGCGCCTTGTGTTGCCTAACCATTATTGAAATCACAGGAAAAACGTATGAATAGCACTGTCACTCCTACCGGCGTCATCGAAACCGATGCCGTCATCATTGGCGCCGGCCCGGTCGGCCTGTTCCAGGTCTTCGAACTGGGCCTGCTGGAAATCAAAGCCCATGTGATCGATTCGCTGGGCGCGGTAGGCGGACAATGCGTCGAGCTGTACCCGGACAAGCCGATCTACGACATTCCTGCCGTGCCATCGTGCACCGGCCAGGAACTGACCGACAACCTGCTCAAGCAGATCGAGCCGTTCGAGCCGACCTTCCACCTGGGCCAGGAAGTGGTCAAGGTCCAGCGCCGCGACGACGGCCGCTTCGATGTTGCCACCACCGCAGGTACCGAGTTCATCACCAAGACCATCTTCATCGCCGCCGGCGTCGGTTCGTTCCAGGCGCGCACGCTGAAAGTGGACGGTATCGATGTCTTCGAAGGCTCGCAGCTGCACTACAAGGTCAAGGATCCTGCCCAGTTCGAAGGCAAGAACCTGGTCATCTGCGGCGGCGGCGATTCCGCCCTCGACTGGGCCCTGAACTTCGTCGGCAAGGCCGAATCGGTGGTGCTGCTGCACCGCCGCGAAGACTTCCGCGCCGCGCCGGCGTCGGTCGCCAAGATGAAAGCGCTGTGCGATGACTATGAAATGCAATTGATCATCGGCCAGGCCACCGGTTTCGAAACCAAGGACGACAAACTGTCCGAACTCAAGGTTACCGGCCAGGACGGCGTCACGCGCCGCGTACCGCTGGACATGCTGCTGGTGTTCTACGGCCTGTCGCCCAAGCTGGGCCCGATCGCCGAGTGGGGCCTGGACATCGAGCGCCGCCAGCTCAAGGTGCAGGACACGGAAAAATTCGAAACCAATGTACCGGGCATTTTTGCCGTGGGCGACATCAATACCTACCCAGGCAAGAAAAAGCTGATCCTGTCGGGCTTCCACGAAGCTGCGCTGGCGGCCTTCGGCGCAGCGCCTTACATCTTCCCGGACAAAAAGATCCACATGCAGTACACCACCACCTCGCCAAAACTGCACAAAGTGCTGGGGGTGGAAACGCCGGTCTTCGATTAAGAGGCCATTTCAAAAAGACCGCAGCGTCGTTGCAGCTCCTTGCCGTGCAAATGTACTGCCTTCGTCGCTGCGCTCATTTTGAAACACCCTCTGGGCTCATCAAACCCGCAACACTGCGGGAGGGTGTCCTACACAAAAGCAGCGGAAACGCTGCTTTTTTTATGCGTTCAGCAGTATGATGATTCACACAGGGTGCTGTTGCGTTGCCCTCTCATTCTAGCCACAGAGCAACCCTCCATGCCTGTGATTATGTCTTGAGCAGCTTAAAGCAGCGTAAAATTGTGGCATACTATATCGTATTGATGCACTGCACCATGATCTGACCAGGAATATTTATGCTCTACCAACTGCACGAAATGCAACGCTCCCTGCTGACGCCGCTGATGCAATGGGCCGACGCCTCCGCCAAGCTGCTGACCAACCCGGTATCGCCGTTCGCGCATACGCCGTTCTCGCAGCGCATCGCTGCCGGTTACGAGCTGATGTATCGCCTGGGCAAGGACTATGAAAAGCCGGCATTCGACATCGACAGCTCGCCGGTCAAGGGTGCGCCTGGCGATGCGCCGGTCGGCATCATCGAGCAGGTGGTGGTCAACAAACCGTTCTGCCGCCTGATCCGCTTCCGCAAGGACTTGAGCGACAAGCAGGTCAAGGCGCTCAAGCAGCCCACGGTGTTGCTGGTGGCGCCGCTGTCAGGCCACCACTCCACGCTGCTGCGCGACACCGTGCGCGGCCTGCTGGTCGAGCACGACGTCTACATTACCGACTGGACCGATGCGCGCATGGTGCCGCTGTCGGAAGGCGCCTTCCATCTGGACGATTACATCTACTACGTGCAGGACTTCATCCGCCACCTTGGGCCGGACGTGCACGTGATTTCCGTCTGCCAGCCAACCGTGCCGGTACTGGCCGCCATTTCGCTGATGGCCACCGCCAAGGACCCCAAGCTGCCCAAGACCATGACCATGATGGGCGGCCCGATCGATCCGCGCCGGTCGCCCACGGCCGTGAACAACCTGGCCACCGAGAAAAAATTCTCGTGGTTTGAAAACACGGTGATTTACCCGGTGCCACCCAACTACCCGGGCTTTGGCCGCAAGGTCTATCCGGGCTTCCTCCAGCATGCCGGCTTTATCGCCATGAACCCGGGCCGCCACGCGCAAAGCCACCGCGATTTTTACGATCACCTGGTCAAGGGCGACGAAGAAACCGCCGAATCGCACCGCAAGTTCTACGATGAATACAACGCCGTACTCGACATGCCGGCCGAATACTACCTGGATACCATCAAGACCGTGTTCCAGGACTTTGCCCTGCCACTGGGCACCTGGGAAGTCGGCGGCCAACTGGTGCGTCCGCAGGACATCACCACGGTCGCGCTGTTCACGGTAGAAGGCGAGCTGGACGATATTTCCGGCGCCGGCCAAACCCAGGCAGCGCACGACTTGTGCACCGGCATCCCGGCCGACAAGCAGCAGGATTTCGTCGCCCCCGGCGCCGGCCACTACGGCATCTTCTCGGGCCGCCGCTGGCGCGAGGTGGTATGCCCGAAAATTACCGCCTTCATCCAGCAGCACGGTTAACTCCATCCACCTGCAAGGGCCGCTGGCGTCAGCCAGGTTAGGGCCCCAGGCCCTTGCAGAAGCAGGAAACACTGCCAACCGTGCGGTTTTTCGGCCAGCGGCGCGCAGATATCGGATAATGACGTCTTTCCGACGTTAGCCGTACCCACCGTGTCTACCACCCCTACCCTTGCCGACCGTATCGAAGATGTGCTGCCGCAAACGCAATGCACCAAGTGCGGCTATGACGGTTGCCGTCCGTACGCAATGGCGATTGCGGCAGGAGAAGCCGAGATCAACCAATGCCCGCCCGGCGGCGCCGAGGGCATAGCACGGCTGTCGGCCGTTACCGGCCGCAAGGTCATTCCCCTCAATCCCGTCAACGGGCTTGAACGGCCGCGCGCCGTGGCCTACATCGACGCCTCGCTGTGCATCGGCTGTACGCTGTGCATACAGGCCTGCCCGGTGGACGCCATCGTCGGCGCGGCCAAGCAGATGCACACCATCGTGCCCGAGCTGTGCACCGGCTGCGACCTGTGCGTGAACCCCTGCCCGGTCGATTGCATCGTCATGTACCCGGTGACCGAGACCAGCGGCTGGGCCGCCTGGTCGCAGGCCGACGCCGACGCCGCCCGCGCACGCCACGATTTCCGCACCATGCGACTGCGGCGCGACAAGCAGGAAAATGAAGCGCGCCTGGCGGAAAAAGCACAGAGCAAGATGGACAAGGTCAACGCCATCGATCCGGCCGACGCCGCATCGGCCGCTGCGCTGGAACGCAAGCGCGCCATCATCGCCGCCGCCATGGAACGCACCCGCCTGAAGAAAGAGCAAGCCGAAGAAAAATGAACGCAGCCAAACGCTACGCAATGTTCGAGCGCTTCCGCGCCGCCAACCCCAAACCCGAAACCGAACTTGAATACACCACGCCGTTTGAACTGTTGATTGCCGTGCTGCTGTCGGCGCAAGCCACCGACGTCGGCGTCAACAAGGCCACGCGCAAGCTCTACCCGGTGGCCAACACGCCGCAGGCGATGCTCGACCTCGGCGAAGAAGAACTGAAGACCTATATCCAGACCATCGGCCTGTACAAGACCAAGGGCAAGAACGTCATCGCCACCTGCAAAATTCTGCTGGAAAAGCACGGCGGCGAAGTGCCGCAAGACCGCGCATCGCTGGAAGAGCTGCCCGGCGTCGGCCGCAAGACCGCCAACGTGGTGCTCAACACGGCCTTTGGCCAGCCCACCATGGCGGTGGATACGCACATTTTCCGGGTATCCAACCGCACCGGCCTGGCGCCCGGCAAGAACGTCGATATCGTCGAGCAGAAGCTGTTGAAGTTCGTACCGAAAGAGTTTTTACAGGACGCCCACCACTGGCTGATTCTGCACGGCCGCTACACCTGCAAGGCGCGCAAGCCCGAATGCTGGAACTGCATGCAGGTGGATCTATGTGATTACCGCAGCAAAACCCCGGCGCCGGCTTCGCTGTGATCAGGTGGTACTGAGTAACGCTACACCAGCACCAGGTTATCCCGATGCACGAGTTCTTCCCCTTCAAGGAAACCCAGCAAGGACTCGATTTCGCTCGACGGCTTGCGCATGATGCGGCGGGTTTCCGCGCTCGTGTAGTTCGACAGTCCGCGCGCCACCGCCACGCCGGCTTCATTGACGCAGGTGATCACGGCGCCGCGGCCAAACTCGCCCTTGACATCGATAACGCCGATCGGCAGCAGCGACTTGCCCTCCCGCGTGAGCTTTTGCACGGCGCCGGCATCGAGCACTACCTGCCCTGCCGTGTGCAGATGGTCAGCCATCCACTGCTTGCGCGCCGTCAGGTGGCCGGTTTGCGCGGCCAGCTCAGTGCCGATGCATTCGCCGCCGGCCAGGCGCTCGAGTACGCGCTCTTCGCGGCCGTAGGCGATCACCGTGTGGGCGCCCGACTTGGCGGCGCGCTTGGCGGCCAGAATTTTGGTCAGCATGCCGCCACGCCCGAGGCTGCTGCCGGCGCCGCCAGCCATCGCTTCCAGCGCCAGGTCGCCCGCGCGGCCGTGCTCGATCAGCACGGCGGACGGGTCCTTGCGCGGGTCGGCGCTGTACAGCCCCTTCTGGTCGGTGAGGATGATCAGGGCGTCCGCTTCGATCAGGTTGGCCACGAGCGCACCGAGCGTATCGTTATCGCCAAACTTGATTTCGTCGGTGACGACGGTATCGTTTTCGTTAATGATCGGGATCACGCCCAAGCGCAGCAAGGTGGTCAGCGTGGAACGGGCGTTCAGGTAGCGCTCGCGGTCGGCCAGGTCGGCGTGGGTCAGCAGCACTTGCGCCGTACCCAGCTGGTGGGCGCGGAAGCTGGTTTCGTAGATTTGCGCCAGTCCCATCTGGCCGACGGCGGCGCAGGCCTGCAGTTCGTGGATGTCGTGCGGACGGCGCTCGAAGCCCAGGCGCAGCATGCCTTCGGCAATCGCGCCCGACGACACCAGCACCACCTGCTTGCCAAGCGCGCGCAAGGCGGCGATCTGGGCGGCCCAGCGGGCAATGGCGGCGTGATCGAGGCCACGGCCATCGTTGGTGACCAGCGACGAGCCGACCTTGATGATGATGCGCTGGGCTTTTTGTATGACGGAATTCATGGGTGCGACGCTGCTCCAAACAGACGAAAGACTATCTGACCGGCGTTGCCGGCGCGTTCAGTTGCGTGGGGGCGGATGGCCCTGCTTGCCGCGACAGTCGTCCGCCCTGCGGTAGCAAGGCGGACGCCGAAATGGAAAAGCATCATCAGCTGATCGCTGATTATGCCGGTGATGCAGAGGGTTCGTCGAGGATTAGTCGAGAATTTTGAAGCGCGGATCGTCCGGATCGATCGACGAAATACCGCGCGCTTCTTCGGTCATGTGCACTTCTTCGCTGCGCTGCTCGCTGTAACGCTGCTCTTCCAGGTGTTTCTGGATGGCGTTGACCAGTTCCTGCGTGCCGTCGTGGCTCAGCGCGGAAATTTCAAACACCGGGCCCTTGAAACCGAACTTCTTGATGAAGTCTTTCACGCGCTTGGCGCGCTCGGCTTCCGGCACCATGTCGAGCTTGTTCAGTACCAGCCAGCGCGGCTTGTCCACCAGCGCTTCGTCGTATTTTTTCAGCTCGTTGACCAGCGCCTTGGCTTCCTTGACCGGATCGACATTGGTTTCAAATGGAGCCAGGTCAACGATGTGCAGCAGCAGGCCAGTGCGCTGCAAGTGGCGCAGGAACTGGTGACCAAGGCCGGCGCCTTCCGCCGCGCCTTCGATCAGGCCGGGAATGTCGGCGATAACGAAGCTTTTCGCGTGCGATACGCGCACCACGCCCAGGTTTGGGTGCAAGGTGGTAAATGGGTAATCGGCAATTTTTGGACGGGCATTCGACACCGACGAAATAAACGTCGATTTACCGGCATTCGGCATACCCAGCAGGCCGACGTCGGCCAGCACTTTCAACTCGAGGCGGATTTCGCGGCGTTCGCCTTCCTTGCCCTCGGTTTTCTGGCGCGGTGCGCGGTTGGTCGAGGTTTTGAAGTGTATATTGCCCCAGCCACCCTCGCCGCCCTTGGCCAGCAATTCCATCTGGCCGTGCTCGGTCAGGTCGGCCAGAATTTCGCCGCTGACGTCGTCAATGACCAGCGTGCCGACCGGCATGCGCAGGTGAATATCGTCCGCGCCCTTGCCATAGCAATCGGCGCCACGGCCCGATTCGCCGTCTTTTGCGCGGTGCACCTTGGAAAAGCGGAAATCGACCAAGGTATTGATGTTACGGTCCGCTACCGCCCAGATCGAGCCACCCTTGCCGCCGTCGCCGCCGTCAGGGCCGCCAAATGGGCGGAATTTTTCACGGCAAAACGAGGCGCAACCATTGCCGCCGTCACCACCGATCACTTCAATTTTTGCTTCGTCGATAAACTTCATGATGTACCGCCATAAAACTAAAAGGCTCTACCATGGGCAGAGCCTTTCGATTGAAGGCTTGCGCCTTACAAAGCGGCCTGTCAGTGACAGGCCGGAGCGTAATTTACGCTGCTACTACGGTGACGTACTGCTTCGAGCCTGCGCCCTTGACTACGAATTTGACCACGCCGTCCACAAGAGCGAACAGGGTGTGGTCTTTGCCGGTGCCTACGCCTTCGCCAGCGCGCACTGGGGTGCCGCGTTGACGAATGATGATGCCGCCAGCATTGATCGTTTGACCGCCGTAGACTTTAACGCCCAGGCGTTTTGATTCTGAGTCACGACCATTTCGCGTTGTGCCGCCGCCTTTTTTGTGTGCCATGCTAAAGCTCCTTGAATACTATATTTGTCGAACCGGCAATTAGCCGTTGATCGAAACCACTTGGATTTCGGTGTAGTTCTGACGATGACCTTGATGCTTTTGGTAGTGCTTACGACGACGCATCTTGAAGATCTTCACTTTATCGTGACGACCGTGGGCCACAACAGTAACCAGAACCTTGGCACCTTCAACCAGGGGAGCACCAAACTTGATGCTGTCGCCCGCGCCAACGGCGAGGACTTGGTCAATGGTGAGTTCGGAACCAATGTCTGCAGGTATCTGTTCTACTTTAAGTTTTTCACCAGCGACAACTTTGTATTGTTTGCCACCGGTTTTTATGACCGCGTACATGATTTGAAACCTCATCAAATGTTAAAAAAGTTCCATCGGCGCCGCGCCAACTGCTTGCGTGGAAACCGGGGAACCGCAGATTATACATGGGATGGGATTTCGCGTCAAAAACTATTCACAAATGCGCGGTGGCGTGGTATGTCGGTCAACTTCCCCGTGCTACGGGCGTGCGCCTGCACACCGATTATGTATCAACACCAGGCCGCAAACGGTGGCTGGCGCCCCGGTATCGGAGGGCATGTCGTATAATCTCGGCACCTATAATGTCCATCGCACAGGTTCGTCTTGTCTGCCGCTACCCAAACCGCTCCACAGAATACCATTGCCAACTCGATCGCCGCCGATATGGATGCGGTCAACGCGGTGATCCGCCGCAAGCTGCATTCCGAGGTCAGCCTCGTCAATCAGATTGCCGAATACATCATCAGCGCAGGCGGCAAACGCATCCGCCCGGTATTGGTATTGCTGATGGCTAACGCCTATTCATACAAGGGCACGGCGCACCACGAACTGGCCGCCGTGGTCGAATTCATCCACACCGCCACCCTGTTGCACGACGACGTGGTCGATGAATCGTCGCTGCGGCGCGGCCGCGCCACCGCCAACGCGCTGTTCGGCAATGCAGCGTCGGTGCTGGTCGGCGACTTTTTGTATTCGCGTTCGTTCCAGATGATGGTCGGCCTGAACAATATGCGGGTGATGCAGATCCTGTCGGACGCCACCAACGTGATTGCCGAAGGTGAAGTGCTGCAACTGCTGAACATGCACGACCCGGACGTGAGCCAGGAACGCTACCTGCAGGTGATCCGCTCGAAGACCGCCAAGCTGTTTGAAGCAGCGGCCGAACTCGGTGCCCTGATCGCCGGCGCCAACGATGGGCAAATCAGCGCTGCCGGCGAATACGGCCGCTCGCTGGGCACCGCCTTCCAGTTGATCGACGACGTACTCGACTACGCCGGCGACGCCAGCGAAATCGGCAAGAACGTCGGCGACGACCTGCGCGAAGGCAAGCCTACGCTACCGCTGATCTACCTGATGGAACACGGCACGCCGGAACAGCGTGAACTGGTGCGCACTTGCATCGAGCAGGGTGATGAACAGCATTTCGACGCGGTGCTGGCAGCTGTGACCAGCAGCGGCGCGCTCGACTTTACCCGCCGCCAGGCCGAAGAAGCCGCCGCCCGCGCCGCCTCCGCAATCGCCGACCTGCCGGAAAGCCAGTACAAGGACGCCTTGCTGCAACTGGCCCACTTCTCGGTCAACCGCACGCATTGATCTCACCCACCACTCTCTGATCCGTCATCCCCGCGCAAGCGGGGATCCATGGAACGCCAGATCGGCATTGGTCTCTTGTCGAGCAAACACCCTCAAAGGTTCTATGGGTCCCCGCGTGCGCGAGGACGACGGGTAACGGGTGTGGGTTACAAAATCTCCAGCACCAGCTCCGACGGCCGGCACAGCCGCACGCCCTTGTCGGTCACCACGAACGGCCGGTTGATCAAAATCGGATGGGCAATCATTGCGTCAAGCAAAGCATCGTCGCTCAAGGCCGTATTGGCCAACCCCAGCTCCTGGTACAGATCACCCTTGTCGCGCATGGCCTGGCGCGGCGTCAGGCCGGCTTTGGCTATCATCTCCTGCAGCTGCGCACGCGACGGCGGCATCTTCACGTAATCGATAATCTGCGGCTCCACGCCGCTGGCGCGGATCGCTTCCAGGGTCTTGCGCGAAGTGCCGCAAGCGGTGTTGTGATAAATCGTGATGGACATGCTGCTGCCTTTGCGTGTGAATTCAAAGGCAGCATTATCGCTCAGAACTTGGTCGCCAGACTCACGCCGATGGTGCGCGGCGCCAGCCGGTAGCCCTGCACGATCGAGGCCACCTGCGGGTGCTGGATCACGGTGTCGTTATCGAAAACATTTTTCACGAACACGGCAACGTTGTAGCTGTCAAAGGCCATGCCGGCGCTGAGATCAGCCGTATGGTAGGCCGGCCGGTCGTAATCGGTGGACTCGGGATTGAGCGAACCCTTGCTGGCGCCCACCCACTGCACGCCGGCCATGACAAACGCGCTCTTGTCGCCAAAGGCGGCAAAGTTGTAGCGCGCATTGATGGCGGCATTGTATTTGGGCACACCCTGAATGCGCGCCCCCGCCACCGCACCGAGCACACCGTTCTGGCTGCCCACATCGTTGGACAGCTCGGCCTTGACGTAACCGCCCGAGGCGCTCAGCGTCAAACCGGCGACAGGCTTGGCCTTGATATCGAACTCCAGCCCACGGGTGGTGGCGTTGCCGG
This sequence comes from Duganella sp., assembly GCA_040508275.1. Taxonomy (GTDB): domain Bacteria; phylum Pseudomonadota; class Gammaproteobacteria; order Burkholderiales; family Burkholderiaceae_D; genus Rugamonas. The sequence continues at coordinate 11,619 of JBEVNE010000154.1, forward strand.
CGTTGGCGTTGTAGGTGTAGGCGCAGGTGGGCAGGTACACGCCCTGCTGGATGTTTTTCCACTTCACATAAAACACGTCGGCATTGATGGTCAGCCGATTGTTCAAAAAGCGCGACTTGCTGCCGACCTCGTAGCTCCAGAGGCTGTCGGACGCATAGTTGGGTGGTCCTTCCGTCAGGCCGTTGAGTTCCAGGTCGGGGCCGCAGGTGGTGGGCGGCACGAAGATGTTCGAACCGCCAAGGCGGAAGCCCTTGGCCACGCTGGCATACACGGTATGGCGCGGATCGACTTCCCAGGTCAGTGCATACTTGGGCGTGAACGCGTTCGACGACAGGCTGGCGCCGCTGTTGTTGCCGGCGCCAGCCAGGTAGTTGCCGTTGCGCTGGGCCAGCGTCGATTTGGCCTTGAGGTAGCGCGCGCCCACGGTCGCATGCAATGCTGGGTTGAAGTAATAATTTACTTCACCAAACAACGACGCCTGTTTTTCGCGGTAGTGGAATTCGCCGGCAAAGGAATCGTCATTCGGGAAGGAACCCGGCCGTACATCGGGCAGCAGTTCGGGATCGTAGATATCAAAGCCGAAAGCGCGGAAGGTGTCAGTGACGCCAAAGATCGGATCGTTCTCGGCAATGTCGGTGCGCTGGCGCGAAAAATAGGTACCGGCCAGCCAGGTCCACGGCGATAGCGCCGCATCGTAGGGGCGCGAAGCCAGACGGAATTCCTGCGCCACCTGGCGCACGCGGTTTTGCAGATACACCGCCGATGGCAGGCCGGCAATCGCATCGATCAGCTCGGGCGGCGCCTTGCCGCCGTCCGCAGTCGAGGTGAGAAAGGTCGAGAGCGAATAGCTGTTGTAGGCCGAACCGTTCTGAGTGCGGTCGAATTTGCGCGAAAAATAGCTGGTGGCGGAGGTCAGGTCGGCGCCACCGAGGTCCCAGTTGACGGTCACGCTGGGCGCCAGCAGCTTGTCGATCGACGGTTCGCGCACCTGCTTTTGCGCCTGGTAGTTGGGCCGGTCGAGATTGAAGGCCGAGATATCCCTGGCATCGAGCCGCTGGAAATAAATCGAGGGCGTGACGGTGAGCATGCGCGTGGGGCGCCACTTGAGCGCGGCGCGCAACTCCTGGTCGCTGATACGGTTGATATTGTTCGCCACCACCGTGCCCGCGCCATCGACCTGGTCGATGAAACCGCCCGTGTGCTGGGCCTGCACGCCGATGCGCAGCGCCAGCTCGTCGGCCAGCAGCGGAAAATTACCAACCACGTTGGCCGAGTAACCGGGACTGCCGCCACGTGTATGCGAGGCTTCGGTATAGGTGGTAAATTCGCGCTCCTTCAGGTCGGGCTCGTTCGGCACAAACTTGATGGTGCCGCCCATCGAACTGGCGCCGTACAGGGTGGCCTGCGGCCCGCGCAGCACCTCCACCCGGTCGATATCGAAAAAGCGCGGCTCGATGTTGCCCATGGTGTAGACGTTACCGACCGTCACCGGCGTATCGCCGAGGTAGACGCCCACGGTGGCGGCGCCGGCAGTCGAGCTGATGCCGCGTATTTCGATATTCGAGGTGCCCGGCCCTGCCCCGCCATTGCCGCTGGCGGCGGTGAACGAGATATTCGGCACCACCCGGGTCAGGTCGGTAATGTCGCGGATATGCTCTTCCTGCAACTGCTTGCCGGTCACTGCGGAAATACTCATGGCCACCTTGGCCGGATCTTCCTTGCGCTTTTGCGCCGTGACCGTGACCACTTCGATTTCGTCCGCAGCAGAGCGCGATTGCGCATGCGCCGCGCCCGCCGTCCACCATTGCATTGCCGCCGCCATGGCGCTGACCATGATTGTCTGCCGTGATTTCATGCGTAATCTCCCCCTTGGACAGGGGCTATGCCCCGGAATGATGCGTTGTTGGCCGAAACATCAAGATTGGCTATCTTAATCTTTTTGCAAAGCAAGAAGTTTGCCAACAGGGGGCCAAACGTTGGGGCGATACGACATAACAGCAGGGTAATGCGCTGGCACAAATAAGCGGTGGATGGCTACACCCGGAACGCCCCCACCACGGCCGACAGGCGGTGCGCCTGCTGCTCCATCGACGCGGCGGCAGCAGCGGCTTCCTCGACCAGCGCGGCATTTTGCTGGGTAACCTGGTCCATCTGGCCGATGGCCATATTGACCTGCTCGATACCATCGTTCTGCTCCTGGCTGGCCAGGCTGATGCCGCTGATGATATCGCTCACGCGCTGCACGCTGACAACGATCTCTTCCATGGTGTGGCCGGCTTCACCGACCAGTTGATTGCCCTCGCTGACCTTGTCCACCGAAGCGCCGATCAATTCCTTGACCTCTTTGGCGGCGGCTGCCGAGCGCTGGGCCAGGTTGCGCACTTCCGTCGCCACCACGGCAAAACCACGGCCCTGCTCGCCCGCGCGCGCCGCTTCCACTGCTGCGTTCAGGGCCAGGATATTGGTCTGGAAAGCAATGCCATCGATGACGCCGATAATATCGACAATCTTTTTCGACGATGCATCAATGGCGCCCATGGTCTGCATCACTTGCGCCACCACCGCACCGCCACGCGCCGCCACCTGGGCCGCGCCTTGCGCCAGCGTATTGGCTTGCCGCGCATGGTCGGCGTTCTGCTTGACCGTCGCGGTCAGTTCTTCCATCGACGACGCCGTCTCTTCCAGCGAACTGGCCTGCTGTTCGGTGCGCGACGACAGGTCAACGTTGCCTGCCGCAATGTCACCTGCAGCCATGCTGATGGTGTCGGTACCGCTGCGCACATCGCCAACGATGGAGGCAAGATTGGTGGTCATGCTGTTTAACGCTGCCAGCAACGCGCTGACTTCATCCTTGCCGCTCAGCGCAATGGTCGACGTCAGATCGCCGGCGGCCACCGTTTGCGCCACCGCCACGGCGCGGTCCAATGGTCGGGTAATCGAGCGCGTGATACTCCACGCCATGATCAGCGCGGCCACGCCGGCGAACAGCGCGGCGGCAAGCAGCACCTGCACGCTGGCCTGATTCTCGCGCTCCATCGCTTGCGCCGACTCGGCGTTCTGTTCTTCCTGATATTTCACCATGTCACCAAGTTTGGCCAGTGTCGCATCCTGGTGCGGCTGCAACTCGCTGCGCATAAACTGGGGCACGCTGGCAGCGCGGCCGCTGTCCACCATGGCCACCACCTGCTGTAGCAGACGCAAGGTTTCCGGTGTACTGGCCTTGATCGCCGCCATCAACTCGCGCCCGCGCGCACTGGTCGATATTTTTTCCAGTTGCGCAAAGTCTTCAACAAACCGTTTGCTGGCGCCATCAATGCGGTCGCGCATCCGCGTTTGCATTTCCTGATCGGTGTAAATCAGGTAATTGCGCACCGAGCGTGCGATTAAATTCAGATCGAGCAACATACGGTTGCTGACGGCGATCTTGATATTGTTGTCATAGACAATGTCTTCCATGCGCTCACGGTTGGAAGTCAAGCCGGACCAGCCGATAGCCGCGATGATCAGCAACAGTAAAACAATCACGGAAAATGCGGCCATCAGGCGCGTACCGATTTTAAAACGGTTCATAGGTCATTCCAGATAGGCGTTGTAGAAGAGGGCAGCAGCGAGACATCCGGCGGGTAAGCTGGAAGATGACCGTAACCAGGAGGGAGGCAAGGATGAGGGTGTCGCTAGCAGATGAAAATATTGTACTTGCGCAATATCCTTATAGCAACTAATACTGTACTTTATTCATGCCAACGGGGAATTTGTTGTTGAGTAACATCGCCAGGACGCGGCACCGATCCGCGCGGTGGTCGCCACCTCAATCTGGGCAAGCAAACTGCCGAATACGATGGCGCTGGCGTTTATCGCGGACTGTGGGGCGCTGCAGCAGCTGAACCATCAGGCGCCGCTTAGGTGTTCGCTGGCAGACGCATTGAAGGTCAGCGTAAAACAGGTGCCGCTGCTATCCGAACGCACGCTGGTCATCCCCCGGTGCAGCGCCATGATGGCGCTGACAATGGCCAGACCCAGGCCGGTGGAGCCGTCGCCATGGCTGCGCGCGGCGTCGGCGCGGTAAAAGCGCTCGAACAGATGCGGGAGGTGCTCGGGCGCAATCGGCGGCCCCTGGTTGGTCACGCTGATGACGGTGCTACCTGGCTGGGCCAGCGCCTGCAACACCACGCTGCTGCCCGGCTCGGCATAGCGCAAGGCGTTCGACACCAGATTGGCCAATGCGCGCAGCAGCAGATTGGGATCGGCCAGCACTACACCTTCGCCCGTGCAGACGATCTGCACGCCGCGCTCGCCGGCCAGACCTTCGTAAAAATCGGCCACCTTCTGCAAGGTGTCGAGCGCGGGCAGCGGCTGGCGCGCCAGCAATCCGTCATCCTGGCCCGCACGGGCCAGAAAGAGGATGCTTTCGATCATGCGCGCCAGCCGTTCAAACTCTTCGATATTGGAAGCGATCAGCTGCTCGTAGTCGGCAATACTGCGCGGCTGCGCCAGCATGACCTGGCTTTGTCCCAGCAGGTTGGTGACCGGGGTGCGAAATTCGTGCGCCAGATCGGCGGAAAACCCCGACAGCCGCTCGTAGCCTTCATGCAGGCGCGCCTGCATGGCATTGAGTGCATCGATCAGCGGCTGCAGCTCGGAGGGCGCGCCCGCCACCTCGAGCGGCTGCGCCAGCGTGCCGGGACGCAGCCGCGCCGCGTGGCGCGCCATCCGCCGCAAGGGACGCAGGCCGCGATGCAGCATGCCTGCGGCGCACAAGGCCGCCACCAGCGCGCTGACGGCGGCAGCGCCGGCGATCCGCTGGCGATATTGGGCCAGCATGGCGCTGCGTTCGCCATACAGGCGGGCCACGACCACCGTCACCTCGGCTTGGCCCAGGCGGGCAGCGCCGGCCACCACCCGCCCGGCTTCGCCGCGGCTGCTGCGCCAGTCGATGATGGCGCCGCCAAGTGGCGCGCCGGCATGGCCGGCGATTGCCGCAGGCGCCGGTAGCGGATAGTGCTCCCCGCTGGCGTTGATATCGGCCAGCACGGCGCCATCGGCGGCAACGATGCGTACCAAAGAGTTTTCCTGGCCACTCATGGTGTCGCGAAAAAAATCGGGCTGGGTGCGCAGCAGTTCGGCAGCGCCAGGACGGCTCAGCACCGTCTGTACCTGGCGCAGCTTGCCGCGCAGCTGGCTGTCGTCGCGGCGCACGATTTCATCAACCAGCACACGGTACAGGTAGGCGCCCAGGCCGGCTGCGGCCAGCACCACGATCAGCACAAACAGCGCCGTTACGCGCGCCGTCAACGAACGCGGCAGCGCGGTCATGGCTGCACTGCAGCAGCGCTGGAGACGGCTGCAGCATCGACCGCATCGACCGGTTCGCAGACATAGCCCATGCCGCGCCGCGTATGGATGAGTTTTTGCGCAAACGGATCGTCTACCTTGCGACGCAAGCGCCGGATGGCGACATCGATGACGTTGGTGTCACTGTCAAAATTCATGTCCCACACCTGCGAAGCGATCAGCGCGCGCGACAGCACCTGCCCCTGGCGCCGCGCCAGCAAATGCAGCAGCGCGAATTCCTGCGAGGTCAGCACGATGGCCGTGGCGCCGCGCCGTACACGCCGGCGCAGCACGTCGATTTCCAGTTCGCCGATGCGCAGCAGCTCTTCCTCGCGCACCGGACCGCGCCGCAGCAGCGTGCGGATGCGCGCCACCAGTTCGACAAACGCAAACGGCTTGACCAGGTAATCGTCGGCGCCCAGCTCCAGGCCGCGCACGCGGTCCTGCACTTCGTCACGCGCCGTCAGAAACAATACCGGCAGTTGCGCGGTGGCCGGATCGGCGCGCAGCGCTTCGAGCACCTGCCAGCCATTCATGCCGGGCAACATAACGTCGAGCACGACCAGAGCGATCTCGCCATCGGCCTGCGTCCCCTGGCGCGCCATGGCCAGGCCGTCACGCCCGGTACGCGCCAGTTGCACGGCAAAGCCGGATTCGGCCAGCCCGCGCTGCAGGTAATCGCCGGTTTTCGGTTCGTCTTCAATGATCAGGATGGTCATGGGCGGCCTGCCGGTCAAACCGCCATTTTACCGCTGCCCGCAGCGCGCCCACATGACAAAATTATCATCTGGCGGTCAGGTCGGTGTTGGCGACAGGCTGCAACAATGCCGGCACTTTCAAGGAGAACCTCATGCCAACATTGATCCCGCTGGCGCTTGCCGCCCTGCTGGCCTCCGCCAGCGCACTGGCCGGCGCCGCCGACAATCCCCTGAGCGTGCACGTGCTCGATCTGCAAAGCGGCCAGCCAACGCCAGGCGTGCGCGTGCAACTCGAACAGCGCGATGGCGCACAATGGCGCACGCTGTCCCAGGGCGTGACCAACGCCCAGGGCCGCATTGCCGCGCTGGCCCCGGCGGAGCAGCCGCTGGCCGCCGGCGATTACCGCATCGTCTTCGAAACAGGCGAACATTATGCACGCCAGGGCAAACCCACCTTGTTCCCGCGCATTCCCGTTGACATCCGCATCGACGAGCCCACCAGCCATTACCACGTTCCGCTGCTGCTCAGCCCCTACGGCTACTCGACGTATCGCGGCAACTGAGCAAACAGGGTGGAAAAAGAGGTGGCAAACGAGGCGGCAAAAATGTATGACTCTCCCCACCAGTTTGAACCCACATTGCTCGATGATCGCGCACTGGGTAAACTGCAGCCTCTTGTCGAAAAAATTGTATTTTAATCTATAAAATCAAGCGCGGCCGCACACAGCACGACACAAACCACATTGCGTGAACTGGTGCGCCAGATGAACTCGTTCTAAAGCAACCGCATCGAGGGGCAAAGCACGCACCCGCACAACATCGAAAAAGCGCTGCACCACGACTTTTCTGCCCAGCCTGCGCAGGCCAGACTGCAGCGCATCGCTCTGGCCCATATCGAGGCGGAGCGGGAAATGGAACAGCGCCTCGGCGACGACTCTGCCTTGAAATCGGCATTTCTCATCGATGCCCACCGCGCATTGTATGAACGCCTGCTCCCCGAGGACCGGGTGTCGGACGACGGCGACATCATCGTTCCGGGCCAGATCAGGGACCGCGATGTGGAAGTAGGCCGACACATCGCACCAGGCGCCGCATCGCTGCCGGCATTTCTTGACCGCCTGGACCAGGTGTATGGCACAGCGCACGGTTGGGAACGCACACTGATCGCCGCTGCCTGCGCACATCACCGGGTAGCCTGGGTGCATCCCTTCCTCGACGGTAACGGCAGAGCCACCAGAATGCAGAGCCACTGCGCCTTATGGAAGCTGTCGCAAGGGCTGTGGTCGCCCAGTCGGGGCTTTGCCCGTTCAACCGCCGCCTATTACGCTGCACTCCACAACGCTGATTCCCCGCGCCGTGGCGACCTTGATGGCCGTGGCAACCTGAGCGCCGCCGGACTCTTCGAATGGGTCAGGTACTTTCTCGACATCTGCGAAGACCAGGTTTCTTACATGGCAAAAATGCTGGCGCTCGATGGCATCAAACAGCGCATTGAAGCCCTGGTTATTTTCCGCGCCACCCAGGACAAGGCCATGCGCCAGGAAGCCATTCTGCCGCTCCTTCACACCTTTGCACTGGGTCCGGTCACGCGCGGCGAGTTTGCCCAGATGACCGGTCTTGGCGAGCGCAGCGCGCGCACGCTGCTATCCAAACTGCTGGCCGACAAGCTGCTGCTCAGCGACTCGATGTACGGACCGGTACGCTTTGGTCTTCCACTCGATGCCCTTGGTTTGCTGTTCCCAAATCTTTATCCGGAAGCCAGCCTGCCATTGATCTAGCGGCGCTACATCGCGCAAAAATGCCGCAACCGAATGTAATAACGCTCAACAAAAAGATTCGTTATATTCCGTAAATTCCATTGTTATAGTCAGTCGCTCATCCAGCGAACACACTATCTCAAGGGAGTTTTGCAATGCGTGTCAAGCCAGTCCACACCTCCACGCCGCTCGCCGCCAGGCCACGTCTGTCACTGCTGGCCATGATGATCGGCGGCCTGTGCTGTGCTGGCGTGGTACAGGCGGCTGACACCGAGGCGGCTGCCGGGGCTGACGCCGAGCAGGCGGTTGCGGCGCGCGATATCGTGGTGGTGACCGGATCGCGCGGGGCGGCGCGCAGCATTGCCGACAGCCTGTCGCCGATCGATGTGGTGGGCGCCACGGAGCTGGCCGGCACCGGCAAGCAAAACCTGCGCGACGCCTTGTCCACGCTGTATCCCTCGTACAGCAACACGCCCGGTTTCAAGGGCCAGACCGGGATTGCCGTGGCCACTGCCACGCTGCGCGGGCTCGACGCCAACAGCGTGCTGGTGCTGGTGAACGGCAAGCGCCGCCACAAGACGGCACTGATCATCAGCGGCCAGTCGCCGACCGACCTCGACCTGATTCCCATGAGCGCCGTCGATCATATCGAGGTGTTGCGTGACGGCGCCGCCGCCCAGTATGGTTCGGACGCCATCAGCGGCGTGATCAACATCATCCTCAAAAGTAACAGCGGCGGCGGCAGCGCCAGCTATCTGTATGGCCAGTACGGCGACACCGTCGGCGATTTCGACGGCCGCGGCAAGACCAATAATGCGCTGATCAACCAGGGCTTCGAGCTCGGCAACAATGGCGGCTTCATCAGCCTGAGCGCCACCGCCGACGCCCACCGCGCCACCAATGTGCAAGGGCCGATCCCGACCACCACCCGCCTGTATTTTGGCAATGATCCGCGCGAAACCAGCCAGTCGCGCTACAAGATGTTGCTCGGTAAACCCGCTGGGGAAACCTATAACCTCGGCTACAACGCCGAGCTGCCGCTGGGCGCCGATGTCACGCTGTATTCGTACGCCACGGCCGGCAAGCGCCGCTCGCAGGGCTGGGGCTACTATCGCCCGGCCAACTCGCCGCAGAATTTTGTCGATGTCTATCCCGACGGTTTCATTCCCAAGTTTGAAACCCGCGAAAAAGACGGCCAGTTTGTCGTGGGGGCACGCGGCGCCAACGTACTGGGGTGGAACTGGGACCTGAGCACCAGCTACGGCCGCGACCGCGCCGACATCTACACGCTCGAATCGCTGAACGGCTCACTGGGGCCGGCCTACCAGAACCAGCACGACTTTTACGACGGCGCCCTGCGCGCCAGCGAATCGGTGACCAACCTCGACCTCACGCGCAGCGTGGCCAGCGGCTGGTTTGCGCAACCGCTTCAGGTAGCAGCCGGTTACGAACACCGGCGCGACAGCTTCCAGCAGATCGCCGGCGAATGGGCTTCGTACGCGAATGGCGGCTATGTGTTTCCATCGGGTCCGCTGGCCGGCCAGCGGCCCAATTCCGGCGCTTCCGGCATGGCCGGTTTTGCGCCCGAGGTGGCCGGCTCGTATGCGCGCACCAACGATGCGCTGTACCTCGATCTCAGCCAGGCTTTTACCAGCCGCTGGAGCGGCGCGGCAGCGGCCCGCTTCGAGCGTTATAACGACTTTGGCAGCGTACGCACCGGCAAGCTTTCGAGCCGCTATGCGTTCAGCGACAAGGTTGCGCTGCGCGGCACGCTCAGCAACGGCTTTTCGGCGCCGACGCTGCAACAGCAGTACTACACCACGCGCATCGGCAGCTATAGCATCGATCCGCTGACCGGCCTGCTGCGCCAGGCGTTTGCGCTGTCGGCGCCGGCCAACAGCGTGGTGGCAACGGCGCTCGGGGCGCAAGCCCTGCAGCCGCAGCGTTCGGTCAACCACAGCGTCGGCCTGGTGCTCAAGCCGTCGCCGGTGACCAATATCAGCATCGACGCCTACCAGATCGCCATCCGCAACCGCATTATTTCCACGCCGACCTTGCAGGGCGCGACTGTCAACAGCATCCTCAACAACGCGGGGCTGGGGCCGGCGGCGATTACCTCGGTGACCTACTTCACCAATGCCGCCAGCACCCGCACCCGTGGCCTGGACCTGGTGATCGACCACCGCACCGTGCTGCCCGATGGCTATGGCAAGATCGACTGGATTTTTACCAGCAACCAGAACCAGACCAAGGTCCGCACGCTGGCCGGCGTGCCGGCCATCCTGGCCAACAGCGGCATCGCCTACAACCGCGCCACCGTCAGCGCGCTGACGGAAAACAATCCGAAGAATATCTCGTCGCTCAGTGCGCAATGGAAGATCGGCAAGTTCGACCTGACCGTGCGCGAAACCCGCTACAGCAAGGTGCGCAACGCCAGCGCGGTGGCGGCGGCGCGCGACGAGGTGGTCGATGCGGCGTTCATCACCAACCTCAACGTCGGCTACGCACTGAGCAAGCATGTGCGCCTTTCCGCCGGCGGCGACAACCTGTTCAACAAGCGGCCCAACGAGATCAACGACGAAGCCAAGCGCTTCTTCCCGATCCCGGTATCGACCCCGTCGTACAGCTGGTACTCGCCCTACGGCATCGACGGCGGCTATTACTACGCCCGCGTCGATGTGAGCTGGTGAGCCGGCCGCACACCATAAAGGAAAATATTGATGCTTACCCGACGTGATTTTATCGGCGCGCTGTCGGCCGGCGCCGTCCTGCCGGCCATGGCCGCCACAGCGGAGGCGCCCGTGCGCGGCGGCACGCTGGTGGTGGGCGCCAGCCCGGAGCCGACCACGCTGACCAGCGCGATTACCTCGGCCGGCCCCACCCAGCTGGTGTCCGGCAAAATTTTCGATGGCTTGCTGACCTATGACCTGGCGCTGCGTCCGCAGCCGCAACTGGCCACCGCCTGGAGCGTGAGCAAGGATGGCTTGAGCGTGCGCTTTACGCTGCGCCCCAATGTGCGCTGGCACGACGGCAAGCCGTTCACCTCGGCCGACGTCGCCTTTACGCTGGAAAAGGTCTGGAAGGTCTATCACAGCCGGGGACGCGGCACTTTTGCCAACGTCAGCAAGGTGAGCACGCCCGATGCGCTGACCGTGGTGCTGCAATTATCGAAGCCGTCGCCATTCCTGCTCAGCGCACTGGCTTCGACCGAATCGCAGGTGCTGCCGGCGCACCTGTACCGCAGCGGCGAAGTGCTGACCAACCGCGCCAACAATGCACCGGTGGGCACCGGACCGTTCCGCTTCGTGCGCTGGAACCGGGGCAGCGATATTGTGCTCGAACGCAATCCCGAATACTGGCAGGTGCAGCAGCCCTACCTCGACCGCCTGATTTTCCGCTTCCTGCCCGATACCGGCGCTGCCGCAGCAGCGCTGGAAACCGGGGCGATCCAGCTGGCCACGGCCATGGCGCCGGCCGACATTGCGCGCCTGCGCAAGCACGGCGCGCTGGCGGTCGATACGCGGCCGACCGGCTATTCGTCGCTGATCACCTCGTTTGAATTCAATCTGGACCGGCCGGCGCTGCGCGATCCGCGCGTGCGCCAGGCCATCGCACATGGCATCGACCGTGATTTCCTGGTCAAGAATGTCTGGTTCGGCGACGCCGTGGCCGCCACCTCGCCGCTGCCGGCCACGCTGCCGGCGTTTTTCGGCAGCGACCTGCCGGCCTACCGCTTCAACCTGCAACAGGCCACGGCGCTGCTCGACCAGGCCGGCCTGAAGCCGGACAGCCGCGGCGTGCGGCTCATGCTCAGCTGCGATCCCTATCCGAGCCCGCCGCTGTTGCAGGCGGCCCAATACCTGCGCGCCAGCCTGCGCCGCATCGGCGTGCAACTGAATGTACGGGTGCAGGACGCCGGCGAATTCGTCAACCGCATCTACACACGGCGCGAGTTCGATACCACGATCTACAGCGCCAACGCCGGTCCCGATCCGGCGATCAGCACCCAGCGCTTTTATTCGTCGAAGAATTTCCAGCCCGGCATAGCATTTTCCAACGGCGCCAATTACCGCAATCCCCAGGTCGACCAGTTGCTGGAAGCAGCGCAAGTCGAACTCGATCCGGCGCGCCGGCGCGCACTGTACCTGCAGTTCCAGCAGATCGTCATGCGCGACGCCGTGACCTTGCCGCTGGTGGCGTGGAGCCTGCCGGTGCTGAGCCACAAGCGGGTGCGCAACATCACGGTGTCGGCCGATGGCGTACTCGGTAATTTTGCTTCCGTATACCTGGCGAAAGCCTGATCTTTGAGTCGATGGGAAAGTACAGCATGAGTGAACAGCAAGGTTTGCATGTGATCGTGATCGGCGCCGGCCCCGGCGGCCTGCTGCTGGCGCAGGGATTGAAGAAACACGGCATCAGCGTGGCCGTATACGAGCGCGACACGGCGCGCACCGACTATCTGCAGGGCTTCCGCCTGCAGATCCGCACGCGCGGGCTGGACGCCCTGCAGGCCTGCCTGCCGCCGGCCTTGTACGCCGCCTTCGCCTCGACCTACGCGGCGGCGCCGGCCGACTATGCGATCGTATCCGACCAGCTCGAGGAAATCGCCCGGGTTGACGTCGATGCCGAACTGGAAAACAGTGAGCGCGACAAATCGGTCAGCCGCATCACGCTGCGCCAGGTGCTGCTGGCGGGCCTGGACGATGTGCTGCACTACCAGAAGCACTACGAGCGCTACGAAGAACGCGCCGACGGCAAGGTGGTCGCCTACTTCAGCGACGGCAGCAGCGCGGTCGGCGATGTGCTGGTCGGCGCCGACGGCGCCAATTCGCGCGTGCGCCGCCAACTGGTGCCGCAGGCGCGCTGGGTCGATACCGGTGCGCGCCGGCTGGCCGGCAAGATCGAGCTGACCGACGCCATCAAGCGCCAGGTGCCGGACATTTTTTACCGCAAAACCCTGTCGGTCAAGTCAAGCAGCGGCTTCAACCTGTTTTTTACCAGCCACGAGTTCCGCCCCGGCCACGAAGCGGTCGGCGCCATCGGCCTGGAAGATCAGGGCGCGCTGAACGCGCACCAGGGCCTGCTGTTCGATAACGCCAAGAGCTACATCATGTGGGCGCTGAGCGGCCTGCGCGAACAGCTGCCGGACGACGAACAACTGTTCCGCTACGACGGCGAGCAGCTGCGCGCCTTTGTCAACGAGGTGGTGGCCGGCTGGCACCCGGCCTATCGCCAGCTGTTCGACCTGACCGACACCAGCACGCTGGGCGTGCTGCCGATCCGCACCTCGCTGCCGGTGGAACCGTGGCCCACGCGCGCCGTCACGCTGCTCGGCGACGCCATTCACAGCATGACGTATTTCCGCGCGCTGGGCGCCAACACCGCCATGGCAGACGCCGCGTTCTTTCTCGAACACATCCTGACGCATCGCGATAGCGGCCAGCCCCTGCTCGAGGCGCTGCACGGCTACGAGGCGCGCATGCTGGAACACGGCTTTACGGCAGTGCGCAATTCGATTGCGGCCTTTGAGGGCGCCCACGCCACCACCAGCAGCGGCGACTGGGCCGATGTGCGCAGTGCGCCGGGACAGTCGCTCTGGGTGCAAAGCGGGCAAACGCGGGCGGCGGCCTGAAACAATCAAGCTACGCGGGCGGCAGCAGCAGCTTGGCTTGCCAGCGGCCGGTACCAGAGCAGCCGCAGGTAGCCGGCGCGCACCAGCAGTTCGAGTAATTGCCGGCCATCGGCGGCGGCCACGCTGCCCATGGCCTCGGCGAATTCCTGCACTGCAAACGCCGCCTCGCGCGCGGCCAGCCATGCCAGCGCCGGCGCCAGCTGGGCTGGCGCTTCGGTATCGAGCGTGGTGCGCTCGATCCAGTCCTGGTCCCATGCCGTCACGCTCAGGCGCAGCCGGCCCGGCGATACCGGGGCCACCGCGAGGCGCGCCAGCGGCACTTTTTGCAGGCGGCTGTCCGGCCGCAGCGGCAGCGATGGCGCTGGCGGCTGTAGCAGGTCGGCGCTGCTGATCTGCGCCAGCAACGCCGGCAAGCCGTCCAGCAGCCCCGCGACCTTTTCACCCAGCGCCTGGCGCGCTGGCGCAGCGGCATGCGCCTCGTACAAGGGCCGGCGCCATGCCGGGTCTTGCAGCAACAGGTCGCGGGCGGTCTGCAACAGCCGCTCCATGGCGGACGGCGGGCGCATGCCGATGCTGACCGAAAACGAATCGCTTTCCGCCACCGTGCGGTGCCAGGTCCCGCGCGGCAAGTACAGCACCGAACCTGGCTGCATCACGATACGCTCGAAGCTGGCCTGCTCCGGGCTCGGGAAGCCGTCTGGCGCCTGCGGATACAGTTCGTCGCCGGGCAGCATGCCGGGGCCGAACTGCTGGCCGTACGGGTAATCGAGTCCGGCCACCTTGGCAACCTCAAACACCTTGCTGCCTTGCAGCTGGATCGAGATCACATCGTCGGCGTCGAAATGGCAGGCCACGCCATCGCCGCCGGGCGACGCAAACGCGCCCAGCGTGGCGCAGCCGGCAGGCACGCCCAGTTCGCGTTCGAGCGCGCGCAGCCAGGCCGTCATACCGGCCACCTGGGTGTCGATGGCGGGCAGATAGACCGACAGGCCCATGCGAAACAGGCTGGCGGCATTGGCGTCGGCGCTGACGGTGCGCGCTTCGCGGGCGCCACGGCCAAAGGCGACCTCCCCCCGGTAATGGCGCGCCAGCGCGTCGAGACTGGCCAGCGCTGGCGTGCGCAGCACGGCCGGCAACTGCTGCGCCGGCTGGTGCGCGGCGTAGTGGCGTTCGGGCCAGTGCGTGGCGAGGAATTGCCGGGCGTGGCCGGGGCCGAGCAGTTCGGACAACAGCGGCAGCGTCTGGGCTGGCGGGGCTGGCGGGGCTGGTGCGGCGACCGGCGTGCTGAAGATTTTTCTGTACGACTGCGACATTCTGCGTTCCTCCCTGTGCTGCAATCATGCGGTGGCGGTCTGCCACTATAACCAGCCTGTGGCGGCAGCAAAACGAATGATTCGGTATATGGATATTGGCTTGAGCAGCTTGGAAACCCGCGAGTCCATGGGGGGTCTGACCCTGTACAGGTTCAGACCCCAGGTGGCAAGGCGTGCGTCGTCGCGCAGGGTTGATGGGCTTGGGTTGAGATAACCGGTGCGCAATGGTCATAACAAAGCGCAGAAAAATTCGTTCTGGCGCGGTTTTTTTGTCGCTATAGTCACCCGGCGACTGCGGCGCTTCGCCGCGATGCACTATCCAGAAGGAGCAGTTCATGACATACCGAAATTTAGGCCAGACCGGCATCAAGGTATCGCCTTTGTGCCTTGGCACCATGATGTTTGGCGGCCAGACCGACGAGCAGGTGGCGCGCCGCATCACCGACAAGGCGTTTGAGCAGGGCGTGAATTTTATCGATACCGCCAATGGCTACAACGGCGGCAAATCGGAAGAAGTGGTGGGCCGCCTGATTGCCGAACGGCGCAACCAGTGGGTGCTGGCGACCAAGTTCGTCAATCCCAATCCTGGCCCCGGCACTGGCGGCCCCAATGACAAGGGCGCCTCGCGCAAGAACGTGATCCAGTCGGTCGAGGCCAGCCTGAAGCGCCTCGGCACCGACTACATCGACCTGTTTTACCTGCACCGCGAAGACCACGACACGCGCGCCGAGGAAACCGTGCGCGCCCTGAGCGACCTGGTACAGGCGGGCAAGCTGCGCTACTGGGGCGTATCGAACCATCGCGCCTGGAAGCTGGCCGAATTCGTCCGCACCGCCGACCTGCTGGGCGTGGACCGGCCGGCCGCCACCCAGCCCTGCTACAACCTGGCCAACCGCCAGCCGGAAGCCGAGCACCTGTCGGCCGCCGAGCATTACGGCGTGGGCGTGGTGTCGTTCAGCCCGCTGGCGCGCGGTGTGCTCACCGGTAAATACGATCCCACGCAGCCGCCCGCAGAAGGCACGCGCGCCGGCCGCAACGACAAGCGCCTGCAGCAAACCGAGTGGCGCCCCGAATCGCTGCTGCTGGCGCAGGAAATCAAGCAGCACGCCGAAGCGCGCGGCATCAGCGCCGGCCAGTTCGCGCTGGCCTGGGTGCTCAACAATGCGCTGGTCACTTCCGCCATCACCGGTCCCCGCACCGAGGAACAATGGGACGACTACCTGCCGGCGCTGAACTACCGCTTTACCGCCGAAGACGAAGCGCTGGTGGACCGGCTGGTGGTCAGCGGCCA
>JBEVNE010000027.1:0-12861 GCA_040508275.1 Duganella sp.
GCACCTCTGATAAAGTGACCTGCGGAAAGAACCGTTTAATGGAATCGGAAAACAGCTGGACATCATGGAGCGACCAGATCATCACCGCATCCGTCTTGCCGTGCAGTGCCTCGATGCGTTTGCACAAGCGCTCTGCAGCACCGGCTGCATCGGCCAGCAGCGGCTGCGCATCGATAGCGTGAAAGCGCCCGGCACGATAAATCAGTGCCGTCGTCCGGGTGCCTTCTTCCATGAACAGGATGGCCTGACCATGGATGCGCTTCATGCCGGCCTGCCAGTAGGCCACTGCCGATAACGGCAACACCCGCCGCAGACGCATGCCTTGTGGAGACAGTCGGTCCTGCAAACGGACAAGGAGTGCCGTCGGTAGCGCCACCCCCAGTCCCGCATGTCTGAAATGTCTGAACCCCGCATTCACCGTCCAGGCGTCGCCGCCGATGGCGTTCCGCGATTCCAGCAGCGCGCGCGCATATGATCGCATTTGCGCGCCAGAGGACACCTGCTCCTGCCACGGCAACGCCACCGTCCTGGCGCTCGCATCGGAAACAATGATATCGACGACAGGCTTGCGCCATCGGCTGGCTTTGTATTGCCCAAGCATCCCCTCCGCAGCGTCGAGTACATCGAGCTGCGGGTCCGGTCTCCACAGCTGCGCCGGGGACATGACAGGCGCTCCTGGCCTGTGCAACCAGCAAGCGCCGGGAAAGATGCCGAGCGTCAAATGCTCACGCAACAAAAGTGACACGATTTACCTCTTGTAATGTTGTATGACCGTCACGCACCAGCTCCAGCGCCACATCGCGCAGAAAACGGGTGCCCTGCCGCCGTGCCTGCTCCTTCAGCGCACGGATCGGCGCCCGGGCGACGATCATTTCCCGGATTTCATCCGTCAATCGCAACACTTCGGCGACAGCGCGCCTGCCGCGATAGCCGGTATCGCGGCATTCGCTGCAGCCGCGGCCGGCGCAGAAACGGTAATTGCGAGGATCGGTAATACCGGAGTCGGCAAGCAGCTCGTCGCTGATCGTCACCGGCTCCGTGCAAGCCGGGCAATTCTGGCGCAGTAGCCGCTGCGCCACCACGCCGGTCAGCGAGGACACAAAGCTGTACGGATCAACGCCCATGTGAATAAAGCGGCCGATCACGTCAAACGTGTTGTTGGCATGCACCGAAGTAAAGACCATGTGTCCGGTCAGCGCAGACTGCACGGCAATTTGCGCCGTCTCCGGATCGCGGATCTCGCCCACCAATATCTTGTCCGGATCATGGCGCAGGATCGATCGCAGGCCGACGGCAAAGGTGAGCCCCTTTTTTTCGTTGACGGGAATCTGCAACACCCCGGGCAACTGGTATTCAACCGGATCTTCGATGGTAATGACCTTGTCTTCGCCATGATTGATTTCGGTAAGCGCCGCATACAACGTGGTGGTCTTGCCGCTGCCGGTCGGTCCTGTCACCAGCATCATGCCGTAGGGTTCGGACGCGAGCCGGCGCAGCAGCTGCTGGGTATGCGTATCAAACCCCAGCGAGCCCAGCGTCAACCGCTGCACACTGTCCATCAGGGCTTTTTTGTCGAGCACGCGCAGTACGGCATCCTCGCCAAAAATACTTGGCATGATCGACACCCGGATATCGATATCGCGGCCCTTGGATGCGACGCGGAAGCGGCCATCCTGCGGTACGCGCTTCTCGCCGATATCGAGTTCGGCCAACACCTTGACCCGTGCGATGGCCTGCTCGGCCAAGCCTGGATTATTGACGGCGGCAATGCGGTTGAGCACACCATCGATCCGGAACTTGATCACCAGTCCCTGCGGCAAGGACTCGAGGTGGATATCGCTGGCCTCCATGCGCAGCGCATCGAACACCGTGGAGTTGATCAACCGGATGGCAGGGCTGGCCTCGCCCTGTATCGAGGTCAGGGTCAGATCGAGGCTGGCATCGCGCTCTATCTGCCAGATTTCCTCCTCGCCCACTGCCTCGGCCACCGCGCTGAAGGACGACTCGAGCGACTCCAGCTTTTGCAGCAGGTGCTGGGGATCGGCCATGTACACGGCCTGCAACGGCAACCCGGCCAGCCACAACCCGAGGCCGTCCGACAAAGGCAGGCCAGTTACAGCAATACGGCGGCCGTCGTGGTCGGCGATAATGGTCAGGCGCTCAAGCATCGCGCCGTAGGAAACCACCTCGAAAGCAGGCGCCAGGGCGTCGAGCTCCGTTGCGGGCATCAGGGAATAACCGAGCAGCGAAGCGGCCTCGGACAGGGTCCGCGCCTTGTCGCCGCCCTGCGCCTCGCTCAGCGCCGACAGCCACAACGCTGGCGTGCGGCTCGCGCTTGCCGCAGCAGCGATATCTTCCAGGGAAAATGTCATGGTCGTTCCGGAGGTCATACGATATTCGCCAGGTCAAAAATGGGGCTGTACAGTAACAGCACGATGGCGCCAACCACCAGGCCGATTCCCAGCATCAGCACGGGCTCGATGAAACGACCTGCGGTATCGATCCAGATGGCGGTTTCCTGGTCGTAGAAGTCGGCGATGCGGCCCATCATTTCATCGAGATTCCCGGACGATTCGCCGGCGACCAGCAACTGCTCTGCCACTTCCGTGCTCATGCCGCAGTCCGCCATCACTTGCGACAGAGGACGCCCTTCGCCCACCAGGCGGACCGCCCGTTCCAGGCTGGCGTGCATCACCGGCGGTAAGGAAGCGCGCGTCATCCGCATCGCCGCCAGCACGCTGACCCCGCTGTTGAGCAACATGCCCAGCGTACGGTACAGTCTGGCCAATTGCAGCACCTTGACGCGATCGCCGATCCAGGGCGAATTCATCAACCGCCGGTGCATGGCGATTCTGGTAGCGGGATGCAGCAGAACGACCACGGGCGCCAGCAACCCTGCCAGCACGGAACCCCATGCCAGCATTTCGTTGTTGCGCACGAAAACACCCCACCATTGCACGAAGCCGGCGCTGCCGGCGCGCATGCTGCCCGCATCGTCATAGACCTCGCTGAAACGCGGCAGCACATACAGCATCAGAAACGAAATCACCAGTCCGCCAACCCCCAGCAGGATCGCGGGATAAGTGGCTGCAGCCATCAACTTCCCGCGGATGTCGTCGATCTGCTTCTGGTACTGCATGAAGCGACGAATGGAGGCGCCGATCGTTCCGGTCGTTTCACTGGAGCGCACCATGGCGATATAGAGGGCCGGGAAAACCGAGGGCAGCAGTTGCATCGCGTTCGACAACTGGTTTCCCTGGCGTAGCGAACGCAGCAACGTGTCATACACCACGCGGTGGCTGCTGCGCTTATCGTTGCGGCCCAACACGTCAATCGCGTCAACCAGATTCTGGCCCGCCTCGAGCAGAGAATGCAGTTGCTGGTTGAACACCCCAAGGTTGAACTTGTTGCCCACAAACGGGCCGTTCCAGTCACCGCCAACGGTGCGGATGTGCAGGATTCTGCCGCCGGCGCCGGCCACCATCTGGCGTGCCTCGGCCTCGCTGGCAGCATCGATTTCCGTCACTTCCACCGTCAGCGTGGGCAACAATATTTTGACCTCGAATTTCAAATCACCGGCCTCAATTCCAGCTGACGATGTCTGCGTTGTCGTTGTCCCCGCCCGCCTTGCCATCGCCACCTTCGGACAAGATTTCATATTCTCTTCCGTCACTGCCAGGAGACTTGTAAATATAGGCGCGCCCCCAAGGATCGACTGGCACGCCTTTCTTCAGGTAAGGCCCGCGCCAGTTCGGTTCATTGGCCGGCTGGACGAACAGCGCCACCATGCCGGCGCTGGTGTCCGGATAATGGTCGGTATCGATGCGGTATTGATCGAGCGCTTTTTCAAACGATTCGATCTGGGCCTTGGCAATCTGCACCTTGGAGCGGCCGATCTGGCCAAAGTATTTGGGTGCGACGAACGCCGCCAGCAGACCGATGATCACAATGACCACCAGCAGCTCGAGCAATGTGAAACCACGCGCTGCGCGTTGCCGACGAATGAATTGACACTTCATGGTGTGACCTTTATCTGTGGTTGATAGACAAACTTCCAGTCGCTATAACGTGCTGCGCCTGTAAATGACTGCAATTGCTCACGAAAACCATCCTGCTTGAACGGCCTGGCATTCGAGAGCGAATACACGCCCTTGATGCCGCCATTCTCTTCGAGCACCAGGCCCCATTCGCTGCTGCCGGTGATGGGGTCGCGGTACAGTTTGCGCAGCGGACGGGTTGGGCGCGTCAGCCGCACATCGAGCAGCAGGTCCTCCAGCTTCAGCGGATAACTCTGCACCGATCCCGGAGCGCCTTCGTAATACCGCTGGATCGCTTGCAGATATGCCTGGCCCACGTCGAGCAATTGCGCTTCCTTGTCGCGCCGCTCGCGTGTCAAGGTGTTGTCCAGCGCGCGTACAGAAATAATCGACAGCACCGCTACCAGAAACATCACAATGACGTAACTGAATCCTCCCTCGCGCCGCATCGCTCACCAATCCTTGAACAGGGTGCCGTCTCGCGCCTTGCCGGGGGTGCCGCTGCGGACATCGGCGATGGCGCCGACACTGCCGTCGGTGGGCGCCACCGCCACCCAGCTGCGCGAGCTGCGGGTAAACGGATCGACCGGAATCTTGCGCAGGTACAGTTCAGTCACCAGTTCGTCGAATTCCTCGGGATAACGGTTGCGGTCGGCATAAAATTTGTCGATGGCGTCGCGCATCAGGTACAAATCCTCGCGCAGCACATCTTCTTTCGCCTTGTCGATATTGCCGAAGTAACGCGGCACGGCCAGCGACACGAGCAGTCCCATGATGGCCAGCGTCACCAGCAATTCGATCATGGTGAATCCACGCGGGCGTGCCATCACCATTCTCCGTAAGGGACGCCGTTGAGCCCCTTTCCATCAGCCAGCGAGTACACGTCGAAGACGTCGTTGCCCGGCATGGGCTTGTCCGGTGGCGACTCGAAACTGCGCAGCCCCCATGTGGCGTGGGCGGCGACGGAGCGGTCCGCAAAAAACGGGTCGCGCGGTACGCGGCGCAGGAAGTACTGTTTAGGGCCGGCAGGCGCATTCGGATCGGTAACCCCCTCGCTGAGGTCGGTCAGTGACGGCGGATAGCCGCTGGCACCAGTGGGTACGGTAATCCGCCCTGCGGCCGACGCGGCCTTGTAGGCATCGATGGCGCGCCGGATGTCCTGCAGCGCAATCCGCAGGTCATGCTCTTTCTGGCGCTGCATGGTCGTTTTGAGCACGGGCACGGCGACCGTGGCAAGAATGCCGAGAATCGCAGCCGCTGCCAGCAACTCGATTAGGCTGAACCCCCGCGAGGACGCGAGCACTGGTCGCGCGGCGGTCATGGCGTGACCACCAGCCGGTGTACCAGAGGCAGGCCGGGGCTGGCGATTGCCTTCTCCGCGCCGATCAACGTCGTCGCAATCAGTGAAATATCGCCGGCGGACGTCACGCTTTTTGCGCGTAGCGTCAGGACCACGATCTTGCCGGCGCCTTTGGCCTTGTGCTCTCCTGCGTTCAATCCCACGGACACCCGGCCACTGGCGACATCAATCGATCGGCTTAACGAAGCCTGATCCGGCTTGCCGAAGTAGCCTCCGTCCTCGACCGAGACGATGTCGAATTCTGCCGGGTTGAATCCCAGTTGCAAAGATGCAGCACGCAGCTCATCGGCGCTATCAAGGTTCAGGTTGAGCTTTATCAGTTGGCCCACGCGCACTTTCTCTTCGCCCTCCCATTTCACAGCAGGTGCGCCGGGTACGGACGGGCGTGGTTCCGCCTTGGGTGGGGTATTTCCCGTTGGCGCCGGTGCTGCCTCGCCGTTCTTGCCCTCAAGCGTACGCAGCATTAGTGGCCGGTTGCGCAGTGCCGCTTCGGTGCCGGACCAGAACGATTCCGCAACCGGATCCTTGCGCTGAATATTGCGTATCAGGCGCGGCGTGATCGACATGACGATTTCCGTCTTCTGCCGGGTATCATTCCGGCTACCGAAGAGCCGGCCCAGGATTGGCAATTCCCCGATGAGCGGGATCTTGTTGGCCGCAGACCGGTCCTCATCACTGATCAGCCCGGCCATGACCTGGGTCTCGCCGTCTTTCAGGCGCAAGGCGGTGCTGAAGTTACGCGTACCGATCTGGTAAGCCTGGGAACCATTATTGGTTCTGACCGACGACACCAGGGAACTGACTTCCAGATTCAGTTTCAGCCCCACCTCGTCGCGCAAGTGAACGTCCGGCTCCACTTCCAGCTTCAACCCCACATCCAGATACTGGATGTTCTCGGTCACAAAGTTGTTCGTGCTGGTCGTCGTCACCACAGGCACCTTATCCCCGATCATCACTTTTGCTTTTTCCCGGTCGCGCACCCGGATGCGCGGGTTGGCCAGCAGATTGGCGTCGCCATCAGTTTTCTGCAAATTGATCGTTGCACTCGGTACCGTGATCCCGATGGCGTCAGAGGTCAGATTCCTCAGGTCGCTGAGCTTCATGGTGGCGGCCGAGATTGTTCCACCATTGCCCGTATTGTTCACGCCCAGAGGCGACACGGTCAGCTGGCTGCTCCACTGCACGCCGGCATTCAGCAGGCGCGAACGATTTATTTCCAGCACCTCGACTTCCAGCATGATCTCTGGCTCCTCCAGGTCCTGCAGCTTGATCAGCTTTTCCGCCAGCGCGATGGTCTCGGGACTTTCCCGCAGGATCAGCAGGTTGTATTTGTCGTCGACATACACGTCCTTCAGCTTGAGCACGGTCTTGAGCATGAGCGCGACCTGCTTTGCTTCCACGTTGGCGGTATAGAACGCGCGCACCACCAGGTCCTGGTATTCTCTCAGCTTGGCTGGAGAATTTGGGTAGATCAATACACTGCTGGCATTGAGCACCTTTTTTTCCAGCTGGCTGGTGGACAAAATGACGCTGATGGCGTCGTCCAGCGAGGTCTGGCGCAAAAATACGGTGGTGCGCTGGTCGGGCTTGACGTCGCGGTCGAAAATAAAATTGATGCCCGTTGTGCGCGACAAGGCATCGAATACGAATTTGATGCTGGCGTCGCGAAACTCCAGATTGATCGGCTTTTTATAGATAGCGCCCAGCGATGGCTCGATGAGCAGTTCCTGGGCCTGGATCTTGTCGATGTCTTTTTTGACCGCTAACGCTGTGGCATTGGAAGGCGACGCTTTCAGGGCACGCGCCGACAACTCCTGGGCCCGGATCAAGTCCTCTGCCTTCAGGGCGGCACCGGCCGCCACGGCGTCCACCTCCGCACTTTCCAGCAGACGCAAACGTTCCAGCCCGGCCAGCGCACGGGCGTTATCGCGATCGTACTGGAGCACGGACCGGTAAGTGCTTTCTGCTAAAGTATGCTTTCCTTCTGCGATGGCGCGTTCGCCCATATTGATTTGCGCATCGGTGGACCGCTCTCGCACGCGCAGGTAATCACGACGATAGGCGACATCCCCTGGCTTGAGTTTCGATGCCTGCTCCAGTTCGCTGACAGCGACCGGATAGTCATTCACTTCCAGTGCCCGCATGCCGGCCCGGTGGTGCGATTCGGCAGCACACCCTGCGAGCACACACAATGCAAGCACTACACAACCATGCCGCGTGCGATGAAAAAATCGGAAACGCATTGCCTTAATTATCCTTCGCTGGAATCGCCAGCGGCTGTTTGAAACCTGAGGAAACCAGCTCGAATTCAATGTGAGCGGGACTGATGGCCACTACCTTGTAGCCACCATCGAGAACATCGCCCTGCCGGGCAATCACCACCTGGTCGCCATTGCTGAGATACACCACACGATCAGAACCATCGGTCATCTGTCCGACAAATTTGAATGGCAGCGGTGGCGGTGGCGCCGGCGCCAGATCGATGGCAGCCACCGGCGCCGCAGCCGGAGGAATCGCGACCTGCGGCACGACGACAGGTTCGGGTTGCCATCCCTTTCCGGCAAAAGGATCGGCCACCGCAGCAATCCAGCCTGACGACCTGTCCAACAAAGACGGTGCCCCGCCGCCAGGCGCAGGGGCGGCGGCCGTGCGCTGGCGAGCGGAGGGCGCGGAGACGGCTTCGGATATATCGCTGTTGCCCCCGTCTGGATAAAATATTGCAGCCAATGTTCCCGCCATTGCCACGGAAAGCAGTGTCCAGCGTCGCCGGCTATCCATGCATACCTTTCCGGTAGAATGCCGAGAACGTCAATTCACAGGACAATGTGGCGGAAACCGCCGCCTCCCTGGCGCAGCGGATGCTGTCGAGCTCCACGTTGTCCATCGCTCCCAGCAGCGCGGCGACAAATTTGCGAATCTCGGAATACCCCGTTTTTACGCCCAAGGTTACCCGGTAACGCAAATAAGGCTGGCTGACGGTGTTGTCCAGGCTGTAGCTGACCTCATCCAGCGGCAATTTGACCTCTGCCGAAATGGTGTGGAATTCGGTCACCAGTTCCGCACTCGAAAACGCAGGGAGTCGCGGAAGTTCCCTCTCC
Source organism: Duganella sp. (assembly GCA_040508275.1). Taxonomy (GTDB): domain Bacteria; phylum Pseudomonadota; class Gammaproteobacteria; order Burkholderiales; family Burkholderiaceae_D; genus Rugamonas. The sequence continues at coordinate 8,496 of JBEVNE010000027.1, forward strand.
GGCGACACCGCAGCAGCGCGCCGTGCAACATCACGATGATGGGCAACGGTCAGCGCCGATAGCTCATCTGCGGCTGTATCGCGCCTATCGAGCGTATGCCACCAGATACCCGTACTGATCACAACCGACAAGAGCGAGGCAGACAGAAAAATCGCGCCGAGCGGCTGCCTCTCAAAGAATTGCATGAGATAAAAGCGGCAGAATTGAACAGTCGTCTTCAAAATAGGTCCGTCTGGTGCAAGGTAAGGCGACCAGCGGTCGATTTAGCGACTACATTATAGCTAGCTATACTTGATGAAAATCTCTCCAATTTTCACATTTAGTTGCCAACAACATGAAATTTCATTACCAATATAGCAACTAATTCCAAATTGCAATTAAAATGTGATGAGACCGCACTGAACTGAAGGCTGGCTCACAAAATTATTTACAACCTTAAATTACACAATTCGCCAACCACTAAGCAGCAACTGCGCGAACGCCACCTCAGCACAACGTCCATCACCGTATCGCACCCACGCAAGCTGCGCACTACTCGGTCGCCTCCGAGGCAAAAGTTCGCAGGTCTCAGCCCCGTGCAGCAATACCAGCACGCCATTGAACGCATCTGTGCGTGAACCAGCCAGCGGCATAGAGGTGACTTCAGCAGCAAACGATGCAACTCCCTCCTCGTCCGCACCTGCTCCCGCTTCGGGTTGCGACAAAAACTCCCGCAACATCCGCACAGCTCCCCGCGTAATTTCCTGCCCCGGATCGGAGAGCCAGCTTGCGACAAATTGCGGACCGGTTTTATATGCCTGCACGAGGTCATTCACCAGCGTCACATCCCGTACGCGCCCGGCATTAAAGGCTTGCGCCACCGGCTCAGGCAGGTCCAGCAGCACGGCGTGCTGGGTGATGTATGCCGCAGACTTGCTGATGCGCTGCGCGATCTCCTTCCGGCGCAGTCCCCGCGCCAGCTCGCGGCCGATATAGTCGGCGATCTCGCGCGCCGTCAGGTCGTTGCGGTGCAGGTTTTCAATGACCTGGTCTGCTTCGTTATAATCGTTATCGACAAATACGGGGACGGCCGCCAGTCCCGCCAGCCGGGCGGCGCGCAGGCGGCGTGCGCCGTGATTGATGATGTAGCGGCCCAGCTGCGTGCGATGCTCGCGCACGGAAATCGGCGTCTTGATGCCGCGCCGCTTGATGGACTGCGCCAGTTCGCGCAGGCTGGCGGCGGCAAAGCCCGGGCTGTCGGCTGCGCGCGGTTGCTGCGGGTCCTCGTCGATGGCATCGAGCGCGAGCAGCAAAGGCAGCCCCGGACTGACCTTGGTCTGTGCAGTCGCGCCCGTCTTCAATGCCGCTCCTGCTGCGACTTGTCCAGCGATTTTCCCAGCGCCACGACCAGGATGGCCGCCACCAGCAGCGTTGCAAGGTGCAGCCAGGCGCTGATCGCTGCCGCGCCGCCGATAAAGAAGATGCGCACGAGCTGCACGATCACGTCGATCACCAGCACCCAGGCCAGCATGGGCATCAGCGCCACCAGTACGATGAGCACCAGGCACACGGGCGCCGCCAGCGCGCAGACCAGCAGCGCCAGCAGCCACGCCAGCCAGCTGCGTGGACGCGCATCCTGGGGCGGCGCTGGCGGCGCGCAAAAGCGTGGATGGATTTTCGGAAACGGAATAATGCGGGCCATGCTGCTCTCCTGGACGCTGCGCCATCAAGCCATCGTGCCCACATAGTGGTTGCAGCGGTTGAGATAGATCAAACCTTTATACCGTGCGGTGCCAGATTCAGCAGCTAAAGCCAGACCCTCGCGAAAACTGCGGCCGGGATTTGATGCATTCGATATGGCGGGCGTTTTCAGCTTGGCACAGCATCCCTGCGCTTCCATACTGGACGCGTCAATTTCGACATACTGATTGCGCGGTACGCCGCGCCAACTTTCTGGGAGGCGAAAATGAGCGAACGTATGCTGCATTTCATGGGACCGTCGCGCTTTGATGAGATCGGAGCCATCGTGGGCGACCGCGTGGCGCTGCTGGAGCTGCGCGCCGCTGTTGACGATGCGATCGCCACCGGAGCCGGCGGCACCATCAAGTTCCAGTCGGATGGCGAGCCGTATGCGCTGATCGTGGCGATGGAGCGCGACATGTATCCTGTCCATACCGCCTACGCGGCCGAGCGCACGCGTGTTCGCTCGCTGAGGGAGAAAGTGCCGCTGCGCGCAGTCCGGCAGTTCAACGAGGGCTATCGCAAGGCGCTCGAATTCCACGAACGCCTGCATCGCGGCATGGTGGCCGTGCCAGCGATCGGCGCAGTGTACGACCGCGAAGAAGAAACAGTCGCCATTGTGCGGTATGCATAAGGGAGTACGTCATGGAAGCGCAGGATACCCTCGATGCCGCCGGCGCAGCGGCCATTCTGCACACCGATGCAGCGACAGTGCTGCAATTGGCGCGGTGCGGCGATCTGCCCGGCACCAAGATCGGTAAAGGGTGGGTGTTCCTGCGCGCCGACGTGCTGGAATTTTTGCGGCTGCGGGTCATGCGCGATACGGCGCAGCGACGCAAGACTGCTATCGAACAGCTGCACCCCGCTGCTGTTCTGGCGGTTGCGCCCCGCTCGCGCAAGCGACGCGCACTGCCGGAGTTGCCGGTGCTAGCTACACTGCCTCCGGCGAGACAGCCTTGAAGCAAGCATGGGTGCATGGGTGAGCACAGGCCAGAAGACAACTGGCCTGCGCTACCACAGATGCTGCGCGAGATCACTCCCGCGCAGGCTCGCATACCGCTTCAACTGCCGCAAATCGCGGTGCCCGGTAATCCGGGCGATCAGCACGTCCGACAATTGCGTCTTCTCGTAAAGACGGCAGGTCGCTTCGTGGCGCAGATCGTGGAAGTGCAGGTCCGACATGCCGGCCGCTTCGAATGCCAGTGCGAACACGCGCGAGAGGTCGCGGGTGGCGATGTCGAGCGCCTTCACCGACCTGTCGCCGCCCCAATAGGGAAACAGCCGCCCGCTGCGCGCCTTGATAGCGTTGCGGTCTTCGCGCAGGTGCTCGGCCAATGCGGCAATGACGGGTTTTGACAGCGGCACCTGGCGGCGGTCGCCGTTCTTGCTGCGTTCCAGGTAGATGGTGCGCTGGTCCAGATTGAGCTGCGACAGATCGAGCGTGTAGCACTCGCGCATGCGCATCGCCGTCTCCAGCGCCAGGGTAAAAAAAGTCAGTTCCACGGGCCGTTCGGCCAGCACTGCGCGTATGCGCTCCTCTTCCCCGATGGCCAGGCGGCGGTCACGCTCCTCGGCGAACTTGGCGCCTTTCCCTTGCCTTGACAGGAATGCCACATCGTCCGGCGTGTAGGTCGAAAAGCCGCGCCTGAGCAGCCTTAACGGGTTCTGCGCCATGATGTCGGGGTGTTTACGGATCATCCAGTCGAAGCAGCGCGCCAGCGCGCCCTGGCGGTGGCGAATGGTCGAGGGGGACAGGTTGGCTTCGCGCTTCATGCTGCGGATCCAGCCCTCCGCCCAGTTGTAGTTCAGGCAGTTGGTGGCCAGCCTGGCCAGCTGCGGCTGGATGGTGTCGAGCAGCTTGACCTCGGACAGCGCCAGCGCGTTATGGCGCTGGTATTCGACGATGCAGCGCGTAACGGTCCAGGCTTCCGGCTTCGCCACCGGGCTTTCGAGCAGCGTGGATGGCACGATGCCTTGATCAAGCAATACCTCCAGTTGCGAGGCGTAGGAAGCCGCCTGCGTCCTGTCATCGAAAGTTGCCCAGAAAGGCCTGGGCAGCACGCGATGGCGGACACAGATTTGAAACGCACCGGAAGGGAGTTTTTTGATCGAGGCCATACGCCGATGATAGCGATATGGCGCGAGACGGCCTACGGCAAAAAGGCCGTCCGGCGCGAGGTTAACCACACTTTTTGCGAGGTTAACAGCTATGTTGAGCTTGCTCAGAAAATGCTAAGTACTTGATTTAATGGAGGCGAGGATCGGAGTCGAACCGACCTAGACGGCTTTGCAGGCCGCTGCATAACCGCTTTGCTACCTCGCCGGAGGAAGACTTGATACGAGATGACAGCCGGTTATGTGCTGCCATCTGAATTCTGGAGCGGGAGAAGAGTCTCGAACTCTCGACCTCAACCTTGGCAAGGTTGCGCTCTACCAACTGAGCTACTCCCGCGTAGGAGTGTTACTTTTTACTGCGCGAACTACATTAACCAAATCAACCAGATTCCGGAAAAACTGGAGCGGGAGAAGAGTCTCGAACTCTCGACCTCAACCTTGGCAAGGTTGCGCTCTACCAACTGAGCTACTCCCGCATTTGGAGTCAAACATTCTAACAGCTCGCTATCGTTATTACCAGTACTACCTGTAA
>JBEVNE010000301.1:0-4696 GCA_040508275.1 Duganella sp.
GCCGCCGTCCTGCGAGTACGCGTGTTCCTTGTCGCGGATGCAGCCGGTACTGCGGTCGAGGTCGAGCGAAGCAAAGCGCTCCGATTGCGAAAACGCCACCTGGGTCGGCACGCCGCCCGGCGCAGCGCTAAACAGCTGGTGCACGGCCGGGTCATCGCTGCGCTTGATGTCGTTGCGTTCGATGGCGTCGGCCAGCGTGGGCGCGTGGATGGTCGGACGGCTGGTGTCGAGCAGGCCGCCGCGCGCCAGTTCGCCCAGGATCGAGATAATGCCGCCGGCGCGGTGCACGTCTTCGATGTGGAACTTGTCGGTCATCGGCGCTACCTTGCACAGGCAGGGTACCTTGCGCGAAATGCGGTCGATGTCGGCCATGGTAAAGTCCACGCCCGCTTCGTGGGCAGCAGCCAGCAGGTGCAGCACGGTGTTGGTCGAGCCGCCCATCGAGACGTCGAGCGCCATGGCGTTTTCGAACGTGGCCTTGTTGGCGATGGTGCGCGGCAGGATCGAGTAATCGTCCTGTTCATAGTGGCGGCGCGCCAGTTCGACGATCAGGCGGCCGGCGCGCAGGAACAGCTGTTCGCGGTCCGCGTGGGTGGCGACGATGGTGCCGTTGCCGGGCAGGGACAGGCCCAGCGCCTCGGTCAGGCAGTTCATCGAGTTGGCGGTAAACATGCCCGAGCACGAACCGCAGGTAGGACAGGCCGAGCGTTCGATTTCGGCCACATCGGCATCGCTGACGGTGGCGTCGCCGGCCTTGATCATGGCATCGACCAGGTCGAGCTTGATGATCTTCTGGCCGCCGTTGACCACTTTCACCACCTTGCCCGCTTCCATCGGGCCACCGGACACGAACACCACCGGGATGTTGATGCGCATGGCGGCCATCAGCATGCCGGGGGTGATCTTGTCGCAGTTGGAAATGCAGACCATGGCGTCGGCGCAGTGGGCGTTGACCATGTACTCAACCGAGTCGGCGATCAGGTCGCGCGACGGCAGCGAATACAGCATGCCGCCGTGGCCCATGGCGATGCCGTCATCGACGGCGATGGTGTTGAATTCCTTGGCCACGCCGCCGGCTTTTTCGATCTCGCGCGCCACCAGTTGGCCCAGGTCTTTCAGGTGCACGTGACCGGGCACGAACTGGGTGAAGGAATTGACCACGGCGATGATCGGCTTGTCGAAATCGCCGTCTTTCATGCCGGTGGCGCGCCACAGGGCGCGGGCGCCGGCCATGTTGCGGCCGTGGGTGGTGGTGCGGGAACGATAGACAGGCATGTGATTCTCCAAAATCAGGCTATAACAACTGGCACGCTAGAGTGCCTTGCTGCCGCGCCCCTGTCAAATAGTTGATTTCCACTGCTGTGATTCATATAAAATATCACAGGATATATTAACAATACAAACACATATGAAACTGGAACTGCGCCAGCTGCGCTATTTCATCACCGTGGCCGAAGAGCTGCACTTTGGCCGCGCCGCCCTGCGCCTGCACATGACGCAGCCGCCGCTGTCGCAAACCATCGCGGCGCTGGAAGAACTGCTGGGCGCCATGCTGTTCGAGCGTAACCGGCGCGGCGTGGCGCTAACGCCGGCCGGCACCGCGCTGCTGCCCGAGGCACGCCGCCTGCTGGCCCAGGCCCAGGAACTGCCGCAGCTGGTGCAGCGCGCCGCCGCCGGCGAAGTGGGCAAGCTGACGCTGGCGTTTGTGTCGTCGGCCGACTACAGCGTGCTGCCGCCGTTTTTGCAGGCTTACCGGGCCGCCTATCCGCAGGTGCAGATCACGCTGCAGGAAGCCACTTCCGACGTGCAGCTCGACGATCTGCTGCAGCAGCGCATCGACGCCGGCCTGCTGATTCCGCCGCTGCCCGACAAGGCCCGCACCGAACTCGATTACCTGCCCGTGTTGCGCGAACCGCTGGTGCTGGCACTGCCGTCAGCCGTGTTGGCCGGCATTCCGGGGGCCGGCCATCCGGGGGCCGGCCATCCGGGGGCCGGCCTGCCGGCCCCCAGACGACGCGGCAAAATCAGCCTGGACCAGTTGCCGGCGCTACCACTGATCATCTTCCCGCGGGCGATCTCGCCAGCGCTGTACGACGCCATCCTGTCGGTGTTTCGCGATGCCGGCATCACGCCCGCCATCGGCCAGCAGGCGATCCAGATGCAGACCATCGTCGGCCTGGTGTCGGCCGGCATGGGCATGGCGCTGGTGCCGCAATCGGTCTGCAACCTCAAGCGTCCCGGAGTAGAATACCGTGCGCTGGCCGCCGCCTCGCCGCTGGTGGAAACCGGCCTGGCCTGGCGCCGCGACAATGCCTCGCCCGTGCTGCGCGGCTTTTTGGAATTACTGAAAAAAGAATTAAGGAAAACCGCCCTATGCTGATACACCCGATGCCCGATCCGGTCGCCGTCCACCTGGGACCGGTGGCGATCCACTGGTATGGCCTGATGTATGTGCTGGCCTTTGCCCTGTTCGTGATCCTGGGCCGCGTGCGCATCAGGCAGCCGCATATAGCCGCCCAGTTGTGGCGCAAGGAAGACCTCGATGACATGCTGTTTTACGGCATGCTGGGCGTGGTGGTCGGCGGACGGCTGGGCGAGGTGCTGTTCTACGAGCCGGCCAAGTATTTTGCCGATCCGATAGAGATCCTCAAGGTCTGGCATGGCGGCATGTCCTTCCACGGCGGCTTTATCGGCGTGCTGATCGCCATGTCGCTGTGGGCGCGCAAAGCCGGCCGCAACATCCTCGACGTCTACGATTTTATCGCGCCGCTGGTGCCGCTCGGCTACGCCGCCGGCCGCATGGGCAACTTCATCAACGCCGAACTGCCGGGCCGCGTGGCCAGCGACCAGTCGCTGCCGTGGGCCATGCTGTGGCCCGACCTGTCGTATCCGCAGCACCCGGTGCCGGTATTCCTGGAAGGCTTGCGCCACCCTTCGCCGCTGTACCAGATGCTGATCGACGGCCTGCTGGTGTTCGTACTCCTGTGGCTGTTTTCGCGCAAGGAGCGGCCACGCTTGGCGGTCGGCGCCTTCTACACGCTGCTGTACGGCTGCGCGCGTTTCTTCACCGAGTATTTCCGCACGCCGGACTGGCAAACCACGGTGCTGGGCATGCCGATCACCTCGGGCCAGGTCTTGTCGCTGCCGATGATCGTGGCGGCGATTGCCATGCTGGTGTGGGCCTACAAGGTGCGCCAGCGCGCCACTGCCCCCACGGCGCCGCGCGCGCCCGTCAAGTCAACAGCTTGACGATAGCCTGCCACTGCGCCGGCGTGACCGGCGTAATGGACAGGCGGCTGCCTTTTTGCAGCACCACCATGTCCTCCAGCGCGGTAATCGTGCGCAGCTCGGCCAGCGGCAGCAGCCGGGTTTTTTGCGTGCCGCGCACATCGATCGAGACCCAGCGCGGCTGCTCGGGCGTGGCCTTGGGATCGTGGTATTTGCTGGCGGCGTCGAACTGCGAGGCGTCCGGGTAGGGACCGCTGGCAATCACGGCCAGGCCGGCAATGCCGGGCTCGGCACAGCTCGAGTGATAGAACAACACGCCATCGCCCTCGCGCATCTGGTCGCGCATGAAATTGCGCGCCTGGTAGTTGCGCACGCCGTACCAGGCCGTGGTCTGAGCGGGCGCGGCCATGAGGTCGTCGATGCTCACATCATCGGGCTCGGATTTCATCAACCAGTATTGCATCAACAGGCTCCAGACGAAAAAAAGCGGCTGAGCATCGTAATGCCAACCGCTTTTGAGGGATAAATCCCGGAATAAGTACCCCGCCTGTGCCGTTATGCCGGCATCCCGAACCTGACGGCTCAGGTGGTCACAGTTAGTTCAATTTCGGGTTCATCGAACGAGCGACGCTCACGCCCACCGAACAAAATCCCGCGACCGGTGCATACAAATGGTTCAAGGAATATATGACATTCACGAACACTGCAGGGTGAAGCCAGTTTACTCTTTTGTACGCCGCAAAGGAAGCGCCACGCGATTAAAAATGCGTTAAAAAAGCGCTTCCTGCGGCGTGAGGGCGGTATCGAGCACCTTGTGCATGGCGGCGATCTTGGTCTGCACTTCGAGCAGCGACATATCGGACAACGGGCCTTGCGGCGCCTTGACCGATAAAAATTCTGCCGCAACGCTGAGCGCCGCCATGACGGCGATGCGGTCGTTGCCCTTGACCTTGCCCGCAGCGCGGATGCCCGTCATTTTTTTATCGAGCAGTACCGAAGCTTCGCGCAATGCGCGTTCCTCGTCTGCCTTGCAGGCTAGACGATAGGATTGGCCCATGATGGTAACGTCAAGCTGGATCATCGCACTACTTCCTCTTTATCGGCCAGGGGCGAAACTTCGTTGCCGTCTTCCGGCGCCGTTGCATCATCAGGCGCCGGCTCCTCGGGTTCCAGCGATGGCACGTGCACCAGCAGCGCTTCAACGCGCGTGGCGGCCTCGCCCAGGCGGCGCTGATAAGCGATGTTTTCAACGACCAGCGCGGCATTCGCCTGGCGCAACTGGGCGTTTTCCCGGCGCAAGGCGTTGGTCATCTCGGCCAGCTGGTCGATTTTATCGGATAGTTCTTGGAAGTCTGAGATCATCCCGCCACTATAGGCAGCGCGCGGGATGTCGTCAACCGAATCAGCGGTATCGCGGCTTAGCAATTACTATTTCGTCATCTTAGGCTATATCGTCACATAACCGGTA
>JBEVNE010000039.1:0-4791 GCA_040508275.1 Duganella sp.
TAGCCTCTGCAAGCCGCCACAAGCGTGCTACAAGGCAGGTAAATGACCGGGAACGTGAAGCAGGACTTGGAAGCGCACCGTGAGGTGCGTTTTTTTTTGCCCGCGCGCTTTACAATGCTGTGCGCAGACGACATGCATTGCACGGCTCACGCAGCTTTCGATGTCGTAGTTGCGCAACATATTGGTGCATGCGCACAAAGTATCCAGCGCTTTTTTGGTGCAAACAGTAAAGAAAATTGTGACGAAAATACCACAGCAGTATGAAAATTTTTCGGCCGTGTTAGCGCTGCCATTTGGAAAACTGGGCGTGCGCACGGATGCCGGGCTGATCGCCGAGCTGTGCTACCTGCCGCCCCATAGTGATGCAAAAGCACCCGCCGACGCCGCCAGCGCTATTGCCGAAGAGCAATTGCGGCGTTATTGCGACGACGCCAGCTTCGTGTTTGACCTGCCCCTGCGCGAGGCGGGCACCGAGTTTCAGCGCAAGGTGTGGGACGCGATCAGCTCGATTCCTGCCGGCAGCATGCGCACCTATGGCGAGCTGGCGAAACACCTGGGCTCGGCCCCGCGCGCGGTCGGCCAGGCCTGCGGCGCCAACTGGTTTCCGGTGGTTATACCGTGCCACCGCGTGACTGCCGCCAGCGGCCTTGGCGGCTTTTCCAATAGCGACGATCCCAATGGCTACCTGCTGGGCATCAAGCGCTGGCTGCTGGCGCATGAAGGTTCGAGTGAATACGCATGGCATCAGACAACGCTGCTCTGATCGACGAATTCTGCGACAGCCTGTGGCTGGAAGACGGCCTGTCGAAGAACACGCTGGAAGCCTACCGGCGCGACATGCGCCTGTTTGCGCGCTGGCTGGAGTCGCAGCGCCCGGCCGTGGCCGGCCTGCTGGCGGTCGCCGGCCATGATATCGAAGGCTACCTGGCGGCGCGCCATGCCGACAGCGGCAAGGCCACCTCGTCCAACCGGCGGCTGTCGGTGATCCGGCGGTTTTACCAGATGCTGGTGCAGCGCCGCCGCATCAGCGACGATCCCAGCCTGAAACTGAGCTCGGCCAAACAGCCGCAGCGCTTCGTCCACACCTTGAGCGAAATTCAAGTGGAAGCCTTGCTGGCGGCGCCCGATGTCAGCACTCCCCTGGGCCTGCGCGAGCGCACCATGCTGGAGTTGATGTATGCCAGCGGCCTGCGGGTGTCCGAATTGGTCGGGCTGAAGCTGCTTGAACTGAGCATGAACGATGGTGTGCTGCGCGTGACCGGCAAGGGCGCCAAAACGCGGCTGGTGCCGTTTGGCCAGCAGGCGCGCGTGTGGATCGAGCGCTATCTGAAGGACGCGCGCGGCGTGATCCTCAACGGCCAGGTCGATGACGCCCTGTTCGTGACCGGGCGCGGCAGCGCGATGACCCGGCAGATGTTCTGGGTGGTGATTAAAAAACATGCACTCAAGGCCGGTATTACGGCGCCGCTGTCGCCGCACACGCTGCGCCACGCGTTTGCCACCCATCTGCTCAACCACGGCGCCGATCTGCGCGTGGTGCAGTTATTGCTCGGCCACTCGGATATTTCCACTACGCAGATTTACACCCACGTGGCGCGTGAGCGCCTCAAGCAGTTGCATGCGCAACATCACCCTCGCGGTTGACGACGTTGAATTGCTTGCGTTTGCCGCAAGTGCGTCATAATGTGGTCAGATGACATAATAGAAGAGGTGGCAAATGGCAAAGACAAATTTCGCTTACGAAAAACGTCAGCGCGAGTTGGAGAAAAAGAAAAAAGCTGAGGAAAAGGCGCGCCGCAAGGCGGAGCTGAAAAATGCCCCCGCCGATGGCCAGCAGGAGGACGATGGCGACGCGCCAGAGGATGCCACGCAAGAATAAACCATGCGGCCAGGATGGCCGCCAGCTCACCACGTCTTATCTGCCCCAATCGTGCATGGAACGCGATTGAGGCACGTCAAATGCAGCGGTGGGGGTAGCGCAACAATGAAAGGCCAAGACGCCTTTATAGCGCACCCGCCATTCCCGCTGCCAACGGGAATCCTGTCGATTATCGATGCAGCCAGGAGAACCATCCCGTGTGGCCCGATCCGCAACTTTACCTGCACACCAGCGATGCGCTGGCGCTGCTGAACGACGAACGTATCGTCGACGTCAATCCCGCTGCCGTGCAACTGTTCGGCTGCGCCGCGCCTGCCCACATGCTCGGTTACCGGCTGGTTGATTTTTCACCGCTGCAGCAGGCCCCGGGCGTGCTGTCGGCGCCCACCCTGGCGGCGCTTCAACAGCGCGCCCAGCAGCGCGGGAATGTGCGCTTCGAGTGGCAATGCGTGCGGCGCGATGGGCGCCCGCTCTGGGTCGATGTGCTGATGACCGCTTTCGAGCGCGACGACCGGCGCCTGCTGCACGTCGCCATGCGCGAGACCAGCGGGCGCCAGCAGCAGCAATTCGACATTTACATGGCGCTGATGGAGCAGGTTGCCGTGCGCGGCCGGCTGGCGGCACATGCGCGCCACCTGGCAGAGCACGACTTTCTCACCAATCTGCCCAACCGCGTGCTGCTGCTCGACCGCCTGCGGCTGGCGCTGGCGGCGGCGCGGCGCAATCGCCGCCAGCGCCGCATGGTGGCCATCCTGTTTATCGACCTCGACCGCTTTAAACTGATCAACGATACGCTCGGCCACCAGGTCGGCGATTTGCTGCTGCGCGAGGTAGCCGAACGCCTGGTGGGTTGCGTGCGCGGCGTCGATACCGTCAGCCGCCAGGGCGGCGACGAGTTCGTCGTGGTGCTGGCCGATATCGGCGGCATCGACCAGGCCGCCCATGTGGCGCACACGATTTTGCAGGCGCTTGGCCAGGACTACCTGATCGCTGGCCACCGCCTGCACCTGAGCGCCTCGATCGGCATCAGCATCTTTCCTGGCGATGGCGACGACATCGACACGCTGATCAAGCACGCCGACCTGGCCATGTACCACGTCAAGGCGGGCGGGCGCAACGGATTCGAATTCTTCAGCCCACAGATGAATGCGCAGATTCTTGAGCGGGTGGCGTTGGAAAACCAGTTGCGGGGGGCGCTCGAGCAAGGGCAATTTGTGCTCGAGTACCAGGCGCAGGTTGACCTGGCGTCGCTGTCGCCGCTGGCGGCCGAGGCGCTGCTGCGCTGGCGCCATCCGCAGCAAGGGCTGTTACTGCCGCAAGATTTCATGGCCGTTGCCGAAGACGCCGGCCTGATGCTGCCCATTGGCGACTGGGTGCTGACGCAAGCGTGCCAGCAGGCGGCGCACTGGCGCGCCAGCGGCCAGCCGCTGGTGGTGGCGGTCAACCTGTCGCGTACCGAATTCTTGCAAAAAAATCTGGTGGACAAGGTGGCTGCGGCGCTGGCGGCGGCACGGTTGCCACCGGCCCTGCTCGAACTCGAACTGACCGAAGCCATCCTCATGCAGCACGACGGCGTGGCGGCGGCCACGCTCGACGGGCTGCGCGCGCTCGGCGTGCGGCTGGCGCTGGACGACTTTGGCACCGGCTATACGCGCGTAGGCCAGTTGCGTGACTATCCGCTCGACAAATTGAAGATCGATACATCGTTTGTCAGCGGGGTGGGCGGCGAGGGCGCGGCAGCGGTGCACGTGCCGGTAGTGAATGCCATCATCGCGTTTGCCCACAAGCTCGGATTGGCGGTGCTTGCCGAGGGCGTGGAAAACCACGGCCAGTTCGATTTTTTACGGCGCAATGGCTGCGACCAGTACCAGGGCCGCTATGCCCGCGCCAGCGGCCAGCTCGATGGATTGAGCGGCTTATTGGATTGAAGCTGGATTGAAGCGTGGCAGGTCATACGGCGTCGCCAGGTGGGTACAGGCGTATGCGCACCAGCACCTGGCCGTGGTCCGAAGCGTCGGGCAGGTCTTGCGTGAGATGGTCGTTAAGGTAGCTGACATCGATCACTTCGCCAATCGCATGGCGCGAGGCCGGGTTGAACTGCTCCGACACCAGCACGTGGTCGATGGTCATGTAATGGCCTTCGTGCAAAATCGTATAAGCGACATGGCGCAGGCGGTCGCGGCCAAGCTGGATCTGGTTGCTGTCGAACAGGCGCCCGCTCAATTCCTCGCCCGGCAGGCCGGCCCAGCCCGAACCCATGACGATGGTGGTGGTCACGGCGTCCGCCGTATCGTTAAAGTCGCCCAGCACCACGCGCGGGCGGTTGTTATGGCTGTTCTTGCGCTCCATCTCTGACAGCAGGGCGCGCAGCGCCACCGCTTCGGCGCCGCGCCGTATCAGCGAACGCAAATTGGCCTGGGCGTACAACAGCGGGTGGTCGGCGGCTTCGCCACTGCGTTCGACTGACGCGTTGCTGTCGTGCTCTTCGCCTTGCAGGCGCTGGCTTTGCCGATAATCGGGACGCTTGGATTTCAAGTGCACCACCAGCACGTCGATGATGCGCCCGTCCGGCAGCAGCACCGGGGCGTGCAGCGGCGCCCGGGCAAAGCGGTCGAGGTCGGCGTTACCATCGGGCAGGGCGGCGCCTTCCGGGAATAGTTCGTAAGCGACCGCGGGCGCCGCCAGCGGCAGCCGCGAGATCAGCGCCACCTGCGGCGCCAGCCGCGCTGCGCCGGTAAGCGGATCGGCGGCGGGGTCAAAGCCGGACAGCGATGCTTCACGGTAGCGGCGGCTATGGGCCAGCACATCGCGCACGGCGGCCATGGAAAAAATTTCCTGCAAGCCGATCACATCGGCATTGAGGGCGTCCAGCTGCTGCGCGGTCCATTGCACTTTTGCAGCGTATTGCTCGG
>JBEVNE010000310.1:0-4669 GCA_040508275.1 Duganella sp.
TGCGCTGACCACTGGCAGCAGCGGCAACGATGCCCATAACAACCTCTTCACCATCTCCGGCACCACGCTGAGCGTGGGAAATACGCCACTGGCGGCGGGCACCTACAATATCTACCTGTCAGCCACCGATACCGCCGGCAACGTCAGCTACCTGGCCCAGACTTTCACGGTCAATACCGTGCCGACCGTGACGTCGATCGTGCGCGCCGGCGGCGCCAGCGCCAGCGTGGCGGCCAATGCGACGTCGCTCAGCTATACCGTCACCTTCAGCGAGAGCGTAACCGGGGTGGACGCCAGCGATTTTTCACTCACCTCCAGCGGCACCGCCAGCGGCGCCATTTCCGGCATTTCCGGCAGCGGCACCACCTACACTGTCACCGTCAACACGCTGACCGGCGACGGTGCAATGCGCCTGGACCTGAAAGCCAGCGGCACGGGTATCCAGAGCGGCGCCAGCGTTGCAGTCGGCGGCGGCTACACGGCCGGCGCCACCTTCGCACTCGACCATACGGCGCCCGCCGCACCTTTGGCCTTTGACCTGCGCACGGCCGACGATACCGGCAGCTCCAGCACCGACAATCTCACCAGCGTGACCACGCCGGTGTTCACCGGCACCGCAGAGGCAGGCAGCACGGTCACGCTGTCCGATACCGACGGCAGCACGGTGCTCGGCTCGGCCGAGGCCACCGGCGGCAACTGGTCGATTACCAGCAACACGCTGACGCCAGGTTCGCACACGCTGACGGTCAAGGCCACCGACGCCGCCGGCAACGTGTCGGCAGCGTCCAGCGCGCTGGTGGTGGTGGTCGATACCACGGCGCCTTCTGCCCTGGCATTGAGCAGCAACACCGTCGCGACCGCCAATGCAAGCAGCGGCGCGACAGTTGCCACGCTGTCGGCCACCGACAGCGCGGTCATCAGCTACGCGCTGGCAACCGGGAATGGTGTCAACAACGCCGACAACGCCAGCTTTGTCATCAGCGGCAATACCCTGAGCGTCGGCAACGCGCAACTGACGCCCGGCACTTACCATATCTACCTGTCCGCCACCGACGCCGCCGGCAATGTCAGCAATCTGGCGCAAACCATCAACGTGGTCAACGCACCGAGCGTGGTCTCGATCGTGCGCGCTGGCGGCGCCGGCGCCACCTTGGCGAACAACGCCACCTCGACCACCTTTACCGTTACCTTCAGCGAAAGCGTGACCGGCGTCGATGCCAGCGATTTCACGCTGACCGCCACCAATACCGCCAGCGGCGTCATCAGCAACGTTACCGGCAGCGGCAGCACGTACACCATCACCGTCGGCAGCCTGAGCGGCGACGGCCAACTGCGGCTCGATTTAAAAAGCAGCGGCACCGGCATCCAGAACGGCAGCAGCATCGCCATTGCCGGCGGCTACAGCAGCGGCGCCAGCTATGTGCTCGACCATACGGCGCCCGCCGCACCTTTGGCCTTCGACCTGCGCACGGCTGACGACAGCGGCAGCTCCAGCACCGACAATATCACCAGCGTGACCACGCCGGTGTTCACCGGCACCGCAGAGGCCGGCAGCACGATCACGCTGTACGATACCGATGGCACCACCGTGCTCGGCTCGGCCGTGGCGACCGGCGGCAACTGGTCGATTACCAGCAGCACGCTCAGCGAGGGTTCGCACACGCTGACCGTCAAGGCCACCGACGCCGCCGGCAACGTGTCGGCGGCGTCCAGCGCGCTGGCGGTGGTGGTCGATACGACGGCGCCAACCGGCCTGGCACTGAGCCAGACTACCGTAGCCAGCGGCACCACCGGCCCCGGCGCCACGGTCGCAACCCTGTCGGGCAGCGACAGCAACGGCCCGCTGGTTTATGCGCTGGCAACCGGCGACACCACCAACGATTCCGGCAACGGCAATTTCAACCTGGTCGGCAACGTGCTCAGCGTGCGTGGCTCGGGATTACTGCCCGGCAGCTACAACGTCTATCTGTCGGCCACCGACGCCGCCGGCAATGTCAGCCACCTGGCGCAAACCATCAACGTGGTCGATGCGCCGAGTGTGACCAGCATCGTGCGCGCCGGCGGCGCCAGCGCCACGGTCGCGGCCAGCGCCGCCTCGGCCACTTTCACCGTCACCTTCAGCGAAAGCGTGACCGGCGTCGATGCCAGCGATTTTGCGCTGACCGCCACCAATACCGCCAGCGGCGTCATCAGCAACGTTACCGGCAGCGGCGCCACCTACACCGTGACTGTCGGCACCCTGAGCGGCGACGGCGACCTGCGCCTGGACCTCAACCCTTCAGGCACCGGCATCGCAAACGGCAGCGCTGTCGGCATTCTCAGCGGTTACAGCGGCGGCGCCAGCTATACGCTTGACCATACCGCACCGCTGGCGCCGTCCCGCGCCAGCATGAGCAGCCTGACCGATACCGGCGTGTCGCAGACCGACGGCATTACCCGCAACACCACGCCCACCTTTACCGGCACGGCCGAAGCCAACGCCACCGTGCGCCTGTACGACACCGACGGCACTACCGTGCTGGGCAGCGCCACTGCCGATGGCTCGGGCAACTGGAGCATCACCAGCAACATCCTGGCCGAAGGCAACCATACCCTGACCGTACGCCAGACCGACCGTGCCGGCAACGTATCGCCGTCCAGCAGCGCACTGACGGTAGTGATCGACACCAGTGCTGCCGCACCGGCCGCACCGACGCTGGCGCCAGTGAGCGACAGCGGCGTGGCCGGTGACGGCATCACCTATAACAACAGCCCGACCATCAACGGCACGGCCGAAGCGTTTGCCGCCATCACGCTGTACGCCACCGACGGCGTGACCGTGCTCGGCACGGGCACGGCCAACAGCAGCGGCGCCTGGAGCATCGTTCCATCGTCAGCGCTGCCCGATGGCACCCACACGCTGACGGCCCGGCAAACCGACCGCGCCGGCAATAACTCGGCTGCCAGTACCGGGCTGGTACTGGTGATCGACACCACGCCCCCCGTGGCGCCTGGCGTCCCCGTGCTGGCCGTGGCCAGCGACAGCGGCACGGCCGGCGACAACATCACCAATATCAGCCAGCCGACCCTGACCGGCACGGCAGCGCCCAACGCCATCGTGCGCCTGTACGATACCGACGGCACCACGGTGCTGGGCAGCGCCGTTGCCGACAGCAGCGGCAACTGGAGCATCACCAGCAGCACGCTGTCGGTCGGCGCGCATACGCTGAGCGCGCGCCAGCTCGATGTGGCCGGCAACCTCTCGTCGGCCGGGGTGACGCTGAGCCTGACCATCGAGGCGCCGCCGCCACCACCGCAACCGCCTGTGACCCCGCAGCCGCCGATGGTGGACGGGGTGCCCGTCACCCAGCAGCCGGTCACCCTGCCGGGCGGCGGCAGCGGCACCCAGATCGTGGTGCCGATCATTACCAGCACCCGCACCGACGACACCGGCAACAGCGCGGTGGCCGACATTCCACTGGCGAGCACGAGCATCAACGGCACCAGCAGCAATCTGCTGCTGGCGCAGATCGCACCGGGTATCGGCTTGAGCGCCACCGGCGGCGCCAGCGCACCGGCCGGCGATCCGCAGCAGCAGCTGATCCAGGCCATTGTTGCGGCCACGCCTGGCCACGCCAGCAGCGACCAGGGCCACCTGACCGGCAACGGCATCACCTTCCTCAACCAGCTCGCTGCCAGCGTGCCGCTGCTGGTGCAAACCATCACCCCGGTCAGCAACGCCGGCGCCAGCGGCGGCAGCCTGACCCTGACCGGCACCAGCACCGATGCCCAGCACACGGCGCTGGTGATCGACACCGGCGGCCTGCCGAGCGGCGCAACGCTGCAGTTGAACGCCGTCGATTTTGCCGCGATTGTCGGCGCCGCCAGCGTGGTGGCCAACACCAACAACCAGATCCTGACCGGCGACCAGGCTGCCCAGCAGTTCACCGTGTCGGCCGCCACCAGCAGCAACGTGTTTTCGGGCGGCGGCAGCGACACGCTGGTCTTCAATTCCATCGGCAACACGCAGGGGGGCGCCGCCAGCGCATTGCGCCAGGGCGCCGACATTCCTGCCGCCGCCAATACCAGCACCAGCGTACTGCACGGCGGCGCCGGCCTCGACACGGCCACCTTCAATGGCGCCAGCAGCGATTACACGATCGTGCGCCACCAGAGCTATGTCACGGTGGCGTCAACCGCGCAGCCGCAGCAAAAAGCGGTGCTGATCAACGTCGAAAGCCTGAAGTTCAGCGATGCCACGATCGCCGTCGAGACCAGGGAATCGCTGACCGCGATTGCCGGTCTGTACCGCGACGTTCTGGGTCGCCAGGCCGACTACCTCGGCATCGATTCCTGGGCGCGCAGCGAACTGGCGGGAGCCTCGCTGGGGGAGATCGCGATCGGCATCATCAACTCGGTGGAGTCGCAGGCGCGCCAGGCCAGGGTTTTCAATGGCGACAATGCGCATGACATCGAACTGCTGTACCAGAGCATTTTCAGCCGTCCGAGCGATGCTGGCGGACTGGCGCTCTGGATCCAGTTCATGAACGATGGCGCCAGCCTGGAACAGGTGGCGACGCATTTTGTGCTGTCGGAGGAAATGCAGGCGCATAAAATCGGCGTGCCGCAGTGGGACTTCAGCATGGGCTAAAATAGCAAGGTACCGTTTTGCGCCGGCGATGCCGCGCTG
>JBEVNE010000357.1:0-28033 GCA_040508275.1 Duganella sp.
TTGCGCCGATGATAGTGCTGCAACCAGTGTGAAAGTAGGTTATCGTCAGGCTAGTTATTCGCATAAGCCCCTTCCGTTGATACGGTTGGGGCTTTTTGCTTTGAGCTCTTGAATAAATCTGTGTAAAATGAGAACCATTCTCATTTGTGGTGGCATCATGCTCGACCAGCAGATCAATATCCTTTATACCGACCACTACGGGTGGCTCAAGGGCTGGTTGCGGCATAAGCTTGGCGATTCTTTCACCGCTGCCGACCTGGCGCACGACACATTTGTGCGCCTGCTGACGCGTGAAGAGGCGGTTGTCATCCACGAGCCACGGGCGTTTCTCACTACCGTGGCGCAGCGGGTACTGGCCAACCATTGGCGCCGCCAGCAATTGGAGCGCGCTTATAGCGAGGCGCTGGCCAATACGCCGCTGGCGGCCGTGCCGTCGGAAGAAGAGCGAGCGATCTTGTTTGAAACCCTGATGGAAATCGATCGTCTGCTCGACGGTCTGCCGTCGCCTGTCAAACGCGTGTTTCTGCTGACTCATCTCGATGGACTGCATCACGGCCAGGTGGCCGAGCTCATGGGGATTTCGCTGAGCACCGTCAAACGTCATTTGCTGCTGGCTGCACGCCAGTGCTATTTCCCCGATGCGCTTCCTGTCTGAGCCGACTCAGCGGGAGCCGGCCCCCGCCGAGCCGGCCCGCGCTGAGCCGGTCCCCGCCGAGGTGGCCGAACGCGCCATCGAATGGCTGGTCGATCTGCAAGCGGAGCACGTGCCGGAAGCGCTGCACGAAGAATGGCAGCGCTGGCGTGCCGCCCATCCCGACCATGAGCGCGCCTGGCAGCGTATCGAGGCGGTCAATCGCACCTTGAGTCCGGCGGCGGCACCCGTGCAGCGCGCGATTGCCCACGCTACCCTGATGGCCCCCGAATCCGCGTCGCGCCGCCAGGTGATTGCGGCGCTGGCAGTGGTGCTGTTTGGCGGTGGTGCAGCCTGGCTGGCCAAGGACGAGGGCCGCTGGTCGGAACGTCTGGCCGATCACCGGACTCGCACAGGCGAACGCCGCACCGTCCTGCTGGCCGATGGTACGCGCATCATGCTCAATACGGCCAGCGCAATCAATATTCATTTCAGTGCGAATGAACGCCGGGTACAACTGATTGCGGGTGAAATACTGGTGACCACGGCACCCGACAGTCGCCGTTTTCTGGTCGAAACCATGCATGGCGAGGCTGAGGCGCTCGGTACGCGCTACACGGTCAGAGTTCACGGCGCCAGCAGCGACGTTGCCGTGTTCGAGGGAGCGGTGCGTCTTGCCCCGCTGCGTGCCCTGCAGCCGCTACCGGTGCTGCAGGCCGGCCAGCAAGCCCGTTTTACTATCGATGCCGCGGGGGCTGCCGCGCCAGTCCAGGCCGATGCGGCGGCATGGGTGGATGGCTTGATTGTTGCCCGTGGCATGGCGCTGGCGGATTTTCTGGTGCAGCTCAATCGTTACAGCAACTGGCGCTTGTCCTGCGCTGATGACGTGGCGACGCTGCGCGTGTCCGGTTCCTATCCGCTCGCTGATATAGGCAAGGTGCTGGCTGCGGTGGCGGCGATGCTGTCGCTGAGGCTCGACCAGGTCAGCCGCTTCTGGGGTGGACAAAGCGCCCACTTGCGCCGCCCATGACAACGTTTTTTGTGCGTGGGTGAGCCGTTTTGGATTTTCGCGGGACAAGCAAGGTGTATCCATCATCTTAACTTGTTCGAAGGGCAATCCATGAATCATTCTTTCAAACTCAGTGTGCTGGCGTGCGCCATCATGCAGTGCGCGGCACTGCCGGCCTGGGCGCAAATGCCGGTGGCGCAGGCGCTGCGTAGTTACCAGATTCCAGCCGGTGCGCTGGAAGATGCGCTGAACAGTTTTGGCCGTGCAGCAGGCATTCTGCTGTCGTTTTCACCTGAAGGCACGGCCAGCCTGCGTACTGCCGGCTTGCAGGGCCGCTACACGGTCCAGCAGGGACTCGATATTCTGCTGGCTGGCAGCGGTTACCGTGCCACGCTTCAGCCGAACGGCAGCTATCTGCTGTCGAAAAGTCCAGCATTGCCGGTCGGCCCGGCCGCCACGGACGTGACCACGCTGCCTGCGGTGACCATTACCGGCCAGGCTGAGGCGAAGCCGTTGCCGGAGATGGTCAAGGGCTATGTTGCGCAGCGCGCCATCACGGCGACCAAGACCGATACCCGTTTGCTCGAAGTGCCGCAATCGGTATCGGTGATTGGCCGTACCGAGATGGAAGCGCGCGGCGCGCTGGAATTGATGGATATCGTGGCGCAAACGCCCGGCATCGCCACGGCCACCTATGGTCCCGATAACCGCGGCTGGGAGTATATTTCGCTGCGCGGTTTCCCTGGCAATTCGAGCAGCTACCGCGATGGGCTGCCGCAGTCGCAGTTTGGCGTGATTTATCGCATGACCGAGCCGTGGGGGCTGGAGCGCGTGGAAGTGCTGCGCGGGCCGTCGTCGGTGCTGTTCGGCCAGGGCGATGTGGGCGGCGTGATCAACCGCGTCAGCAAGGCGCCGGATGCGGCAGCCCGGCGCGTGATCGAGATGCAGTACGGTAGTTTTCACCGCAAGCAAGTGGCGCTCGATGTCGGTGGCAGTGTGCACGACAGCGACGACCTTGGCTACCGCCTGCTGGGCCTGGGCTTGAACAGCGACGACCAGGACCGCTATCCGAATGGCGAGCGCATCAACCGTTCGCGCCTTTTCCTGGCGCCATCGCTGCGCTGGCAGATCAATGCCGATACCTCGCTGACCTTGCTCACCGAATTGATCCGCGATAAATCGGACGAAGATCCTTACTACGTCAACTTCCCGACTGCCAACGGCATCCGCCACATCAAGTATGGCGACCCTTCCTTCAGCCGCTTCAGCCAGCACCAGTATTCGCTCGGCTACCAGCTCGAACACGCGCTCAATCCAGCGTGGATGCTGCGCCAGCAGGCGCGCTATACCGACATTGCACTCGAGCGCGACGCCCTGTGGGGCGATGAACTGCAGGCCGATGGCCACACGCTGTCGCGCAGCACGCGCTCCTGGGATGACGGCCTCAAGCAAGGATCGGTCGATACGCAATTGCTGGGCACCGTGCACAGCGGTGCACTCACGCAGCGCCTGCTGTTCGGCCTCGACTGGAATCACCTGGAAGGTACGGCGCTGCGCTTCCGGGGCCCGGGCCCCAGCCTGGACTTGCTCAATCCGCTGTATGGCATGGCGGTGCCAGCGCCGGCTATTGCCACCGCGCGCTTCACGCAAAAAACCGACCAGCTCGGCGTGTACGCGCAGGACCAGTTGCGCGTCGATGAACGCTGGATCATCACGCTGGGCGGCCGCCACGATCACGTCAAGACCAGTACCGACAACCGCCTGAACGGCCGCTACACGGTGCAGCGCGACGATGCCTTCAGCGGCCGTGCCGGTCTTGCATATTTGCTTGGTAACGGCTGGGCGCCTTACCTCAGCTACGCTACCTCGTTCTTGCCGGTAGCCGGCGCGGATGCCAATAACAATCCGTTCAAGGCCAGCAAAGGCAAGCAGACGGAAGCCGGCATCAAGTATCAGCCGGAGCATGGCGACACCCTGTTCACTGCCGCTGTATTTGATTTGCGCAAGACCAACGTGGTGACCTACGACAACCTCACGGGCGATGCGCGCCAGATTGGCCGCCAGCGTTCGCGCGGGCTGGAACTGGAAGCCAAAACCGCGCTCACGCGTGATCTGAGCGCCACGGCGTCTTACACCGCCATGCGCCTCAAGGTGCTCGATAGCGCCGACGCCAGCGAGGTCGGCAAGGTGCCGGCGACCGTGCCTGAGCGTACGGCGTCGGTCTGGCTTGATTACGCAATGGGGGGCGGCTTTGGCGCCGGAGCAGGGGTGAATTATGTCGGCAAGCGGCAGAACGATGAAGCCAATACCAATACCGAGGCGGCCTTCACCTTGCTCAATGCGGCGCTGCGCTACGACCAGGGCGCCTGGCGCTTCATGCTCAGCGCATCCAATCTGCTGAACAAGCAATACAACACCATTTGCTACCACGGCGAATGCTACCAGGGACGTGAGCGCGCTGTACTGGCGTCAGCGCGCTATCACTGGTAGGGCAATGCGCGAAACGAAGGTGCTTAGAAGTGGTAAGCCACTTTTACTTCAAGGAAGTTAGCGCCTGCATTCGGGCGCTTGATGCTGGCATTGGAAAAGTGCTGCAGCTTGAGGGCGACTTCCCAGTTGTTTTGCATGACGTAGCCGATGCCGATGTGGTCGCCGAACTGGAACGCGGTCGACAACTCCCGGTCTTCGTTTTTATACAGGCTGGACAAGACGTGAACACCGATGCCGGCTTCGTAGTAAAGCCCCTTCTTGCTGTCATTCTGGAAACGGAACACGGGGGTGAAACCGATGTCCCACAGGCCTTTTTCCCAGCCTGGCACGTTGCGGTACTGGTTCTGGCGCCAGTAACCGACGCTGCCTTCCCAGTAACCGCTCAGGTGCGTGCCGTTCGACTGGAACCACTTGGTTTCCCAGTCATTGGCCGCGCTCAGGCGCACCATGCGCTGCTTGTTTCCGGTACCGTAGTCAACCGACACCGAATCGATCAGTTGGTTTTGAGCCATTGCTGCCTGGCTCATCATCAGGGCGGCCACTGCCGCCATCATTGTTTTCGCGAACATAGTATCCTTGTGTTTTGTACAGACTCTCGTGAACCTCTGTTATTGCTGTATGCGTGTTGATACGGCTGGCAGGAATTGTACCGGGGTTCCGGATTTTCTTCCGGCGTACTGTTGTTTTGATTATCTCGGGAGCAGAATTGTCCGAATTGTCCACTCGTATCACTTTTCTCGGTATCGGCTTGATGGGAGAGCCCATGGTCCGCCGCCTGCTGGCAGCCGGCCATGCGGTCACGGCCTGGAACCGCAGCTTTGCCAAGGCGCAGGCCCTGGCGGATGCCGGCGCGCTGCCGGTGGCGCAATTGCGCGAGGCGGTGCGCGATGCAGATATCGTTATTTCCATGCTCGAGGCCGGGCCGGTGGTCGCGCAAGTCCTGCGCGACGCCTTGCCCAGCCTGGCGCCGGGGGCCTTATGGGTGGACATGAGTTCGACACAACAGGCCGAGGCGCAAGCCTTTCATGCCTTGCTGCAGGAGAACGGCATGCGCTTTGTCGATGCGCCGGTGTCCGGTGGCGTTGGCGGAGCGGCTGCAGGTACGCTGGCCATCATGGCAGGCGGCAGCATAGCCGATGTTGAACAGCTGGCGCCCGTGTTCGCCGCGCTTGGCCGGGTCACGCTGGTGGGACCGGCCGGCAGCGGGCAGGTGGCCAAGCTGTGCAACCAGCTCATTGTCGGCGCCACCATCGAGATCGTCGCCGAAGCGCTGTTGCTGGCGCAGGCGGCTGGCGCCGATCCGGCGGCCATGCGCGAGGCGATACGCGGTGGTTTTGCCGAGAGCCGCGTGCTCGAAGTGCATGGCCAGCGCATGTTGGAGCGTAATTTTGTTGCGGGTGGCAAGGTGGCGACGCAAGCCAAGGATCAGCGCAACATCCTGGCGGCTGCGGCCGGTGCTGGCGTGGTGCTGCCGGTGACGGCGCTGGTGAGCGAGCGCTTTGCCGCGCTGGCGGAGGAAGTGCCGCACGCCGATCACTCGGCGGCGCTGCTGGGGCTGGAAGCGCTGAATCCGGGCCGGCGCGTGGGTAGCGGTCCGGACCGGATGTAAGCTCAGGCCACGGGCAAGCTCTGCTCGACCAGCTTGACCCAAAAACTGGCGCCCACCGGCAGCAGGTTGTCGTTAAAGTCGTAGCTGCCGTTGTGCAGCACGCAGGGCCCCAGGCCATGACCGCCGTCGCGGTGGTCGCCCTCGCCATTGCCGATGAACATATAGCAGCCCGGCTTGGCTTGCAGGAAGTAAGCAAAATCTTCGGCGCCCATGGTTGGCTCGACCTGGTCGTCCACCCGGTCCGCGCCCACCACCGACTTCATCACCTCGACGGCAAAGCGGGTTTCGGCCGGATGGTTGACCAGCGGCGGATAGTTGCGGCGGAAGCGGAACTCGGCTTCGGCGCCGAAGGCCGCCGCCGTATGTTGGGCGATCTCGCCCATGCGCTGTTCGATCAGGTCGAGCACCGGCCAAGTGAAAGTGCGCACGGTGCCGATCATCTGCGCCTCGTCGGGGATCACATTGGTGGCGCTGCCGGCGTGGATCTGGGTGATCGACAGCACGGCCGTGTCGAGCGGGCTTTTCTGCCGGCTGATGATGGTTTGCCAGCTCTGGGCAATCTGCACCGCCACCATCACCGGATCGATGCCCTTGTGCGGCTGCGCGGCGTGGGCGCCCTTGCCCTTGATGGTCAGGTAGAACTCGTTACTGGAAGCCATCATCGGCCCTTCCACCACGCTCATGTGGCCGGCCGGGATGCCGGGCCAGTTGTGCATGCCGTAAATCGCGTCCATCGGGCATTGCTCGAACAGGCCATCCTCGATCATGCGCTTGGCGCCGGCGCCGCCTTCTTCGGCCGGCTGGAACACCAGGTACACGGTGCCGTCGAAGTTGCGGTGCTCGGCCAGGTGTCTGGCGGCGCCCAGCAGCATGGTGGTGTGGCCGTCGTGGCCGCAGGCGTGCATTTTGCCGGCATGGCGCGAGGCGTGCTCGAAGGTATTAACTTCCTGCATGGGCAGGGCGTCCATGTCGGCGCGCAGGCCGATCGAGCGGCTGGAATTGCCGTTCTTGATGATGCCGACCACGCCGGTCACGCCCAGGCCGCGGATCACGGGGATGCCCCATTCGGTCAGCTTGCCGGCCACCACGTCCGAGGTGCGCTGTTCTTCGTAGCAAAGTTCTGGATGGGCGTGCAAATCGCGCCGGATCTGCTGCAATTCGGATTGAAACGCAATGATGGGGTCAACTAGTTTCATCTGCTTCTCCATAGGGAATTTCGCGGGCCTTGTGAGCGGCGAGAAGAACCATTGTAGCCCGGCTGCGTCAAGTTTATCCAGAGCAGCCTCAACCCTGGCATGGCGGCGCCGGATTCGCGTACGATACTGCTTTGCGTCTCTGCTTTTTGGAATTGAACATGACAAGCACACAAGTGCGCGGCGCCTGTCCGCACGATTGCCCCGACACCTGCGCCCTGCTGGTCACTGTGGAAGACGGCGTAGCCACCGCCGTCAAGGGCGACCCCGACCATCCCACCACAGCCGGCGTGCTGTGCACCAAGGTGGCGCGCTACACCGAGCGCACCTACCACGAGGAACGCCTGCTGCACCCGCTGCGCCGCGTCGGCGCCAAGGGCGAGGGCAAGTTCGAGCGCATCAGCTGGGACGAAGCGATTGCGACCATCGCGGAACGGCTCAAACCGATCGCGGCGCGCGATCCGGAAGCGATCCTGCCCTACAGCTACTGCGGCACCATGGGTCTGGTGCAGGGCGAGTCGATGTCGTCGCGCTTTTTCAACCGCCTGGGAGCGTCGCTGCTCGACCGCACCGTTTGCGCCACCGCCGGCGCCACCGGCTACCGCTATACGGTGGGCGCGTCGATTGGCACCGACATGGAACAGTTCCAGAACGCCAAGCTGATCATCATCTGGGGCGGCAACCCGATCGCTTCCAACCTGCACTTCTGGACCCGCGCTCAGGAAGCCAAGCGCAACGGCGCCACCCTGATCGCCATCGATCCCTACCGCTCGCTGACGGCTGAAAAATGCCATCAGCACATTGCCCTGCTGCCCGGCACCGACGCCGCGCTGGCATTGGGCATGATGCATGTGCTGATTGCCGAAGATCTGCTCGACCACGATTATATTGCCGCCCACACGCTCGGTTTCGATCAGTTGCAGGAACGCGCCGCCGAATGGACGCCCGAGCGTACCGCCACCACCTGCGGCATCACGGTGGACGAAGTGGTGCAGCTGGCGCGCCTGTACGGCCATACCGCCAAGGCTGGTGAAGCGACCGCGATCCGCGTCAACTACGGCGTGCAGCGCGTGCATGGCGGCGGCATGGCGGTGCGCAATATCGCCTGCCTGCCGGCGCTGGTGGGCGCCTGGCGCCATGCGGCCGGTGGCGTGCAGCTGTCGTCGAGCGGCTCGTTCCCGACCAACAAACCTGCGCTGCAACGGCCCGACCTGCTGCGCAAGCTGCCGCGCACCATCAATATGAGCACCATCGGCGACGACTTGCTGCGCCCGGCTTCAAAGGAGTTCGGTCCGCAGGTGGAAGCACTGATCGTCTATAACTCCAACCCGGTGGCCATCGCGCCCGATTCATCGAAGGTGGCGGCAGGCTTTGCCCGCGAGGATTTGTTCACGGTGGTGCTTGAGCACTTTTTGACCGATACGGCCGACTATGCCGACATCGTGCTGCCGGCCACTACCCAGCTCGAGCATATCGATACCCATACCTCGTTTGGCCACCTGTACATGATGGCCAACAATCCGGCGATTGCCCCGCAGGGCGAGTCCAAGCCCAACACGGAAATTTTCCGCCTGCTGGCGCGCGCCATGGGCTTTGACGATCCGTGCTTCAGCGAGACCGACGACCAACTGGCGGCGCAGGCTTTCAATACCAGCGATGCGCGCGCCGTGCATTTCGACTGGGAATCGTTGAAACGCCAGGGCTGGCAAAAGCTCAACATGCCGGCCGCGCCGTTTGCCAACGGCGGTTTCCCGACGCCGTCCGGCAAGTGCGAGTTGTATTCCGCTGCGATGGCCGCCGATGGTCTTGATCCGCTGCCGACCTACCTGGCGCCGCACGAATCTGTTGCTAGCAACCCTCAACTTGCACAGCGCTATCCACTGGCGATGATTTCTCCGCCGGCGCGCAATTTCCTCAATTCGAGTTTTGTAAACGTCAAGAGTTTGCGCTCGGCCGAGGGCGAGCCGCATCTCGATATCCACCCCGACGACAGCGCCGCGCGCGGCATCGTTCATGGGGAAATGGTGCGTATTTTTAATGATCGCGGCAGTTTTATCGCCAAAGCCCGGGTCACGGACAAGGCCCGTGCCGGCCTGGTGGTCGGCTTGTCAGTATGGTGGAAAAAGCTTGCCAAAGACGGCAAGAATGCCAATGAAGTCACCAGCCAACGGCTGACCGACATGGGCCGCGCCCCGACTTTTTACGATACACTGGTCCAGGTTGAAAGGGTTAATGCCCCAAGGTAATTTGAAGGTGATGTATGCGCAAGCTTGTCCGCCCCATCGTTCGCACCAGGTACTGGCTGGTGGCTGCCAGCACGCTGGCGATGCTGGCCGGTTGCGCGCAAGTCAAGTACTACATGCAGGCGGCGCAAGGACAATATTCGCTGTGGTCCGAGTCGCGCCCGATTGACGACTGGCTCGGCGACCCTGCCACCGATCCGCAACTGAAGGCGCGGCTGGAAAAAGCCCGGCTGATTCGCCGCTTCGCGGTGCAGGAACTGGCACTGCCGAATAACGCCAGCTATAAAAACTATGCTGCGCTGTCGCGTCCCTTCGTGCTGTGGAACGTGGTCGCCACGCCGGAACTGTCGCTGCGGCCGATCCAGTGGTGCTTCCCGATTGCCGGTTGCGTCAGCTATCGCGGCTACTACAGCAAGGATGACGCCCAAAACTATGCCGATGAACTGGCCAAGGAGGGCAACGACGTGCAGGTGGGCGGCGTGCCGGCCTATTCCACGCTGGGCTGGTTCAGCGATCCGCTGCTGTCCACCTTTATCAATTATTCGGACGCCGAACTGGCGCGCATGGTGTTTCACGAGCTGGCGCACCAGGTCGTGTACGTGCAGGGCGATACCCAGTTCAACGAAAGCTTTGCCACGGCGGTGGAAGAGGCTGGCGTACAGCGCTGGCTGGAGCTGTATGGCAGCGAACCGATGCGCGAAGCCTATGCCCGCTACAACGCCCGCCGCAAGGATTTTCTGGCGCTGCTGGTGCGCCATCGCCAGATGCTGGCCGATAATTACGCCAGCAAGACCAGCGTGCGCCACCGCCGCGCCGAAAAGGCGCGCATCTTCGCCCACCTCAAATCGGACTACGAACTGCTGAAGAAAAGCTGGGGCGGCTATGCCGGCTACGACCGCTGGTTTGCCGAACCGCTGACCAATGCCCACCTCAGTTCGGTGGGCACCTACCACGATTATCTGCCGGCCTTCCGGGCCTTGCTCAAGCAAGAGCGAACGTTCGTGCGATTTTATGGTGCAGTGCAAAAATTGGCTGCGCTTGACTTCGCTCAACGTCAGCAGCGTCTGGATCAACTCGCCCACACGGAAGCTGTCAGTACCGACCCCGGCAAGGCTGATCAAACCCCCATCCAAGGCACGCTCTGATGCTGCCATGCAGCATAAAATCACGTTAGAAACTGCGTTCTAATTGTGATTAAATGCGCTTGCGTCCGCGCTGACGGACCGCTAGGATCGCACTGTTTGCAGGTCCCAAGGTGCGCATACGACGCGCCACGTTGCATCCGGCACTGTGCGCCGGCCCTGACACAATAACGAGACACGAGACAAGAGGCACAGGCATGGAAAAAATCTGGTTGAAGTCTTATCCCCCCGCTATGCAGACCGAAATCGATACCGGACGGTATCGCTCACTGGTGCAATTGCTGGAAGAATCCTTTACCAAGTTCGCAGACCGCAACGCCTTCGTCTGCATGGACAAATTCCTCACCTATGCCGAGCTCGACACCCATTCCCGGCGCCTGGGCGCCTGGTTGCAAAGCCGCGGCATGAAGCAGGGCGCGCGCGTGGGCATCATGATGCCCAATGTACTGCAATACCCGATTGCGATTGCCGCCATCCTGCGCGCCGGCTACACCGTGGTGAATATCAATCCGCTCTACACGCCGCGCGAACTTGAGCACCAGCTCAACGATTCCGGCTGCAGCGCCATCATCGTGATGGAAAACTTTGCCCACACGCTCGAAGAGGTGCTGGAGCGTACCCAGGTCAAGCACATCATCGTCAGCACCATGGGCGAGATGCTGGGCGCGGCGCAGGGTACGCTGGTCAATTTTGTGGTGCGTAACGTCAAGCATCAGGTGCCGGCCTACTCGCTGCCCAACGCGGTGCGCTTCAAGTCGGCGCTGTCGCATGGTTCGCGCATGAAGCTCACGCCGGTCGAGTGCCTGCCCGGCGATCCCGCTTTTTTGCAGTACACGGGCGGCACCACCGGCGTATCGAAGGGCGCCACGCTCACGCACCAGAACATTTTTGCCAACGTCCTGCAGTTCGATCCCTGGATATCTTCGACCGTCGGCGCTGTTACCGACCAGCCGGTGGTGATCGTCGCCTTGCCTCTGTATCACATCTTTGCGCTGACCGTGTGCGCCATGTGGGGCATGCGCGCCGGCGGGCTGAACGTGCTGATCCCCAATCCGCGCGATATGGGCGGCCTGGTGAAGGAGCTGGGCAAGTACCGCTTCCACGTGTTCCCGGCGGTGAATACCTTGTACAACGGCTTGCTCAATCATCCCGACTTTGCCCAGCTCGACTTCTCGGCGCTCAAGCTCAGTTTTGGCGGCGGCATGGCGGTGCAGCAGGCCGTGGCCGACCGCTGGCTTAAGGTCACCGGTGCACCGATCATCGAGGGTTACGGCCTGTCCGAAACCTCGCCCGTGGCCACCCTCAACCCGGCTGACGCCAGGGGCTTTACCGGCACCATTGGCTTGCCGCTGCCGTCGACCGACGTTGTCATCCTTGATGATGATGGCAACCAGGTACCGCTGGGACAGCCTGGCGAAATCGCCATCCGTGGTCCGCAGGTCATGCCAGGCTACTGGAACCGTCCCGATGAAACCGCCAAGGTCATGACGGCCGACGGTTTCTTCAAATCGGGCGACGTCGGTGTGATGGATGAGCGCGGTTACGTGAAGATCGTTGACCGCAAAAAAGATATGATCCTGGTTTCCGGTTTTAACGTCTATCCCAACGAAATCGAAGGCGTGCTGGCGGCGCATCCGGGCGTGCTCGAATGCGCTTGCGTGGGCGTGCCGGACGAGCACTCGGGCGAGGCCGTCAAGGCCTTCGTGGTGCGTCGCGATGTGAACCTTAGCACCGAGGCCCTGATGGCCTACTGCAAGGATCATCTGACCGGCTACAAAAAACCGAAATACATCGAATTCCGCGAGGAATTACCGAAGACCAATGTGGGCAAGATTTTGCGGCGCGTGCTGCGAGACGACAATACTAACGCAACCCAAAAGGCGGCATAACAATGGAAAAAATCTGGCTTAACTCCTACCCGGAGGGCGTGCCCGCCGAGATCGACACGACACAATTCCGCTCGGTCACCCACTTGCTCGAGGACGCGTTCCGTCGCTTCGCCGACCGCAAGGCTTATGTGTGCATGGATAAATTTCTGACCTACCGCGAACTCGATACGCTGTCGCAGCAGGTCGGCGCCTGGCTGCAAAGCAAAGGACTGGCGCCGGGCGCACGCGTGGCGATCATGATGCCGAACGTGCTGCAATATCCGGTGGCGATGGCGGCCATCCTGCGCGCCGGCTACACGGTGGTCAACGTCAATCCTCTGTACACCGCGCGTGAGTTGCAGCACCAGTTGATCGATTCCGGCGCGGAAGTGATCATCGTGCTGGAAAACTTTGCCACCACCTTGCAGCAGGTGATTGCCAATACCAGCGTCAAGCACGTGGTGGTGGCCACCATGGGCGACATGCTGGGTTTCCTCAAGGGCGCCATCGTCAACCTGGTCGTGCGCAAGGTCAAAAAACTGGTGCCGGCCTACTCGCTGCCGGGCGCTATTCCGTTCAACAAGATGCTGTCGGAAGCTGCGGGCATGACGCTCAGGCCGGTAACGCAGGGACATGACGATATCGCCTTCCTGCAATATACGGGCGGCACCACCGGCGTCTCCAAGGGCGCGGTGCTGCTGCACCGGAATATCATTGCCAACGTGCTGCAAAACGAAGCCTGGCTGCAATTCAAAAAGCAGGAAGAGCAGTTGGTGTTCGTCGCGGCGCTGCCGCTGTACCACATCTATTCGCTGACGGTGAGCGGCTTCATGGGCATGCGCATGGGCGGCCTGACCCTGCTCATTCCCAACCCGCGCGACATTCCAGGCTTCGTCAAGGAACTGGCCAAGTACCGCGTGGCGGTGCTGCCGGCGGTGAATACCCTGTACAACGCGCTGCTTAACAATCCCGAGTTCTCCAAGCTCGACTTTTCCAGCTACTCGGTGTGCAACGGCGGCGGCATGGCTGTGCAGAAGGCGGTGGCCGACCGCTGGCTCAAGGTAACGGGAACGCCGATCATCGAAGGCTACGGCCTGTCGGAAACCTCGCCGGTCGCGACCGCCAACCGCGTGGACATCAAGGAATTCACCGGCACCATCGGTTTGCCGATACCCTCGACCGAAGTAAGGATCCTCGACGACGATGGCAACGATGTGCCGCTGGGGCAGACCGGTGAAATCGCCATTCGCGGCCCGCAGGTGATGGCCGGTTACTGGAACCGCGCCGACGAAACCGCCAAGTCGATGACTGCCGATGGCTTCTTCAAGACCGGCGACGTCGGCATCATGGACGAGAAAGGCTACACCCGCATCGTTGACCGCAAAAAGGACATGATCATCGTCTCGGGCTTTAATGTCTATCCGAACGAGGTCGAGGGCGTGGTGGCGGCCCATCCGGGCGTGCTGGAAGTGGCGTGTATCGGCGTGCCCGATAAAAACTCGGGCGAGGCCGTGAAGCTGTTCGTGGTGCGCAAGGATCCCAACCTGACCGCCGAGCAGTTGCTGGACTTCTGCAAGCATGAGCTGACGGCGTATAAAAAGCCGAAATTCATCGAGTTCCGCGATGAACTGCCGAAGACCAACGTCGGCAAGATCCTGCGCCGGCAGTTGCGGGATGAAAAACCGGCAGCCTAGAAATCTAAGCTTTCACTACGGCGGCGCGGCCGTTACGCACGACAAAACTGGCCGCCGTCGCCAGCGCGCTGCCGGCATCCTGTACATTGGCCAGTGCCTGAAAGTGCGCCGTGGTGGTGTCCGGCGTGATAGTGAGCAGCATGAAGCCGCGCTGATCGCTTTTGCCGTACTTGATGCCCGGATTCATGGCGACATATTCCTCGGTGCGCTTTTGCGGGCGTGATGGCGAAGTAATCGAGGTGCCGCACAACTCGGTCGCCAGCACCGGGTTGCTGCGCGAGACGGTGCGCGTGGGGTGGCGGCTGATTTCTGCCGCAAAAAAACTGTGCACGTCGCCCGACAGCACCAGCGGATTGGCGGCGCGGCTGTTGTGCAGCGATTCCAGCAGCCGCTGGCGCGCCGCCGGATAGCCATCCCAGCCATCGGTCCAGATCCGCACATCTTCCTCGCGCTTGAACGGCAACTGGCTGTTCTGCGCCATCAGCGTTTGCTGCGCCAGGATATTCCAGCGCGCCGGCGACGACGACAATCCCTCATCGAGCCAGCGCTGCTGCGCGTCGCCGAGCATGCTGCGCTCAGGCGCGGCCAGCGCCGGGCAGTCGCGCCGCACGATGGATGTGGAACCGCCGCGCCCCTTGGGCGGGCAGGCATGCCAGGCGCGGTACTGGCGATCGTCGAGCACGTGAAAGCGCGCCAGCTTGCCCCAGTCGTAGCGCTGGTAGATGCGCATGTGGGCAAAGCCGCCCGGCTGGTCCAGTTGCAGGCGCAAGGGCATGTGCTCGTAAAACGCCTGGTAGGCGGCAGCGCGCCGGGCGATAAAGTTCGGGTCGAGCCGCTCGTCGCGGTCGTTGGCGTAATCGTTGGCCACTTCGTGATCGTCCCAGGTGACGATCCACGGCGCCGCGTGGTGCGCCGCCTGTAGCTGACCATCGCTCTTGTACTGCGCGTAGCGGTTGCGGTAATCGGCCAGGGTAAAGCTCTCGTGGCTGCGCACGGCGCGCGCCGGATGGTGCAGTTGATACGGTCCCCACTCGTAAATATAATCGCCCAAAAACGCCACCAGGTCGGGCGCGGCGGCGGCAATATGGCGGTGCGCCGCATAGGTGCCGAATTCCCAGTGCTGGCACGAGGCCACCGCCAGCTTCAGTTGCGCCGGCATGCTGCCGGCGGCCGGTGCGGTGCGGGTGCGGCCGGTGGGGCTGACTGCATCACCGAGCATAAACCGGTAAAAATACCAGCGCGCCGGCGCCAGCCCCTTCACATCGACATGCACGCTGTGCGCCAGTGCCGGCGTGGCGCTGGCCGTGCCGCGCGCGACGATGCGGCTGAATCGTTCATCGTCGGCCACTTCCCAGCGCACCGCCAGTGCCAGCGCCGGCATGTCGGCGCCCTCTAACGGATCGTAGAGGATGCGGGTCCAGATGACGACCGCGTTGGGCAGCGGCGAACCGGAGGCGACGCCCAGGCTGAACGGATAGCGGCCAAGGTTGGCTGCGGAGGCGGCAGCGCTGTTGGTACTGCTGTTGCGCGAGGTGCTGGCGCCGGTGGTCGCTGCCGCTGCCGCCAGCGCTGCCAGTCCGCCAAGGCGGCGTGCGGTGGACAGGAATATGCGGCGCTGTTCATCCATGCTGGAATGTGGCAGCCAGCGCCGCTCAGGCGTGGATCAGGGTTTCGATGGGCGGCACCTTGCGCGGCTTGCGGTCGGAGTCGGTGGCCACGTAAGTGAGCACGGCTTCGGTCACCTTGACGGTATCGGCCTGCAGGCGGTTGCGCTCCGCGTACACCTCGACATTGACGGTGATCGAGGTATTGCCCACCTTGACGATGTCGGCATAAAACGACAGCAGGTCGCCGACGAACACGGGATTTTTAAACACGAAGGAGTTCACCGCAATGGTGGCGACGCGGCCGTTGGCGCGCCGCGTGGCAGGCAGCGAACCGGCAATGTCCACCTGGGCCATGATCCAGCCGCCAAACACATCGCCATACACATTGGCGTCCGACGGCGAGGGCATCATGCGCAGTTCCGGCATTTTGCCCGCAGGCAGGCCGCGGTTGATGGTGGTAATGGCAAGGGGCGGATTTTGTGGGGTACTCATCGTGAAATCTCTGCAAGGTCTACAATGACCGCGATTGAACCATAAAAAGCCAACCTTCGCCATTATGCGCCGTTACCCGAATTCGCCAGCAGACGCCAGCGTGCCTCCCACTCCCCGCAGCCGCACCGATGCCGCTACCCTGAAAACCCTGTTGCCCTACCTGTGGGTGTACAAATGGCGCGTGCTGCTGGCGCTGGGCTGCCTGGTGGGCGCCAAGCTGGCCAACGTCAGCGTGCCGATCGTGATGAAAAAGATCATCGATGCGCTGACCATCACGCCCCAGCATCCGCAGGCGCTGCTGGTGCTGCCGCTGGCGGCGCTGGTGGCATATGGTTTGCTGCGCGTGTCCACCACCGTGTTTACCGAGCTGCGTGAATTCCTGTTTGCCCGCGTAACGCAGCGCGCCGTGCGCACCATTGCGCTACAGGTGTTCCGCCACCTGCATGCGCTGTCGCTGCGTTTTCACCTGAACCGCCAGACCGGCGGCATGACGCGCGATATCGAGCGCGGCACGCGCGCGGTCGGCTCGCTGATTTCCTACACGCTGTTCAATATCGTGCCCACGCTGGTGGAAATCACGCTGGTGCTGGGCTACCTGGTGTTGCACTACGATATCTGGTTCACCATCATTACGCTGGTGGCGCTGGCGTCGTACATCATCTTTACGGTGACGGTCACCAACTGGCGCACGCATTTTCGCCGCACCATGAACGACATGGATTCCAAGGCCAACAGCAAGGCCATCGATTCGCTGATCAATTACGAGACCGTCAAATACTTCGGCAACGAGGACTACGAGGCCAGGCGCTACGACGAAGGTCTGCAGCGATATGAAGCAGCGGCGGTCAAGTCGCAGACCTCGCTGTCGGTGCTCAATACGGGGCAATCGCTGATCATTGCGGTCGCCGTCACGCTGATCCTGTGGCGCGCCACCGAAGGCGTGATCGCCGGCACCATGACGCTGGGCGATCTGGTGCTGGTCAACGCCTTCATGATCCAGTTGTACATACCGCTCAACTTCCTCGGCGTGATTTACCGCGAGATCAGGCAAAGCCTGGCCGACATGGAAAAGCTGTTTGGGCTGCTGGACCAGAACCGCGAGATTGCCGACGCCAACAATGCGCGCCCGCTTGCCACCGAGGGCGCCGAGGTGTGCTTTAGCCACGTGGACTTCAGCTACGAGGCCAAGCGCCAGATCCTGTTCGATGTGGACTTTACCATTGCCGCCGGCACTACCACGGCCGTGGTGGGCCACAGCGGCTCTGGCAAATCGACGCTGTCGCGGCTGCTGTTCCGTTTTTACGAAGTCAACGCCGGCAGCATCACCATCGATGGCCAGGACCTGCGCGCGCTCACACAGGATTCGGTGCGCCAGGCTATCGGCATCGTGCCGCAGGATACGGTGCTGTTCAACGACACCATTGAATACAACATCGGCTACGGCAAGCCGGGCGCCACCCGCGACGAGATCGTGGCGGCGGCGCGGGCGGCGTCGATTCACGATTTTATCGACAGCCTGCCCGACGGCTACGCCACCATGGTGGGCGAGCGGGGCTTGAAACTGTCGGGCGGCGAGAAGCAGCGCGTGGCGATTGCCCGCACGCTGCTCAAGAACCCGGCGATTTTGATCTTTGACGAGGCCACATCGGCGCTGGACTCGAAGGCGGAGCAGGCGATCCAGGCGCAATTGAAGGAAATCGCTAAAAGCCGCACCACGCTGGTGATTGCCCATCGCCTGTCCACCGTGGCCGATGCGCAGCAAATCCTGGTGCTCGACCATGGACGCATCGTCGAGCGCGGCCGGCACCATGAATTGCTGGCCGCCGATGGGTTGTACGCGCAAATGTGGCAACGCCAGCAGGCGCGCCAGGACGAGGAAGAATGAAAAAAGCCCGGTAAATTACCGGGCTTTTTTACGATGCTTGCTGAATCAGGCTGTCTTCTTGGCCAGTTCTTCTTTCGCTGGGTCGCTCAACTCGCCTTCCCACTTGGCCACTACAGCAGCCGCCACGCCGTTACCGACCACGTTGGTGGCCGAACGGGCCATGTCGAGGAAGTGATCGATACCGAGCAGCAGCAGCAGGCCGGCTTCCGGAATGTTGAAGTGGCTCAGCGTGGCGGCAATTACCACCAGCGAGGCGCGCGGCACGCCGGCGATGCCCTTGGAAGTCACCATCAGCACCATCATCATGGTCAGCTGTTCGGCCAGCGACATTTCGATGCCGTACGCCTGGGCGATGAACACGGTGGCGAAGGTGCAGTACATCATCGAACCGTCGAGGTTGAACGAATAGCCGATTGGCAGCACGAACGAGGCAATCCGGTTACGCACGCCGAAACGCTCGAGGCCTTCCAGGGTTTTTGGATAAGCCGCTTCGCTCGAGGCGGTGGAGAAGGCCAGCACGGCCGGGCCGCGCAATTCTTTCATCAGCGCGAACACGCGGTTTTTCAGGAACAGGAAGCCCGCCAGCATCAGCAAGCCCCACAGCACGATGATGCCGAAGTAGAACTGCGCCATGAACACGCCATAGGTGGACAGCACGCCCAGGCCGCTCTTGGCGATGGTGCCTGCCACGGCGGCGAACACGGCGATGGGCGCAAACGCCATCACGTAACCGGTGACCTTGAGCATGATGTGGGCCAGGCCGTCGAGCGCGTCGATCAGTACCTTGGCTTTTTCACCGATGGCGGCAGCGGCGCAGCCGAAGAACAGCGAGAATACGACGATCTGCAGGATTTCATTCTTGGCCATGCCATCGACGATGGAGGCGGGCACCAGGTGGGTGATGAAGTCTTTCAGCGACAGGCTGGTGGCCGAAATACCGGTATTGGCTGCCGTGCTGGCCATGTGGCCGACCAGCGCATCGCCGGGACGGAAGATATTCACCAGGATCAGGCCCAGGCTCAGCGACATCAGCGACGCTATGAAGAACCAGCCCATGGTTTTCAGGCCGACGCGGCCGACTTCACTGGCGTCGCCCATGCGGGCAATGCCGACCACCAGCGTGGCGAAGACCAGCGGCGCGATGATCATTTTGATCAGGCGCAGGAAAATCGTGGTCAACAAGGACATCTTGTCGGCAAAACCGGCAGGATCGGCCAGGTTGCTGTTGGCGATATAGCCGGTAATAATGCCTAGCACCAGGGCCAGCATGATGTAGGAGGTCAATCGGCTTTTTTTCTGCATGGTGTGGGCTTTCCCTGTTAATAGTGTCTCTGTGGACGTTGCTTGCAGCAAGATGTCTGTGGCAGTGCAATCTGGCGCAAAATGCTGTCTTTACTCCGTGTTGCGGAGGTCCGACCGAGCCCATGTTAACTTTTTGAGTTGATGAAACATTGAGCAAGTCCCGCAGTATCCTTGTGGGCAAGGTCACTGTCAAGCTTGCGTGGGCCGCATGGCACACGGTGTGTGGCAGCGTTTCTTTTGAGACAAAGACAGTGCTAAGATCGCCCGGTTTGCATTCATGATCGGAACCCTCTATGCCCTCCCTGAAGAACCTCGCCGGCGCCATGCTGGCGCTGGGCTTGCTGACCAGCGCCCACGCCGCCGACACCATCGTCGCCGACCTGGCCCTGACCGGCGCCACCGTGATCGATGTCGCTGGCGGGCGTGCCGTTCAGGGGAAAACCATAGTGCTTCAGGGTAACTCCATCCTCGCCGTGATCGACGACCGCGACCTGCCCCGTTATGCGCCGCGCCAGACGTTGCGCCTGCCCGGTAAATACCTGATGCCCGGCTTATGGGACACCCATGTGCACTTTGGCGGCGGTCCCGCGCTGATCGATGAAAACAAGAATCTGCTGCCGCTCTACCTGGCTTACGGCATTACCACCGTGCGCGACTGCTCGGGCGACCTGCCCGATACCGTGCTGGCCTGGCGCGACCAGATCAAGCACGGCAAGCTTGACGGCCCGACCATTTTTACCTCGGGCGCCAAGCTCGAAGGCTACAAGCCCCTGTGGAAAGGCACGATCGAAGTCGGCACGCCGCAAGAGGTGGGGCAGGCGCTCGACCGGCTGCAGGCGCAGCAGGTGGATTTTGTCAAAATTACCGAGAACACCCTCAAGCCGGAGCTATATATTGAAGCGCTGCGCCAGGCAAAGCTGCGCGGCTTGCGCACCTCGGGCCACATTCCCGTGCAAAAAACGCTGGCGCAGATGGCCGATGCGGGGCTTGGCACGATCGAACACCAGTCCTACCTGCTGCGCGCCGCCACCCCGCGCGAGCAGGAACTGACGGCGCAGGTTGCCGCAGGCCGCTTGAGCGGCAAGGAAGCCATGAAACTGAGCCTGGACAGCTACCACGAGCCGACCGCGCGCGCGTCGTTCCGCTACCTGGCCTCGAAAGGCACGGCGGTAGTGCCGACGCTGTCGGTATCGCGCGTGATCGCCTACCTCGATGTGGAAGATCACAGCCACGATGAAGCGCTGCAGTATATCGGCAAGGGCTTGCGCGCCACCTATGACTGGCGCGTGCAGCGCGCCGCCCAGGACACACCAGAACAGATCGCCCTGCGCAAGGCCACTTTTGAACGATCGGCGGCGCTGCTGCCAATCCTGGCGCAGGAGGGCGTGAGCATCATCGCCGGCACCGACGCCGGCTTTCTCAATTCCTACGACTATCCGGGGCAGGCGCTGCACGACGAAATCGGCCTGTACGTCCGCTATGGCCTGACGCCCGTGCAGGCCCTGCAATCGGCCGTGATCGCCGGGCCGCGCTTCCTGGGCAAGCTCGGCCAGTACGGCAGCCTGGACGCCGGCAAAACCGCCGACCTGCTGGTATTGGACGCCAACCCGCTGCAAGACATCAGCGCCACGCGCCAGATTCACACGGTGATCAGCCGCGGCAAAATCTACGACCGTGCAGCGCTGGACCAGTTGCTGGCGCAGGCCAGGGCACGTGCCGCACAGTAGGCGGCACAGGGTAAAATATCGCCATTCCGCCGTTTTTAGCCCACTGGTAGCCCGAAAGCCCTCAGCCATGTCCGATTTCAACACTCTCCCCGACAGCATCACCATCACCCGCCCCGATGACTGGCATTTGCACCTGCGTGACGGCGCTACGCTGGCCAGCGTGCTGCCGCACAGTGCGCGCCAGTTTGGCCGCGCCATCGTCATGCCCAACCTGAAACCGCCGGTGACCACCACCGCTGCCGCAGTCGCTTACCGCGAACGCATCATGGCGGCGCTGCCGGCCGGGATGGCGTTTGAGCCGCTGATGACGCTGTACCTGACCAACAATACGCCGCCCGAGGAAATCGTGCGCGCCCAGGAGAGCGGCGTGGTGCACGCGGTCAAGCTGTATCCGGCCGGCGCCACCACCAACTCGGACGCCGGCGTGACCGACCTGGCCAACTGCTACAAAACCCTGGAAATGATGCAGGAGGTGGGCATGCCCTTCCTCGTGCATGGCGAAGTGACTGACCAGGATATCGACCTGTTCGACCGCGAAGCGGTGTTTATCGAGCGCGTGATGCGCCCGCTGCGGCGCGATTTTCCGGCGCTGAAAATCGTCTTCGAGCACATCACCACCAAGGATGCGGCCCAGTACGTGGCCGAAGCCGAAGGTCCGATTGCCGCCACCATCACCGCCCACCACCTGCTGTACAACCGCAACGAGATCTTCAAGGGCGGCATCCGTCCGCACTACTACTGCCTGCCCGTGCTCAAGCGCGAGGAACACCGGCTGGCGCTGGTCACCGCCGCCACCAGCGGCGACGAGCGCTTCTTCCTCGGCACCGACTCGGCGCCGCATGCGCAGGGCGCCAAGGAAGCCGCCTGTGGCTGCGCCGGCTGCTACACGGCGTTGCACGCGATGGAGCTGTACACCGAAGCGTTTGCGCGTGCCGGTGCGCTCGACAAGCTGGAAGCCTTCTCGAGCTTCCACGGCCCCGATTTCTACAATCTGCCGCGCAATACCGGCACCATCACTCTGGAGCGCCAGCAATGGACGCTGCCGGAGCTGCTGCCGCTGGCCGATCAGCAGGTGGTGCCACTGAACGCTGGTGAAACCATCCACTGGAAAATGCTCTAAAGTGCTGGCGGCGATCGACTGGTCGCGTCCCTGGTACGACTCGGTACGCGATGCGGCCAGCTGCCTGGCCGGGCAGGGGGAACACTTCCGCGACGCCTTCAGCGCCCGGGCCACTGCACTGGGTCTGTGCAACCATCGCGGCCTGCCGCTGTCGTTCGTGCCGCAGGAGGCGTTGCCCGATGGCACGGCCTACGAGGAATTCATCGGCGCCAGCGGCGGCGTGCCCACGCGCGACAACCTGCACGACTTCTTCAACGGCCTGGTATGGCTGAGCTTCCCGCGTATCAAGGTGCAACTGAACGCCTTGCAGGCGGCGCAGATCGCCCGTGACGGCGT
Source organism: Duganella sp. (assembly GCA_040508275.1). GTDB lineage: Bacteria > Pseudomonadota > Gammaproteobacteria > Burkholderiales > Burkholderiaceae_D > Rugamonas. The sequence goes on from JBEVNE010000357.1 coordinate 22,349, forward strand.
TGGCAAGTCGCGCGGACCGGCGCGCGACGGCGCCACCATTTTTGACGAAAATGCTGCGCTGCTGGTGGTGCGCACCGGCGCTGCCGGCCGCGCACTGGTCGAGGCGCTGGCCGAACATCGCTGGCGCGAGGCTTTCATCGGGCGGCGCGCCAGCTTTGGCGCCGCAGCGGACGCCGAGGTCTGGATATTCGGCCACGCCCTGATGGAAAAGCTGGTGGCGCCGCGCAAGGCGATCACCGCCCATACACGGGTGGTGTGGGCCGATGATGCGTTTTTTGCCAGCGGCCATGCCGCCCGCCGCGCCTGGATCGACGCCACCGTGGCGCAGGAACTGGTGCAGCAGGGCTTGAGCACCGCCGGCTTCATGCCGATGCAGGCGCTCGGTGTGCCGGGCTGGTGGCCGGATCAGGATGACGCGTTTTACGCCGACCAGAAAGTGTTCCGCGCCAAACGCCAGAGCGCAGTAAAATAGCATTTCGACACTGACATCGCCGCCAAGCGGCAGAAAGAGCACGCCATGACGCAGAACATTCGCTGGGGCATACTGGGCACCGGAAAAATCGCCAAGGCCTTCGCTACCGCCTTGCAGGACACGCCCGATGCCACGCTGGCAGCGGTTGCTTCGCGCACCGTAGATAGCGCTAACAAGTTCGCCGAAGAATATGGCGATGAATCTGGCACCACGCGCGCCCACGGCAGCTACCAGGCGCTGGCCGACGATCCCGCCGTCGATGTGATCTACATCGCCACGCCGCACCCGATGCACCACGAAAACGCGCTGATGTGCCTGAACGCCGGCAAGGGCGTGCTGGTGGAAAAATCGTTCACCATGAACCGGCGCGAGGCGCAGGACATCATCACGCTGGCGCGCGAAAAAAACCTGTTCGTCATGGAAGCCATGTGGACGCGTTTCCTGCCTGCCGTGATCGAAGCCAAACGCATCGTCGCCAGCGGCGAAATCGGCACGCTGGCCAACATCACCGCCGATTTCGGCTTCACCGCCGAGGTGGGCCCCGAGCACCGCCTGTTCAACCCCGCACTGGGCGGCGGGGCGCTGCTCGACCTGGGCATTTACCCGCTGTCGATCGCGTCGTTCTTCCTCGGCAGCGTTGCCAGCGTCCAGGCGCAGGCCCAGATGACGGCCGACGGCGTCGATCTGCAAACGGCGTTTACGCTGATGCACGAGGGCGGCGGCATCTCGTCCTGTCTGTGCAGCCTGCGCTCGCGCACGCCGACTGAGCTGACCATTTCCGGCAGCAAGGGCTTTGTGCGCCTGTCCGACCGCTTCCACAACACCGAAGCCTTCAGCGTGACCGTGGTCAATGGCGCTTCGCGCAGCGAACGCACGGTCAGCGTGCCGCGCAGCGGCAATGGCTATACCCACGAAGCACAGGAAGTGGGCCGCTGTCTGCGTGCCGGCCTGATTGAAAGTCCGGTGATGCCGCACGCCGAAACCCTCAACCTCATGGGCACGCTGGACGCCATCCGCGCACAGATCGGCCTGCGCTACAGCGCTGACGAATAATCGCGGCTGTGCCAGCGCGGATGGCGCGAACTGGTTACAATCGCCTGATGTCGTTTTGATCATCAGGATGTTTCCATGTTCGTCGCCACCCGCGCCCCCTCTCTTAAAACCGTGCTGCTTGCCACCGGCGTCATCCTGACGCTGGCCATGGGCGTGCGCCATGGTTTCGGCTTCTGGATGCAGCCGATCTCGCAGGCCAATGGCTGGACGCGCGAAACCTATTCGCTGGCGATGGCGCTGCAAAACCTGGCCTGGGGCGTGTTCGGCCCGTTCGCCGGCATGGCGGCCGACCGCTTCGGCACCATGCGCGTGGTGCTGGTGGGCGCGGTCTGCTACATGGCGGGCCTGCTGTGGATGGCCACCGTGACCGATCCCACGCTGTTCGTGATCGGCTGCGGCGTGTTGATCGGGCTGGGGCTGGCCTGCACGGCGTTCGGCGCGGTCAGCGGCATCATCGGGCGCGTGGCGCCGGCCGACAAGCGCTCGTGGGCGTTCGGCATTTCGGGCGCAGCCAGCTCGTTCGGCCAGTTCGTGCTGATGCCCATCGAGCAGCAGCTTATTTCCGCCATCGGCTGGCAGCAGGCCTTCCATGTGCTGGCCGCGCTGGTGATCGTGCTGATGGTGCCGATGGCGTTCTTCCTGCGCGAACCTGCGGTAGTGCAGGATGACGGCCCGCGCCAGAGCGTCGGCGAGGCCTTCGGCGAAGCGGTGCGCAACCGCTCCTTCCTGCTGCTGGTGGCCGGCTATTTTGTGTGCGGCTTCCAGCTGGTGTTCATCGGCGTGCACCTGCCGGCCTACCTGAAAGACCAGGGCGTGAGCAGTCCCGGCGTGGCCGTGCTGGCGCTGGCGCTGATCGGCCTGTTCAATATCGCCGGCTCCTACTACGCCGGCAAGCTCGGTGGACGGATGCCCAAGCGCCACCTGCTGTCCGGGATTTATTTTGCGCGTGCGGCAGTGATGATCTTGTTCCTGCTGGCGCCGCTGTCTCCGCTCTCCGTCTACGTGTTTGCCGCGGCGATGGGCGTGTTGTGGCTGTCCACCGTGCCGCTGACCAATGGCATCATCGCCGGTATTTTCGGCGTCAAGCATATGTCGATGCTGGCCGGCGTGGTGTTCTTTTCGCACCAGGTCGGCAGCTTCCTCGGCGTGTGGCTGGGCGGCTACCTGTACACGCTGCTCGGCAGTTACGATCTGGTGTGGGGCATCGCCATTGCGCTGGGCGTGCTGGCGGGGCTGGTCAACCTGCCGATCAACGAGCGTGCGCTGGTGCGTGGCGATCTGAAGGCGGCCTGACGATGAACACCTGGCTGCTACGTGCTGGTATTGCCGTGGTGCTGGCGCTGGTCTTCATGGCCTATCTTCAGCCGGGCTTCATGGTGGACCTGGCAAACCGCATCTACCTGTGTTTTTAGACTTTTAAAAACTCCTCGCGTCCACCGAGCCAGCGCGCCAGGTGGGCTTCCACTGTCGCCGCCTTGTCCGGTGCCTCCGAATGCAGCAGATCGTGGGCCACATCGCGGGCCTGGTCTACCAGCCAGGCGTCGGTTTCCAGGTCGGCAAAGCGCAGCATGGCCTGGCCCGACTGGCGCGCACCCAGAAATTCGCCCGGTCCGCGTATCTCGAGGTCGCGCCGGGCGATCTCGAAACCGTCGGTGGTTTCGCGCATGGTCATCAGGCGTTGCCTGGCCACGCCGCCCAGCGGGCTTTGATACAGTAGCAGGCAAACGCTGGCCGCCGAGCCCCGTCCCACGCGGCCGCGCAACTGGTGCAGCTGCGACAGGCCGAAGCGTTCGGCGTGCTCGATCACCATCAGCGAAGCGTTGGGCACGTCCACCCCGACCTCGATCACGGTGGTGGCCACCAGCACCTGCAGGGTGTTGGCGGTAAAGGCGTCCATGATCTCCTGTTTTTCGGCCGGCTTCAGGCGCCCGTGCACCAGCCCGACGTTCAGGTCCGGCAGCGCTTCGGCCAGCAGGGCGTGGGTGTCGGTGGCCGTTTGCAGCTGCAGCGCTTCCGATTCCTCGATCAGCGGACATACCCAGTAGACCTGGCGGCCTTCCTGCGCTGCCGCGTGCACGCGTTCGATGACTTCCTCGCGGCGGTTCTGGTCGATGGTGCGGGTGACAATCGGCGTGCGGCCCGGCGGCAGTTCGTCGATCACCGATACTTCAAGGTCGGCGTAATACGTCATGGCCAGCGTGCGCGGAATCGGCGTGGCCGACATCATCAGCTGGTGCGGGATGGCGCCCTCGTTGCCCTTGTTGCGCAGGGTCAGGCGCTGCCCCACGCCGAAGCGGTGCTGCTCATCGACGATCACCAGGCCCAGGTTGGCAAACACCACGGCTTCCTGGATCAGCGCATGGGTGCCCACCACCAGTTGCGCCTGGCCTGATTCGATCAGGTCGTAGGCGGCCTGCTTGTCTTTTTTCTTCAGGCTGCCGGTCAGCCAGGCCACCGTCACGCCGAGCGGCTCCATCCAGGCGGCGATCTTGCGAAAATGCTGCTCGGCCAGGATTTCGGTCGGCGCCATCAGGGCGGCCTGGTAGCCGCTGTCGATGGCCTGGGCGGCGGCCAGCGCGGATACCACGGTTTTACCGCTGCCGACGTCCCCTTGCAGCAGGCGCTGCATCGGGTAGGGCTGGCGCAGGTCGGCGCGGATTTCGGCGAGCACGCGTTGCTGGGCGCCGGTCAGCTGGAACGGCAGCCCGGCCTGGAACTGCGCCGACAGCGCACCGACCGTGCGCAGCGCCGCCGCTCCCTTGGCGCGGCGCGCGTGCTGGGCGCGTTTCAGCGACAGCTGCTGGGCCAGCAGTTCGTCAAATTTTACCCGCGTCCACGCCGGGTGCGAACGCTCGGCCAGCGCGTATTCATCCACTTGCGCGGGCGGATAGTGCAGCAGCTTGACGGCCGGTTCAAAGTCGAGCAGCTGCAAGCTGGCGCGCAGGCTGTCGGGCAGCGTGTCGCTCCAGTCCACGCGCTTGATGGCTTCGCCAATCGCGCGCCGCAGCACCGCTTGCGACAAGCCTTCGCCAGCGGGGTAGACCGGCGTGAGGGAAGTGGGCAGCGGCGCGCCTTCGTTGATCACCTTGTAGGCCGGGTGGACCATCTCGGCGCCGAAAAAGCCATGCTTGAGTTCGCCGCGCGCACGCACCCGCGTGCCCTCCGCCAGCTGCTTGACCTGGCTGCCGTAAAAATTCATGAAGCGCAGTTGCAGCTCGCCCGAGCCGTCGGCAATGTGCACCAGCAACTGGCGCCGCGGTTTGAAGGTGATTTCGTTCTTCGTCACTACGCCTTCCACCTGCGAAGTATCGCCGCCATGCAGGCGCGCTTCCTCGATGCTGACCACTTGCGTTTCATCCTCGTAGCGCATCGGCAGGTGCAGCACCAGGTCCATGTCCGTGTGCAGTCCAAGCTTGGCCAGCCGCACCTGGGGGCTGACGGTCTTTTTCACCGCCTTGGGGGCGCTTTTGGACGTGCTGGGAGTCGGGTTAACAGACATATCGAGGCATATTGGAGCGGTTTTCAGGCACTAGCGTAAAATAGAGGGTTGGCCGCGACAAACAACGGTGGCAACGCCGGTATTGTAAGGCTAGCCAGCACTTCAGGCCTATCCGATTTCTCAACTGTATATCAACTGTATTGACACGTTAGCCCATGTACTCGCTTTCCGATTTCGATTTTAACTTGCCGCAGGAGCGCATCGCCCAGTTCCCGCTGCCCGACCGCAGCGCATCGCGCCTGCTCCACCTGGACGGCGCGCAGATCATCGACCGCCAGTTTGCCGACATCGCCGGCCTGCTGCAGGCCGGCGATCTGCTGGTGATGAACGATACGCGCGTATTGAAAGCGCGCTTTTTCGGCGCCAAGGAAAGCGGCGGCAAGGTCGAAGCGCTGGTCGAGCGCGTGCTCGACAACCGCACCGTGCTGGCCCAGGTGCGCGCTTCGCGTTCGCCGCTGGCCGGCACCAAAATGCGCCTGGCCGACGCCTTTGACGTGACCGTGGGCGAGCGCGCCGGCGAGTTCTTCACGCTGCACTTCGATGCCGACGTGTTCGAACTGATCGAAGCCCACGGCCGCCTGCCGCTGCCGCCATATATCGAGCACGATGCCGACTCGTTCGACGAAACCCGCTACCAGACGGTGTTCAACAAGGTGCCGGG
>JBEVNE010000047.1:0-12015 GCA_040508275.1 Duganella sp.
CCCGCTGATCGCTTCGATCGAAGTGAAACGCCGCGGTGACGTACGTCGCGCTAAACTGTACTACCTGCGTGATCGTTCCGGTAAATCGGCACGTATCAAGGAAAAACTGCCAAACCGTCGCCCAGCGGCGAAAGCAACCGCAGCGTAATTACTCCGGTAATTACTGCGTTTGTGTTTGGAGGAAAGGGGCGCCACTGGTGCCCCTTTTTGTATTCTTAAACCCGCACCCCATCGCTCGAGGGGTTCCAGGAGCTCAGCTTGATCAAGCCGCCATTCGATCCCCGCCAGTTGTCCATCGACGCCATTGCTGGCGAAGCGGCCTTGCCGCATGAGCGGCTCAATGCCGCCTGGCTGCGCCAGCGCTTCGCCGAGCAGCCGGCGTGGACCCCGGAAGCTGCCGAAATCAGTTATCAGCTGCGCGCCGATGGTTCGCCGGCCACACCGGCATCGGTGTTGATACCGCTGGTGCAGCGCGAGGGCGGCCTGACCATCTTGCTCACCCAGCGCAACGCCGACCTGACCGACCATCCGGGGCAGATCAGTTTCCCCGGCGGCCGCGCCGAAGCCTGGGACGCCAGTCCCGTCGATACTGCGCTGCGTGAGTCGGAAGAGGAAATCGGCCTGGCGCGCAGCCAGGTGGAAGTGATCGGCACCTTGCCTGATCATTACATCGCCACCGGCTACCGCGTCACGCCGGTGGTCGGCCTGGTCGCCACGCCGCTGGAGCTGGTGGCCGATCCAGGGGAAGTGGCGGAAATTTTCGAGGTGCCGCTGGCCTTCCTGATGGATGGCCTGAACCACCAGCGCCTGTCGTTCGTGCTGCCATCCGGGCGGCGCAATTTATATGCGATGCCGTACGAGCAGTATTACATCTGGGGCGCGACCGCCGGCATGCTGCGCAACCTGTTCCATTTCCTGCGTGCCTGATAGTTTGATTCTGAGTTTGATTCTGCGTGGCGTCTGCGGTATCGTAACGGGCATCGGGCAGGTATCGTGATGTATGGCAGCGTTTTAAAGGATTTTTAATGACATTTCTCTCCATTCTGTGCGCACTGCTGATCGAGCAAATGAAACCGCTGCGGGCGGACAATTTTATTTACGCGGAGATCAAGGCCCTGGCGTTGCGGATGGAGACCTGGTTCAACGCCGGCCACGCCACGCATGGCCGTATCGGCTGGTTCCTGATGATGGCGATCCTGCTGGTGCCTGCCGCCGCCATCTCCTGGGTGCTGCATTACTACGACTGGTTTCTCGCCTCGTTTGCCTGGAACGTGCTGGTTGTCTACCTGACGCTGGGCTTTCGCCATTACAGCCATTACTTCACGTCGATCCAGCTGGCTCTCAATGCCGGCGATGACACCGCCGCCCGCGCCCTGCTGGCCGAATGGACGCGCCAGGACACCATCGGCATGGACGTCAACGAGATTTCCCGCATCGCGGTGGAAAAATCGCTGATCACCACCCACCGCAACGTCTTTGGCGTGTTCTTCTGGTTCCTGGTGCTGGGACCGGCCGGCGCCATCCTGTACCGCGTGTCCGAGTATGTCGCGCGCGCCTGGAACGAGCCCGAGCACATGCGCAACGAAGCCTTCGGCCAGTTTGCCGGCCGCGCCTTTTACTGGGTTGACTGGCTGCCAGTGCGCCTGACGGCGGTGGCGTTTGCGGTAGTGGGCAACTTTGAAGACGCCATCTACGCCTGGCGCAACTTTGCCCACCGCTGGTCTGATGAAGCGATCGGCATCATCCTGTCCGCCGGCGGCGGCGCCATGGGCGTGCGGCTCGGTACGCCGGCAGAACACGCGGTCAAGGTCACGCTGGTGGACGCCAGCACCGTCGATGTGTCGGATGTGGAAGCCGATGCCTTGCCCGGCGATGAGCCTGGCATACGGTCGCTGCAAAGCACGGTCGGGCTGGTATGGCGCGCGCTGTTGTTGTGGATGATGTTGTTATTGCTTTTGTCGGGTGCGGTATGGCTGGGCGCGACGCCTTAATCAAGCGATAGCGCGGTACAATAGCGTAGTGCCGTGGTGCAGACCGTAAGGTTTCTGCACCATTTTGGTTATTTCGATGAAAAGTTCTCATTGAATCAACGGCTTACGTATTTAGGTCTTCTATAAGATATAATACGTATGTTCCTCCAAGAATGGCAACGTCCGACCCTCGCGGCCGCGACTCTCAAGCATTCTTGTCACCAACAAGTCTCAACGCAAAGCAGCCGCCCATGGCAGAGTCAGTTCAAAAACCGCAAGAGCAGCAGGATTCGTTCTTCATCCTTGGCCTCACCAGCAATGGCAGGCAGTTCCGTCCGAGCGACTGGGCAGAACGTCTGTGCGGCGTGATGGCCTGCTTCAAGCCGCCAGGCATGGGCGGCGGACGCGATTCCCACCTGCAGTTTTCCCCGTATGTCACGCCGACCGTGGTCAATGGCACGAAGTCGGTAGTGGTCAACGGCAAGCTGCGCGACCTGGAACCAATGGCCTATCACTTCGTGATTTCCTTTGCCAAGGACAACGACCTGCAGATGGTCGATGCCTGCCTGCTGCCAGAAAAAAAATGAAGCATCTGGCTGCTTGCGCTGCCTGCAAATTTACCCCGACAAAGCTCTTGCTTTCTGAATAATGTCAGGCGTATGCTGTGTGCTCTAATTTTTCCTTAAGGAAATCATGAGCACCAGCCGTCTGAAACATCTCGCCGTCGCCAGCATGCTGCTGTGCGGCCTGTCCTTTAGCGCCACCGGTAGCGCCTGGGCTGCTCCGGCCCTGCCAGCAGGCGTGGTGCAGGGCCCCTCGGTCGAGGGCATCACCGAGTACCGCCTGCCCAACGGACTGAAAGTGCTGCTGTTTCCGGACGCGTCCAAGCCCACCGTCACCGTCAACGTAACTTATCTGGTCGGCTCGCGCCATGAAAACTATGGCGAAACCGGCATGGCCCACCTGCTTGAACACCTGGTGTTCAAAGGCTCGCCCAAGAACCGCAATATTCCCGAACAGTTCGCGCGGCGCGGCATGGATTTCAACGGCACCACCTCGCTCGACCGCACCAATTATTACCAGGTCTTTCAGGCCAGCGCCGACAACCTGAAGTGGGCGCTCGAGATGGAAGCGGACCGCATGGTCAATTCCTTCATCTCCGCCAAGGATCTCGCTTCCGAAATGACGGTGGTGCGTAACGAATTTGAAGCCGGTGAAAACAGCCCGTTTGGCGTGATGATCAAGCGCCTGCAAAGCATGGCTTATGACTGGCACAGCTATGGCCGCTCGACCATCGGCAACCGCAGCGACATTGAAAACGTCCGCATCGACAACCTGCAGGCGTTTTACCGCACCTATTACCAGCCCGATAACGCCGTGCTGCTGGTGGCCGGCAAATTCGATCCGGTACAAACGCTGGCCTGGATCAAGCAGAGCTTTGGCGCTATTCCAAAACCCAAGCGCAAGCTGCCAACCTTCTGGACCGAAGAACCGGTGCAGGATGGCGAGCGTAACTTCGTGGTGCGCCGCAAGGGCGATATGCAGATCATCATGCTGGGCTACAAAGTGCCAGCCAAGTTGCATGCCGATGCCGACGCGCTGAACTTTGCTTCGGAAATCCTCGGCGATGCGCCGACCGGGCGCCTGCACAAGGCGCTGGTGGAGAGCGGCAAGGCGGCCAGCGTGTTTGCCTTTAATTACACCGGTTACGCGCCGGGGCTGGAAGTCGTCGGCGCCGTGGTCAAGGCCGGTGAGCCGATCGAACCGGTGCGCGAAGCTTTGATCGCCGCCGTGGAGAGTTTTGCCAGCACGCCGCCAACTGACGAGGAAATGGAGCGCGTACGCCGCAAATTTTCCAACAGCTTTGAAAAATCGCTGAACGACCCGCAGGAGGTCGGCGTGGCGCTGTCGGAAGAAATCGCACTGGGCGACTGGCGCCTGCTGTTCCAGGGCCGCGACCAGTTGCCGGCGATTACCGCCGAGCAGGTCAGCGCCGCCGCCGGCCGCTACCTCAAGCGCGACAACCGCCTGGTCGGCACCTTCATCCCGGAAGACAAGCCGCAACGCGCCGAGGTGCCGGCAGCACCGACGGTAGCCGAAGTCATGAAGGACTTCAAAGGCAAGCAGGGCGTGCTGACTTCGGAAGTGTTCGATCCAAACCAGGACAACATCAACGCGCGCACCGAGATCAAGACCATCGGTGGCCTGAAAGTGGCGCTGCTGCCGAAGAAAAACCGCGGCGAAGCAGTGTCGGTGCGGCTGCAACTGCACTGGGGCGATGAGAAAAACCTGTTCAACAAAAACTTTGTGGCGGGCGCTGCCAATGCCATGCTCACGCGTGGCACCAGCCAGTACACGCGCGCGCAGCTCGATGACGCATTTTCCAAGCTGAAGATCAGCGGTGGCGTGTATGCTTTTGACACCACCGGCCCCAACCTCGATGCGGCGCTGCGCCTGGTGACCCACGTGCTGCGCGAAGCGAATTTCCCGGCGTCCGAATTCGAGCAATTGCGCCAGCAGTGGATCGTCGGCATTGAAGCCTCGCGCAACGAGCCGTCCGCCATGGCCAATGACGTCATGGGAGAGTACTTCAATGCTTATCCAAAAGGCGATCCGCGTGCCCACCTGACCATCGACGAACAACTGGCGGCCGTCAAGGCGCTCAAGCTGGAAGATGTGGTCGCCTTCCACCGCGCGTACTACGGCGCCAACCATGGCGAGCTGGCCATCGTCGGCGATTTCGACAAGGCCGTGGCCAGCAAGGCCATCGAAGAAGGTTTTGCCGGCTGGGACAGCAAAGTCAACTATGCACCGCTGCCGCGCACCAATGCCGGCAAGCCTGCCATGTTCAAGAGCCTGAACGCTCCGGACAAGGAAAACGCCTATTACAGCGCCCAGATCGAGCTGGACCTGCACATCGACGACGCCGACTATCCGGCGCTGGAGCTGGCCAACTACAGCTTCGGCAGCGGTGGCCTGAAGTCGCGCCTGATGGACCGCCTGCGCCAGAAAGATGGCCTGTCCTATGGCGGCGGCAGCAGTATCGAGGCCGGTTCGATCGACCGCGCGGGCAGCTTCAGCATCGGCGCCATTGCCGCGCCACAAAATCTGAAGAAGGTGCAGACCGCCGTGCAGGAAGAACTGGCACTTGCGCTCAGCAAAGGCTTTACCGCCCAGGAACTGGCCGACGCCAAGTCGGGCATGTTGCAGTCGCGCGTGCAAAGCCGTTCGAAAGACGCTTCACTGGCCGCCGGCTGGACCAGGAATCTGTACCTGAACCGCACTTACAGCTGGAGCAAGGATTACGAAGCCAAGCTGAAGGCGGTCACGCTGGAGCAGCTGAACGCCGCCTTCCGCAAAGCCATCGATCCGGCCAGGCTGACGGTGGTGGTGGCAGGCGACGAAGCCAAGGCAGCTGCAGCGGCCAAGGCGCCGGCCACGCCAGCGCCAGCGTCGGCCGCCGCTGCCAAGTAAGCGCGCAGGCAGGTCGAGCAGCCCGGCAAGCCCGGGCTGCTGGCACCGATCAAGGCGACGGACTGTCCGCCACCGTGATCGGACGCTTGCCCAGACTGTCTTCCTGCGGTCCCGGAGCGTCCAGCACCGGGCGCAGTCGCGGCAGCGAGTCGGGGTGGTTGGCCGCCACGAAGGCAATAATGGCTTCGCGGATTTCGCAGCGCAGATCAAACGCCGTGCCGGAATCCTGGGCGCTGACCAGCAGCCTTAATTGCATGCCTTTTTCATTGGCGTCGGTCACATGCAGCACGCACACGCGCTTGTCCCAGCGGCTTGACGCATGGGTGATGCGCTCGAATTCGGCCCGTATTGCGGCCACCGGCACGCTGAAGTCCAGCCACAGGAACACTGTGCCAAGAATGCTGGATGAGGTATGGGTCCAGTTTTCAAACGGATTTTCGATAAACCATTGCAGCGGTACAATCAAGCGCCGCTCATCCCAGATGCGCACCACCACGTAGGTGCCAGTGATTTTTTCCACGCGGCCCCATTCGCCTTTGACGATCAAGACATCGTCGATACGGATCGGTTGCGAAAACGCGATCTGCAGGCCGGCGATAAAATTGCCCAGCACCGGCCGCGCGGCGATACCGGCCACCAGGCCAGCCACACCGGCTGAGGCCAGCAGTGACGCGCCGAACTGGCGCGCGCCGGGCAGGGTGAGCAGCATGAAGCCCAGGCCGAGGATCACGATAATCGCGTTGGCGCTGCGCGTGAGCACCTGGGTTTGCGTGACTACGCGGCGCGCACGCAGGTTGTCGAGCACATCGACCGGGTTCAGTTCGGCGATGGTTTTTTTGACGGAATTAACGCAGGCGATGGCCAGCCATGTCAGGCAGATGATCAGCAGGACATTGTCGATGCGTGACAGCGGTGTGAGGCCGGGCATGCTCTCTGGCGCACCGGTAAGGACCAGGCGCAGCGCAAACAGCACCGCGACCCACTGGCTGGGCCGGTAGGCGTACTTGAGGGCATTGGTGGTGTAGGGGATCGGCCGGTTGCGCGCCAGCCGCTGCAGCAGGGCCATGCCGGCACGGTGCAGCAGCAGCGCCGCGATGACGAAAATAACGGCCGAGATGGCAACGACTGCTGCGGCGCGCCATTGGGCTTGTTGAATATCATTGAAATAATCTAGTTCCATGGAGGTCGATTCTAAATAAATGTGAAATATTGCGACGCACAATTTATCCCCATGCGTGCGCTAGCGAACAAATGCTTTCCCGTCAATAATGAAACAATAGACGGGCTGAGGTCGATTGTACGCATCCACCGAAGATGCAGCGATTTGTTGCCACTCTGCAATCTCCTGAGAGGAATCCCCTGATGCTGTCACGCTCCGTAAAATTGTCATTACGTTTTATCCTGCCATTGGCGATCCTGTTGTGCCTGTTTGCCTACATCGTTGTCCCGCTGATGGACAAGCTTACCCTGCGCTGGTCGCTGCGCGACCTCGATAACCGCTCGCAGTTGCTCGCGGCCACGCTGCAGGTGCCGCTGCGCGAAGATGTGCTGCTCAACGACGCCGCCCACATCAAGAAGGTGTTCGACGGCGCCATCGAAGATGAACGCCTGTTTGCGCTGGGCTTCTGCGACACGTCCGGCAAGCTGCTCTACAAAACTTCCACCTATCCACAGTCGATCGGCTGCTGGACCGCGCCGGCCGATGGCAGCGCGCGCAAATCGCTGGTGCAACTGCCGCGCGGTCCCGTGCACATGGCGGAAACCCCGATCATGGACGCCGGCAGCGAGCTCGGTCGCTTGATTCTCGTGCACGACATGAGCTTTATCGAGCGCCGCAGTGCCGAGACCAAAAAATACGTGCTGGGCTTCTTTGCCCTGCTGGCCGTGGCCATCGCCTTCCTGACGCTGCTGGTATCGCACCTGAGCTGGCGCGGCTGGCTGGCCAGCGTCAACGACGTGCTGCGCGGCCACCTGCTGCCGCGCGACGGCCAGGCCAAGCCCAGTGCCGATGCGCCGCCACCGCCACCTGAAATGGAACCGCTGATCGGCGAGCTGCGCAGCCTGCTCGAGGAGTATCACCAGGAACGCCAGCACAGCGACAGCAGCACCAATGGCGCCGACTGGGCGCCGGAAAAACTCAAGGCCCTGCTGCAGCAGGATCTGGCCGGCGACCAGGTGCTGGTGGTGTCCAACCGCGAACCATATATTCACGATAAGGCAGATGACGGCAGCGTCAAGGTGCGCCGCCCGGCTTCCGGCCTGGTGACGGCGGTGGAGGCGGTGATGCGCGCCTGCTCCGGTACCTGGATCGCCCACGGCGCCGGCAGCGCCGACCGCGAAACGGTGGACAAGAACGACCACGTGCCGGTACCGCCCAAGAATCCCAGCTACACGCTGCGCCGCGTCTGGCTGACCGAGGAAGAAGAGAAGGGCTATTACTACGGCTTTGCCAACGAGGGCCTGTGGCCGCTGTGCCATATCGCCCACGTGCGGCCGGTGTTCCGCTCATCGGACTGGGATCAGTACGTCAAGGTCAACCGCCGCTTTGCCGACGCCGTGATCAAGGAAGCGCGCACCGACAATCCGGTGGTGCTGGTACAGGATTATCACTTTGCCCTGTTGCCGCGCATGGTGCGCGAGGCGCTGCCCAAGGCCACGATTATCACGTTCTGGCACATCCCCTGGCCCAACTCGGAATCGTTCGGCATCTGCCCGTGGCGCGAAGAGATTTTGGAAGGCATGTTGGGCAGCACCATCCTCGGCTTCCACACGCCGTTCCACCGCAAGAATTTCCTCGATACCGTGGACCGCTACCTGGAAACCCGTATCGAGCCGGAAGCATCGACCATTTCGTATGGCAATGAGCTGACCCAGGTGGAAGACTATCCGATCTCGATCGCCTGGCCCGACTATCCCGATATTCAGCCGGTGGACGTGTGCCGCACCGAGATCCGCAAGATACTCGGTGTACCGGACGACCATCTGCTGGCCTTCGGTGTGGACCGTCTCGACTATACTAAGGGTATCCTTGAGCGCTTCCAGGCGGTTGAACGCATGCTCGAGATGTATCCCGCCATGGAAGGAAAATTCAGCTTCGTGCAGATCGCCGCGCCGAGCCGTTCCGACCTGGAGGAATACATGAACTTTGAACAGCGCGTGCGCAAGCTGGCCGACCGTATCAACGACCGCTTTGGCAAGGATGGCTACCTGCCGATCATCCTCAAGATCGAGCACCACGACCAGGCCGAGCTGCAGCGCTATTTCCGCGCCAGCGAAGTCTGCATGGTGACCAGCCTGCACGACGGCATGAACCTGGTGGCCAAGGAATACATCGCCGCGCGCGACGACGAACGCGGCGCGCTGGTACTGAGCCAGTTCACCGGCGCCGCCCGCGAACTGCACGAAGCGCTGATCATCAACCCTTACCACATCGAGCAGGGCGCCGAGGCGCTGTACCGCGGCCTGACCATGCCGGGCGAAGAACAGCGCGAACGCATGCGCAGCATGCGCGACCGCGTGCGCCGCTTCAATGTGTATCGCTGGGCCGGCCACATGCTGCTCGACGCGGCACGCCTGCGCAAGCGCGAGAAAGTCATGCAGAAAATTCGCGCCAGCAGCCGCACCAACCTGCGCCGGGTGGGGTGATCGATGACAGACACGATAGAAACCGCCACCTTCGATCTCAGCGCCTGCCTGGACGGCGCCCTGTTCCTCGATTTTGACGGCACCCTGGTCGAACTGGCCGCCACGCCCGATGCCGTGGTGGTGGCGCCCGGGCTGGTGCAGGTGCTGGCGGCCCTCAGCGAACGCCTGCAAGGCCGGCTGGCGATCGTCAGCGGCCGTCCGATCGACCAGATCGACGCCATGCTGGCGCCGCTCAAACTGCCGGTGGCCGGTGTGCACGGCGCCGAGCGGCGCGATGCCCAGGGCCAGCTGCACATTGCCAGTGCGCCCAGGCTCGATACTGCATTGCTGATCCTGCGCACGCTGGTGATGGAGCACGACGGCCTGCTGCTGGAAGAAAAACGCGGTGCTCTGGCGCTGCACTACCGGCTGGCGCCGGGCCTGCGTCCCGACTGCGAACGCGCCATGGAAGCGGCGTGTGCGGCCACGCCGGGCACCGTGCTCCTGCATGGCAAGATGGTGCTGGAATTGAAGCCCGGCGCCACCAACAAGGGCACGGCGCTGGCCGCGTTCTTGCAGGAAGAGCCGTTCAAGGGCCGCTTGCCGGTGTTTGTCGGCGACGATACGACTGACGAAGCCGGCATTGCCTACGCCCAGCAACTGGGCGGGGTGGGCGTGAAGATCGGCGTGGGACCGAGCGCGGCGCAGCAGCGTCTGGCCTCGCCCCAGGCGCTGCATGTGCAACTGGCGCAGGCCGCCACGCAGCTTCCCACCTATCAGCACATTCCCGAACCGAGCCAAGGAGACAGGCCATGAGCAACAACGCAAGCGCGACCGGCACGCCCGGTATTCCCGTACAACCCGCACTGACCGGCCCTGTGAGCGCGCCGGTTACGCCGGAAGCGTCGCTGAACTGCGGCGTGATCGGCAATTGTTCGTACAACGCGCTGGTGGACAAGAGCGGCAATATCGTCTGGTGCTGCCTGCCGCGCTTTGACGGCGACCCGGTCTTCAATGCCTTGCTCGATAACTCGGGCACCGGCAGCGTGTGGGGTATCGAGCTGGAAAACTGCGTGAAGACCGAGCAGTTTTACGACCCCAACACGGCAGTGCTGCGTACGCGCCTGCTGGACGCCGACAACCATGGCATCGAGATCACCGACTTTGCGCCGCGCTTCGTCAGCCGCGACCGCACCTTCCGCCCGCTGATGCTGATCCGCCGCATCCGCCTGCTCAACAGCGCGGTGCGCATCCGCGTGCGCATCCGTCCGCGTTTCGACTGGGGCCGGGTGGCGCCGCAGATTACGCGTGGCAGCCACCATATCCGCTACGTCGGCCCCGAGCAGACGCTGCGCCTCAACACCGATGCCTCGCTCAGTCATCTGCTGTCGGAATCATGGTTCCTGATCAACAGCTCGCTCAACTTCACGCTGGGACCGGACGAAACCCTGACCGACGGCATTGAAGACCTGTGCGGCCGGTTTGAAAAGGAAACCATCAACTACTGGCGCAACTGGAGCCGCCGTCTGGCCCTGCCGTACGAGTGGCAGGACGTGGTGATCCGCGCGGCGATCACGCTCAAAATGTCGCTGTACGAAGACACCGGCGCCATCATCGCCGCTATGACTACCAGCATCCCGGAAGCGCCGGGCAGCGAGCGCAACTGGGATTACCGCTTCTGCTGGCTGCGCGACGCCTTTTTCGTGGTGCGTGCGCTCAACAGCCTTTCCGAAGTGGGCACCATGGAAGAATACCTGCGCTGGCTCAGCAACATCGTCGCCAGTTCCAAGGGCGGCCATATCCAGCCGTTGTACGGCATCGGCCTGGAGGAGCAGTTGCCGGAATCGACGGTCGATCATCTGCCCGGCTATCGCGGCCACCGGCCCGTGCGCGTGGGCAACCAAGCACAGGAACACTTCCAGCACGATGTATATGGCAACGTGGTACTGGGCGCCGCGCAGGCGTTCCTCGACCATCGCTTGCTCAACCGTGGCGGCGTGGCCGAATTCGCCCACCTGGAAGCGGTCGGTGAACAGGCCTTCCGCGTGCACGACCAGCCCGATGCCGGCATGTGGGAATTGCGCACGCGCGCGCGTGTGCACACCTCGTCCATGCTGATGAGCTGGGCCGCCTGCGACCGCCTGTCGAAGATTGCCCATGCGCTCAATCTGCCCGAGCGCGCTGCCCACTGGCAAAAGCGCGCCGACCATATCCGCGAACCGCTGCTGCGCGACTCGTGGAGCGAAGAACGCCAGGCCTTCGTCGAAAGCCTGGGCGGCCGCGACCTCGACGCCAGCGTGCTGCTGATGGCCGAAGTGAACTTTATCGACCCGATGGACCCGCGCTTCATCAAGACCGTGGAAGCGCTGGAAAAATACCTGTGCGACGGCCCCTATATGCGCCGCTACGAGGCGCCCGACGATTTCGGCAAGCCCGAGACCGCCTTCAACATCTGCACCTTCTGGCGCATCGACGCGCTGGCGCGCATCGGCCGCAAGGACGAAGCGCGCGAAATCTTCGAAACCATGCTCAAGGCCCGCAACCACCTTGGCCTGCTGTCGGAAGACACGCATCCGGTCACCGGCGAAATGTGGGGCAACTTCCCGCAGACGTATTCGATGGTAGGCCTGATCAACTGCGCGATGCGGCTGTCGGCGCCTTGGGATAGTGTGGTGTAACGCAATCCCCGTGCCAAAATCATCGCCGCCTGTCGCGATCTTGCTTTCGCTGCTGATCATCTGATCGGCAGCGGAATCGGATACTTCATGGCGGCATGCTGGACAGCGTAGCGTTAGCGGCAAGCTTGCGCACGCTGGTCAAACTGCCTGCTCATCCAGTCTCGCCTTACTCCCCCCGCTGTACCCGTCCAAACCCTACCGCTCATTGCATGTGCCTATTTTTCAGATTGGCAACATGCTATCCTTGGACTCTGCAGGCCGAGTTCGGC
>JBEVNE010000050.1:0-19386 GCA_040508275.1 Duganella sp.
GTGTGATGTTGGCTTAAGCCCGCACCCCGCTATGCAACGGGGCCTGATGGGGATCAAGCGTCCCCATCAGGCCCCGTTGTCTTTTGATTTGCCCTTTTCAACGCGGATACAAGGCCCCCAGCACCCGCTCCCCCACAGCTCCCGTCACTGCCGGCAAATTCCCCGCCAGCCGCTCGCTGAAGCGGTAGCCCAGCCAGGCAAACGCCAGCGCCTCGACGCGATTGGGCGCCACGCCCAGTGCCTGGGTGGAGGCCACCAGTACTTGCTTGCCCAGCGCCGCGCCCAGTTCACTCATCAGCACACTGTTGTAGGCGCCGCCGCCGCACACATACACGGCATCCGCTCCGGCGCCATGCGCTTGAATCGCCTGCGCCAGCGTGAGCGCGCTCAGGCGCGTCAAGGTCGCTTGCACGTCGACCGGTGCGGCGGTGCGATAGACGGCCAGGCGAGCATCGAGCCAGTCGGGGTGGAACAGGTCGCGTCCCGTGCTTTTCGGCGCTGGCAGTGCAAAATAAGGCTCTTTGAGCAATTCTTCCAGCAGTGCGGGCACCACCGTGCCACTGGCTGCCCAGGCGCCGTCGGCGTCGTATTCCTTGCCCTGGTGGCGGGCGATCCAGGCGTCGAGTAGCACATTGCCGGGACCGGTATCGAAACCGCGTACCTGGCCGTCAGCGCCAAGCACGCTGATATTGGCAATCCCGCCGATATTGGCCACCACACGCGCTTGCCCGGGTTTGCCGAACAGCGCCTGGTGGAACGCCGGCACCAGCGGCGCGCCCTGGCCGCCGGCGGCGATGTCGCGGCTACGGAAGTCGGCGATGACATTGATGCCGCATAATTCAGCGAGCAGGGCGGGGTTGTTGGTCTGGCGTGTAAAGCCCAGTTCGGGGCGGTGGCGGATGGTCTGGCCATGCACGGCGACTGCCTGCACGTCCTGCGGCGCCAGGCCGGCGTCGGCCAGCAGGATGGTCACGCACTGCGCATAGTGCTGCGCCAGCTGGTTGGCCGCCAGCGCCTCGCGCTCGATCTCGTTGTCGCCCGGCGCCTGCAGCGCCAGCAAGTCTGCCCGCAGCGATGGCGGAAACGCGATATAGGCGGCGCCACGCGTGGTGATGGTATCGCCGGAAAAGTCAGCCAGGGCGCCATCGACGCCATCGAGGCTGGTGCCGGACATCAAACCGATATACAGAGTCATGCGCGCATCCCTTCAATCTACATGTTGGAAAAACATCGGGCGCGCCGCTTAAGTGAATTGCCGCACGGATGTGATCGCACTGAAAGCGCATCATCATAAAAAACAGGCCGATGCGGCGGCCTGTTTTTGAAGGGGGATACAGCAAACTACAGCAGCAAACTACAGCGGACAGCTTACTTGGCGGCGACGCGGGTATTGCCACCGTTAAAGCCGGACTGGCCTTGTTGCAGCAGTGCGATGCGGTGTGTCATGTCCGAAGCGTACACCTTGAAGCGCGACATTTCGGCAGCCGTCAGCGGCGCCTGGGCTTGCACGTTCAGTTTGGTTGGATCTTTGGCTTCGCCGCCGACACGGAATTCATAGTGCAGGTGGGCGCCGGTGGACCAGCCGGTGCTGCCGACGTAGCCGATGATATCGCCCTGGCTGACCTTCGTGCCTTTTTTGATGCCTGAACCGAAACGGCTCATGTGGGCATAGGCGGTGCTGTAATTGTTCCAGTGCTTGATGGTGACCAGGTTGCCGTAACCATTTTGCGTACCGGCGAATTCGATGGTGCCATCGCCGGCGGCGCGGATCGGCGTGCCGGTTGGCGCCGGGAAATCGATGCCCTTGTGGGCTTTCCACTGGCCCGATACCGGGTGCACGCGCATCGAGAAGCCCGACGAAATACGGGTGAACTCGACCGGCGACTTGAGGAATGCTTTTTTCAGCGATTTGCCGTCGAAGCTGTAATAGCCGCCACCTTGCTTGCTTTGCGGATCTTCGTACCAGACCGACTGGTAGGTCGTGCCACGGTTGGTGAATTCGCCCGCCAGGATGCGGCCTGCCTTGATGAATTCGCCGTCTTGCCAGAAAGTTTCATAGACAACATTGAAGCGGTCGCCACGTTTTACATCGCCACGGAAGTCGATGTTGGTGGAGAACATTTCAATGATCTGCTTGACGATGGCGTCAGGCAGTTTGGCGCCGTCCTTGTCGGAATCGGTCGCAGCGTAGAGATTGGTGCTGATGGTGCGCGCGTGCATTTCAACGCGGCGTTCCAGCTTGGCGGCTTCTTCTTCCGCCACAAAAGCATCGCCCTTGCGGGTGATCTTGATGTTCTTGACCGGCATATCCTTGCCGTCCACCACGGTGGCGCGCAGCCACTGCAGATTGCCGATTTCATCGGTTTGCGCTTGCACGCGCTTGCCGGTTTTCAGCTGCATCACACCCTTGGCGATCTTGTCCTTCTTGATGAAGGTTTCGGCATCGTTGTCGTCCACACCCAGGCGGGTGAGCAGGGTGGCCAGCGTATCGCCGGCGCGCACGCGCTCTTCGTGGACAAACTGTTCGGTGGTGGATTGCTGTTCGAACGCCGAGATCTGCTTGCTGAGGTCTGGCAGGGCAACGTCTTCCTGAACGGACTTCACTGGCAAATCGGACGCGTCGGGTGCCAGTGGGGCGACCGCAGCGGCGCCAAAAGCACATACTGTGAGGGCCAGGGCAGAAGCGCTGATAATGCGCTTTTTACGCGTGGAACCGACCAGGTTATATAAGCGTGAGCTCGTGAATTTATGTATTTGGTTCATGCAATCAGTTAAAATTTACCGCTTGAACTATTCAGGAACGTTTTATTTCTTCTAATTCTTATCTTGGTTCGTTTTCGTACAGCAAGATTGATGGATCACGGATTATAACAAACTCCTGGCGTTTGCTACCTTTTTCTGAAAAAAACTTATACACCCATGACTACCTCTACTTCGACGCCGCCAGCCCCCTCTACAACACTGCCCTTGAGCAACCAGGTGCAGGAAGCGCTGGCCATCGCCAGGCGTGGTGTGGACGAGTTGCTCATTGAAAGCGAGTTCGCCCAGAAGCTGGCCCGCTCCGAGCAGTCCGGCGTGCCGCTGCGCATCAAGCTGGGCCTCGACCCGACCGCGCCCGACCTGCACCTGGGCCATACCGTGGTGCTCAACAAGATGCGCCAGCTGCAAGACCTCGGCCACCAGGTGATCTTTTTGATCGGTGACTTCACCTCGATGATCGGCGACCCGTCCGGCCGCAACGCCACCCGTCCGCCGCTGACGAAAGAGCAGGTCGAGCAGAACGCCATGACTTACTTCAAGCAGGCCTCGCTGGTGCTGGACCCGTCCAAAACCGAAATCCGCTACAACTCTGAGTGGTGCGACCCGCTCGGCGCACGCGGCCTGATCCAGCTGGCCTCGCGCTACACGGTGGCGCGCATGATGGAGCGCGACGACTTCACCAAGCGTTACAAGAGTGGCACCCCGATTGCGGTCCACGAGTTCCTGTACCCGCTGATGCAGGGTTACGATTCGGTCGCGCTCAAGTCCGACCTGGAACTGGGCGGCACCGATCAAAAGTTCAACCTGCTGGTGGGCCGCGAGCTGCAAAAGGATTACGGCCAGGAGCCGCAATGCATTTTGACCATGCCGCTGCTGGAAGGCCTGGACGGCGTGGAAAAAATGTCCAAGTCGAAGAACAACTACATCGGCATTACCGAGCCGGGCAACACCATGTTTGCCAAGATCATGAGCATTTCCGATGAAATGATGTGGAAATACTATGATTTGCTGTCGTTCCGCTCGCTGGCCGACGTTGCCGCGCTGAAGGCTGCTGTGGCTGCCGGCGCCAACCCGCGCGACGCCAAGGTGGCGATTGCCCAGGAAATCGTCGCCCGCTTCCATTCCCAGGCCGCTGCCGAAGACGCATTGAACGACTTCGTCAACCGCTCCAAGGGCGGCATTCCGGATGACGTGCCCGAAGTGACGCTGGCCGGCGCGCCGGTCGGCATTCCACAACTGCTCAAGATGAGCAATCTGTGCGCCTCGACCTCGGAAGCGATGCGCATGATCGACCAGGGCGGCGTGCGCCTCGATGGCACGGTGCTGAGCGACAAGACCCTGAAAATCGATGCCGGTACTTTCGTTCTGCAAGTTGGCAAGCGCAAGTTCGCGCGCGTCACGCTGACGGCATGATCGCGCTGCTGCAGCGCGTCAGCAGCGCCAGCGTGGCGGTCGATGGCGCCACCATCGGCGCCATCGCTGCCGGCCTGATGGTGCTGGTGTGTGCCGAACGGGGTGACACCGAAAAGGATGCCGATACGCTGTTGACCAAGCTGCTCGGCTACCGCGTGTTCAGTGACGAGGCCGGCAAGATGAATCGCAGCGTGACCGATGTGGCTGGCGGCTTGCTGCTGGTGCCGCAGTTCACGCTGGCGGCCGATACCCGCTCGGGCACGCGGCCGTCGTTCACGCCGGCTGCCGCACCGGCCGACGGCTTGCGCCTGTTCAGCCATTTCGTTGCGCAAGCCCGGGCCCGCCATGCCCAGGTAGAGACCGGCCAGTTTGGCGCCGACATGCAAGTGTCGCTGACCAATGATGGCCCGGTCACCTTCTGGCTGCAAACCACTCCAACCGTTAAAGCTGCATGAACCACACCAAGATAGTACTGATCCGCCACGGCGAGACGGCCTGGAACGCCGTGCGCCGCCTGCAGGGCCATATCGACATTCCCCTCAACGCCGAGGGCGAACGGCAAGCCCGGGCGCTGGCGCAGGCACTGGCTGGCGAGGGGCTCGACCTGTTTATCGCTAGCGATCTGCAACGTGCCCGCCAAACCGCGCAGGCCGTGGCCGTCCATTATGGACACGCCACGGTGCACACCGATCCTGCCCTGCGCGAACGCTGCTATGGCGTGTTCGAGGGCATGCTATATACCGAAATCGCTCAGCAGTATCCGCAGGAATTCGCCCTGTGGCAGGCCCGCGATATCGATGCCGTGATGCCGGCCGGCGAGCGTGTGGCCGAGAGTTTCCGGCAGTTTTATGCACGCACCATCGGCGCGATTGAGCGCTGGGCGCGCGAGCATCCGGGCAAGACGCTGGCCATCGTCGCCCATGGCGGCGTGCTCGAATGCGCGTATCGCGAAGCGGTCGGCATGCAACTCGACAGCCCGCGCGATTTCCAGGTGAAAAACGCCAGCATCAACCGCTTTCATATGGCTGATGGCAAGCTGGTGCTCGATAGCTGGGGCGAGGTGGCGCATCTGCAACTGGCGCTCGACGACATCATCTAAAAATCGCGCCCAAAAATAGTGCTTATTATTTGAGCAGCCTATGGGGTAAAATAGAAGGTTCCTCCTTTCCAAACAGGCGAAGTCAGTGCACATCGGTCCCCATTTGCTGCGCAACAACGTATTTGTCGCTCCCATGGCCGGTGTGACCGATCGTCCTTTCCGCCAGTTGTGCAAACAGCTCGGTGCGGGCTATGCCGTGTCCGAAATGGCGGCGTCCAATCCGCGCCTGTGGGCGACGGAAAAAAGCTCGCGCCGCACCGACCACACGGGCGAAATGGAGCCGAAAGCCGTGCAGATTGCCGGCGCCGACCCGCAAGACCTGGCCGATTGCGCCCGCTTCAACGTCGAGCGCGGCGCCCAGATCATCGATATCAACATGGGTTGCCCGGTCAAAAAAGTGTGCAACAGCTGGTGCGGTTCGGCGCTGCTGCAAAATGTCCCCCTGGTAAAAGAAATTGTGGAAGCGGTGGTGGGCGCGGTCGATGTGCCGGTCACGCTGAAATTCCGTACCGGCTGGAACCGCGAAAATAAAAATGCCCTGACCATCGCCCGGATTGCCGAAGATGCCGGCATCGCCATGCTGACCTTGCATGGCCGTACCCGCGCCGACGGCTATACCGGCCATGCCGAATACGACACCATTGCCGCCGTCAAGCAATCGGTGGCCATTCCCGTGGTCGCCAACGGCGACATCACCACGCCGGAAAAGGCCCGCTACGTGCTCGACTACACCGGTGCGGACGCCGTCATGATCGGCCGCGCTGCGCAAGGGCGACCGTGGATTTTCCGCGAAATCGACCATTTCCTGCGCACCGGCAGCCATTTGCCGGCGCCTTACGTGGCCGAAGTGCGCGCGCTGATGGACGAGCACCTGCGCGCCCACTACGGCTTTTATGGCGATTATCTCGGGGTGCGCACGGCGCGCAAGCATATCGGCTGGTATGTGCGCGACCTGCCCGGCGGCGAAGAATTCCGACAGCGGATGAACCTGCTGGAATCGACCGAAACGCAGTTGCTGGCGGTGGACGAATTTTTCGAATCGCAGCGGCAGTGGGGCGAACGGTTACAATACCGCCTCTCCGAAGATTTGCCAGCCGCAGCGTAAGACCATCAAACCTGTAGCACACGCCAGCGCAGTATCAAAAAAGTCACATCAAAAGGGTAAGCGCCCGGGCCACAAGCCTGGAGTTGAATTACCAGCGTCAACAGTTTATTGAGAACGTACAAAAATGAGCAAAGAAAGCATCCAGGAAGTAGTGCAGAAAAGCCTTGAAGACTACTTCAACGACCTGGGCGAGCAGCAGGCATCGAACATTTACGACATGGTGGTGCTGACCGTCGAAAAACCGATACTCGAAGTGGTCATGACGCGCGCCGACGGCAACCAGTCGCACGCCGCCCAGATGCTGGGCATCAACCGCAACACCTTGCGCAAAAAGCTGCAAGAGCACGGCCTGCTCTGATAGCGCGTGGTTCCGGCATGGGCGGCTGGGAATCGGCCGCCGGCCGCGCCGCCTTCTCCGAATTCAAACCACCTAGCCTTCCATAGCCATGATTAAACAAGCTCTCATCTCCGTTTCCGACAAGACCGGTGTGCTCGACTTCGCCCGCGCGTTGTCGGCCATGGGCGTCAAGCTCCTGTCCACCGGCGGCACCGCCAAACTGCTGGCCGACAACGGCCTGGCCGTGACCGAGGTGGCCGACTACACCGGTTTCCCGGAGATGCTCGATGGCCGCGTCAAGACCCTGCACCCGATGGTGCACGGCGGCATCCTGGCGCGCCGCGACTTCCCGGAGCACATGGCCAAGCTGGCCGAGCACGCGATTCCCACCATCGACATGGTGGTGGTCAACCTGTACCCGTTCCAGGCGACGGTCGCCAAGGCCGATTGCTCGCTGGAAGATGCGATTGAAAACATCGATATCGGCGGCCCGGCCATGCTGCGCTCGTCGGCCAAGAACCACAAGGACGTGGTGGTGGTGTGCGACCCGGCCGATTACGACGTGGTGCTGGCGGAAATCAAGGCCGCTGACAACGCCGCCGGCGCTGTCAGCTACGAAACCCGTTTCCGCCTGGCTACCAAGGTCTACGCCCACACGGCCCAGTACGATGGCGCCATCGCCAACTACCTGACCAGCCTGGGTTCGGACCTGGCCCACGCCACCCGCAGCGCCTACCCGAACAACCTCAACGTGGCGTTTGAAAAAGTGCAGGACATGCGCTATGGCGAAAATCCGCACCAGTCGGCCGCCTTCTACCGCGACGTGGTCACCACGCCTGGCGCACTGGCCAATTACCGCCAGCTGCAGGGTAAGGAACTGTCGTTCAACAATATCGCCGATGCCGATGCTGCATGGGAATGCGTAAAGAGCATGGGCGGTTTCGACGGCAGCGCTGCCTGCGTGATCGTCAAGCACGCCAATCCATGCGGCGTGGCGCTGGGTAGCGATGCTGCGGATGCGTACAAGCGCGCACTGCAGACCGATCCGACCTCGGCCTTTGGCGGCATCATCGCCTTCAACGTCGCAGTGGACGCGGTAGCGGCCACCGAACTGGCCAAGCTGTTCGTCGAAGTGCTGATCGCACCGTCGTTCAGCGCTGAAGCCAGGCAGATCCTGTCGGCCAAGCAGAATGTGCGCCTGCTGGAAATCGCCTTGGGTGATGGCGTCAACGCCATGGACTTCAAGCGCGTCGGCGGCGGCTTGCTGGTGCAGTCGGCCGATGCCAAAAACGTGCTGGTGCCGGACCTGAAAGTGGTATCCAAGCTGCAACCAACGCCACAGCAACTGCAAGACCTGATGTTTGCCTGGCGCGTGGCCAAGTACGTCAAATCGAACGCCATCGTCTTTTGCGGTAACAACATGACGCTGGGCGTGGGCGCCGGCCAGATGAGCCGCATCGACTCGGCCCGCATCGCCTCGATCAAGGCGCAAAACGCCGGCCTGTCGCTGACCGGCTCGGTAGTGGCGTCGGACGCCTTCTTCCCGTTCCGCGACGGCCTCGACGTGGTGGTCGATGCAGGCGCAACCTGCGTGATTCACCCAGGTGGTTCGATGCGCGATCAGGAAGTGATTGATGCCGCCGACGAACGTGGCGTAGTGATGGTATACACAGGCACCCGCCACTTCCGCCATTAATCTTGAGCGGCTGGCGTAAACCGCGCGCAGCATCGTTGCGCCGGTTCGCCGTGCTCACGCACTGTCTTCACCGGCGCGCCTAGCTGCACACGGTTTGCGACAGCCTTTGTTGCTGTTGTGGATTGCGTGCAGCTACCCCGTGCCATAGTACAATCCCCGCATGATTATTCTCGGCATCGACCCCGGCTTGCGTACGACCGGCTTTGGCGTTATTCACAAGCAGGGCGCCAAGTTGCGTTACATTGCTTCCGGCACCATCAAGAGCGGCGAGGGCAATTTGCCAACGCGGCTCAAGGTGATTCTGGACGGCGTGGCCGAAGTCGCCCGTCTCTACCAGCCGCAATGTGCTGCCATCGAGCAGGTATTCGTCAACGTCAATCCGCAATCGACCCTGCTGCTGGGGCAAGCCCGTGGCGCCGCCATCTGCGCGCTGGTGTCGGCCGAGTTGAGCGTGGCCGAATATTCGCCGACCCAGATCAAGCAGGCCGTGGTCGGCACTGGCCGCGCCGTCAAATCGCAGGTGCAGGACATGGTGGCGCGGTTGCTGTCACTGCCCGGTCTGCCCGGCACCGACGCCGCCGATGCGCTCGGCATTGCCATCTGCCATGCCCACAGCCGCGATACGCTGGCGCTGATTGCCGGCACCGCCGTCAACAGTACTGCCGCCAGCGGCCCGCTGGCCGGCCTGCGCATGAAGCGCGGCCGCCTGGTCGGCTAACACTCTTATTCCCTGAAGGCTTAACACGATGATCGGTCGTCTCTCCGGTATTCTGCTTGAAAAAAATCCGCCGCAACTGCTGGTCGAGTGCGCCGGCGTCGGCTATGAAGTGGACGTGTCGATGACCACGTTTTATAACCTGCCTCATGTCGGTGAAAGAGTGGTGCTGTTCACCCATCAGGCCATCCGCGAAGATGCCCACCTGCTGTTCGGCTTTGGCAACGCCGAAGAGCGCGCCGTATTCCGCCAGCTGATCAAGATCACCGGCGTCGGCGCACGCACGGCGCTTTCCATCCTGTCGGGCATGTCGATCGCCGACCTGGCGCACGCGGTGACGCTGCAGGAGTCGGGCCGTCTGGTCAAGGTGCCCGGCATCGGCAAGAAAACTGCCGAGCGCCTGCTGCTGGAACTCAAGGGAAAACTCGGCGCCGACATCGGCGCCGGCGGCGCCCACGCCGTGCCCGACGCCCAGTCCGACATCCTCAACGCCCTGCTGGCGCTCGGCTACTCCGACAAGGAAGCCCTGCTGGCACTGAAGACCGTGCCAGCCGGCAGCGGCGTGTCGGATGGTATCAAGCAGGCTTTGAAGGCCTTGTCGAAAGGTTGATGTAGCTCAAACGTACACGCTTGTTCGTGTTGGCGCCGCTGCCTAGCCTAAATTAAGTGGCGAGGCAAAAACTGGCCTAAACTACGTGTTAGTGGGCGAATTTTGACGAAGAGTCGCGCCAACTGCGCGAGACCAAGGCTCATATTGGCGACTATCTGAACCGCGCATGTCGAACCCCATCACCTAAATGAACAACTACAATACTGCATGACCATCCAGACCGACAGCTTCACCGAACAACGCATCATCGACGCCGCGCCTTCTTCGCCCAACGAGGAGGCGATCGAGCGTGCCTTGCGGCCCAAGCTGCTTGACGAATATGTCGGGCAGGCCAAGATCCGCGATCAGCTCGAGATTTTCATTTCGGCGGCGCGCAAGCGCCAGGAGGCGCTTGATCATACTTTGCTGTTCGGTCCGCCTGGTCTCGGTAAAACCACGCTGGCCAACATCATCGCCCGCGAGATGGGCGTCAACCTGCGGCAAACCTCGGGACCGGTGCTCGAGCGGCCCGGCGACCTGGCGGCGATCCTGACCAACCTCGAAGCAAACGATGTGCTGTTCATCGACGAAATTCACCGGCTGTCGCCAGTGGTCGAGGAAATTCTGTATCCGGCGCTGGAAGACTACCAGATCGATATCATGATCGGCGAAGGGCCTGCTGCGCGCTCCGTCAAGCTCGATCTGCAACCGTTTACGCTGGTCGGCGCCACCACGCGCGCCGGCATGCTGACCAATCCGCTGCGCGACCGCTTCGGCATCGTCGCCCGCCTCGAGTTTTATAACACCGAGGAACTGACCAAAATTGTCAGCCGCAGCGCCGCGCTGCTCAAGGCCAGCATCGATCCTGACGGTGCAGTAGAAATAGCCCGCCGCGCGCGCGGCACACCGCGTATCGCCAACCGCCTGCTGCGCCGCGTGCGCGATTATGCCGAAGTCAAAGGCAATGGCGACATCACCAAAGCCGTGGCCGACGCCGCGCTGGTCATGCTCGATGTCGACACCGTCGGCTTCGATGTGATGGACCGCAAGCTGCTCGAAGCGGTGCTGTTCAAGTTTGGCGGCGGCCCGGTCGGCGTCGGCAACCTGGCGGCCGCCATTGGCGAAGCCGCCGACACGATTGAGGATGTGCTGGAACCCTATCTGATCCAGCAGGGCTTTTTGCAGCGCACGCCGCGTGGCCGCATCGCCACGCCGGCAGCCTACCGCCACTTTGGCGCCACGCCGCCGCGCACCAATCCCAATGGCGAATTATGGGATAACTTCTGATGCAGATATGGGTCGATGCCGATGCCTGTCCCGCCGTCGTCAAGGACATCCTGTACCGCGTGGCTGAACGCATGCAATTGCAGCTGACACTGGTGGCCAACCAGTTGCTGCGGGTGCCGCCATCGCGCTTTATCCGTTCGCTGCAAGTGCCGTCAGGCGCGGATGTGGCCGACCAGGAAATCGTCCGCCTGCTGTCCGCCGGTGATCTGGTGGTGACCGGTGATATTCCGCTGGCGTCGGACGTGCTCAAAAAGGGCGGCTATGCGCTCAACCCGCGCGGCGAGTTTTACACCAGCGACAATATCGCCCAGATGCTGACCATGCGCGCCTTCATGGACGAACTGCGCGGCAGCGGCGTCGATACCGGCGGTCCGGCAGCCTTCAGCCAGGGCGACCGGCAAAACTTTGCCAACAGCCTGGACCGGCACCTGCGCAAGCACGCTACGCCGCGGGCGCAGCCTTAATCTTTTTTGGCCAGCGCCATGGTCGGCACATAGCGCGTCAGATAGACGGTGACGCCGGCGCCGATCACCACCAGCATGATTTGCAGCAGCGGCAGGTGCTGCAGGCGCCACATCGAATAGCCCATCGAGCACCACATAAAGAGCAAAATCCACACCTTGGCGCGCAGCGGGATACCTTTGCCGTTTTCATAGTCGCGCAGGTATTTACCAAACACGCGATTGGTCTGCAGCCAGTGGTGCATGCGCGTCGAACCACGGGCAAAGCAGGCGGACGCGAGCAGCAAAAAAGGCGTAGTCGGCAACAGCGGCAGAAAGATGCCCAGCACGCCCAGCGCCACCGCCACCCAGCC
Organism: Duganella sp.; assembly: GCA_040508275.1. GTDB lineage: Bacteria > Pseudomonadota > Gammaproteobacteria > Burkholderiales > Burkholderiaceae_D > Rugamonas. The sequence continues at coordinate 11,816 of JBEVNE010000050.1, forward strand.
CACCAGGATAAGAAATATTTTCATTGAGATTCTGCTTCAGCCCGCCTTGCCATTGCCAGTGCAGGATCGTATCACCTGGCGCACGAAAGCGTGTATATTCGCTAGTCTAATGTTAGCGCTAACTTTGTGCTGACCAGACCAATAAGGGGAGACTGCAATGCGCAAAATGCTGTGGACTTTGATGGTGGTGGCAAGCTTCTGGATGGCGGCGTTCGCCCGGGCCGACGTCCAGTACAAGATCCTGGTGTTCGCCATGCCGGGCAAATACCACTACGAATATATTCCGATTGCCCGCGACAGCCTGGAAAAGCTGGGCAAGCTCCATGCATTCGAGGTGGTCTACACGCACCGGCCCGAAGCCTTCGATGGCGACCTCAAGCAGTATGCCGCCATCATGTTTCTGAACACGCCCGGCGAGGAACTGAACCCGGCGCGCCGCCAGCGTTTCGAGGACTATATGCGTGGCGGTGGCAACGCCATGCTCGTGCACCGGGCGCTGATCATTCCCCCCGATACCTGGCCGTGGTTTGAAAAACTGGTGGGGCGCCGCGTGGGCAAGCATCCGATGCTGCAAACGGGTGTGGCTTACGTGGTCGATAAAAAATTCCCGGCCACGTTCGGCATTCCCGAACGCTGGATCTGGAGCGATGAATGGTATGTGTTCGACAATCCCCACAATATCGCCATTCATCCGGTGCTCAACGTCGATGAGAACAGCTACGACCCCACCAAGATCTGGCCGGGCCAGACTACCGCAGGCATGGGCGCGGAACACCCGGTGGCCTGGTATCACCAGGTCGAGCGGGGCAGGGTGTTCGTGACCTCGCTCGGCCACAATGGCGAGATGTACCGCGACCCGCAATACCTTGCGCATTTGATGGGAGGAATATATTGGACCGCTACAGGAAAAGGGATACAGCCATAAAAGCTATGGCTACCGTGCGCCGAACTCTTCAGCTAGATTATAAAATTGTGTACAAATCACAATAACCGAGGAGTCATGCATGCGTAAATTCCGATCGATATCCGTGGCCGCCGTGGCGGCATTTGCCGGCCTCATGAGCCTGGGCGCACACGCTGCCCAGCCTGATAACGCCGTCGGCGAGCTGCTGGTCGATAACGAACAGATCGCCGTCAGCGGTAACGGCTATGTGCGCACTTTCCCCTGCAACGGCCGCAAAGTGATGATCCAGGGTACCCAGCACAACATCACGCTGACCGGTACCTGCGCCAGCCTGGAAATGAATGGCGCGGAAAACAAGGTCTCGATCACGCTGGCGCCCAAGGGCGTGCTGATGGTGGCCGGCGTCGATCAAACGGTGAACTGGACTTCCACTGGCGAACCGCAGCAGCGCATCAGCGGCTTTGGTCACAAGATCAAGCGTAACTGATTCTTCCCAGCTGCCAGGCTGTGCCGTGAGGCACAGCGGTCTTTCTGCACGACCGGGCGCCGGGCGGGTAATCAGTCCTGGCGCACCCAGGTCTGCGAACGGCCCAGCAGCGGCGTTCCGATGTAGCCGCGTACGCTGAGTTTCTTGCCGCCTTCGGTCAGGTGCATCTTGCTCTTGTAGACCTTGCCGTTCTTGGGATCGAGAATTTCGCCGCCGTTGAATTCATCGCCGTCCTTCTTCAGGCCGCTCAAGATCACCATGCCGCTGATCGGCTGGTCCTTGCGTGCGCCCTCGCATTTGTCGCACTTGGGATTCTGGTCTTCATTGGCTTCGCGGTAGAGCTTTTCGATCTGGCCCTGCAGCACGCCGTTGTTGTCGGTGATGCGGATCAGCGCCTTGGGCTTGCCCGTTTCATCGTCGATGTTTTGCCACAGGCCGACCGGGGAGCCGAGGTCGGCGGCAAAAGCAGGGGCGATGGCCAGCAGTGCGCTGGCGGCAAATCCAAACAATTTCCGTTTCATGGTAAGTCTCCAAAAAATATTATTGTCTATCGAGTGTATCAAGAAAATGACCGGTCGTACTATTTTCTCGTGCATTACACAAATCATCTAAAATCAGATAATATGTTTGGATGGAAAAGATATCTGAACATGCCAACCTGCTGGCGCAACTGCAACAAGTGGCCGATGGCCTGGGCAAGACCCTGGCGCCGTTTTGCGAGGTGGTGCTGCATGATCTCACCGAGCCCGAGCACGCGATACTGGCCATTCATAACAACCTGTCCGGGCGCAGCGTGGGGGCGCCGGCCACCGAACTGGGGCTGGCGCGCATGGCCGATCCCGGCTACGACCAGGTGATCGCCAATTACCCCAATGCCTTTCCGGATGGCCGGCTGGCCAAAAGCACCTCGGTGGGTATCAAGGATAGCGCCGGGCGCTACGTGGCGGCGCTCTGTCTGAACGTTGACCTGACCGTGTTCCGCAGCCTTAACACCATGCTGACCCAGTTCGGTAGCGTGGACACCAGCACTGCCGTGCAGGAAAGCCTGCAGCCGTCGGGCGCCGATGCGATTCGCCTGCGCATCGATGACTTTGCCGCCCGCCACGGCACCACGCCGCGTGCGCTCAAGACCGATGAACGCCGCGCGCTGATGCGCGAACTCAAGGAGAGTGGGCTCGGTGATGTCAGGCGCGCGATGGACATCGTCGCCGCTTACCTCAACGTTTCGCGCGCCACCGTCTACAACGACGCCCGTTAATTTCAAACTGAACAGGAAATCCACATGAACGCAAGCAATCTGCCCACCTATGCCGATGTCGCCGCCGCTGCCGAGCGTATTGCCGGCGTGGCGCATCGCACGCCAGTGCTGACGTCGCGCACTGCCGACAGCGAGCTGGGCGCCGAAGTGTTTTTCAAATGCGAAAACCTGCAGCGCATGGGGGCGTTCAAGTTTCGCGGCGCCTACAATGCGCTGGCAAAATTCGACGAGGTACAGCGCCGTGCCGGCGTGGTGGCGTTTTCATCGGGTAACCACGCGCAGGGTATTGCGCTGTCGGCGCAACTGCTGGGCATTCCCGCGACCATCGTCATGCCGCACGATGCACCGCCCTCGAAGATAGCCGCCACCCGTGGTTATGGCGCGCAAGTGGTGCTGTACGACCGCTATACGCAGGACCGCGAGCAGATCGGCCGCGACCTGGCGCAACAAAAAGGCCTGACCCTGATTCCCCCTTACGATCATGCCGATGTGATCGCCGGGCAGGGCACGGCAGCGAAGGAATTGTTTGAGGAAGTGGGACAGCTCGATGCCTTGTTCGTCTGCCTCGGCGGTGGCGGTTTGCTCAGCGGTTCGGCCCTGTCCACCCGGGCGCTGTCGCCGAACACCCTGCTGTATGGTGTGGAGCCGGAAGCCGGCAACGATGGCCAGCAATCGTTCCGTAGCGGCAGCATCGTGCACATCGATACGCCCAAGACAATTGCCGACGGCGCCCAGACCCAGCACCTGGGCAATCTGACCTTCCCGATCATCCAGCGCAATGTGGACGATATTGTGACCGTCAGCGATCAGCAGCTGCGTGCCGAAATGCGCTTTTTTGCCGCCCGCATGAAGCTGGTGGTGGAACCCACGGGGTGCCTGGGCCTGGCTGCCGCACGCGCCATGCGCGAACAACTGTCCGGCAAGCGCGTGGGCATTATCATCAGCGGCGGCAACGTCGATGTGGCGCGCTATGCTGAGTTACTGGCTGAATAAGCGAACGTCGGCTTAGCTGATGACGCCGAGGGCGCGATACATGGGCAGGTAGTCGTTCTCGAACGTCTGCGCCAGCTTGCCCACTTCGGCCGCATTGTCTTCGGCCGTTTCCAGCGTCTTGCCTTCCCTTACCATGCGCTGGCCTTGGGACGCCAGCAATCCCCAGACGAAGTCGGTCAGGGCGGCAACGCCGCGCTTGCCCTGGCTATGCGCCAGCAGGAATAGTTGTGTCAGGCGCGGCGCCTGGATGCCGGCGCCGGTGAGCGGCGACGCCAGGAAATTGATGTCCTCGCTGCCGCGTGCGTGCTCGAACAGGGCAATGTTCAGACGCTGGCTATGCTCGGTGGCAAAGGCGACGTCGGCGGGTTCCTGCGCCAGCATCAGATTGCCTTTGCCGATCAGGATCAGCGCAGCTTCGAAGATCTGCTGCAGCGAAACATTCCTGTCACCCAGCGCCTGTTCCAGTTCGCCGATGGTATGCGGCTTGAAGTCCGCCAGGATGGCGAGCAGCGGTGCATACACTTCTTCGCTCAGACTGCCTTCGATCAGGCTGCCGGCAAGCTTCATCTCGACATTTTTTGGCGGCGTGACCAGCACCACGCGCGGCCGACGCATCGCTTCGCTGCGCTGGAGCGGTGTCAGATGGCGCGCGCCTTTGACCCAGTAATCGCGGCGGAAATTCTGGTTGACCATGATGTCGCGCACGCTTTGCTGGAAGATCGGGTCCTGGATGTCCGCCAGAATCTCGGTCTGCTGCGGCGTCAGGTTGATTGCTGCGATATGGTCGGGATAGTGGGCCGAGCAAGCAAAGCTCAGTTTGGCTTCGCCGAGCAGCTTGGCCATGCTGGTGAAGTTGGTCGGTTCCCAGTTGCGGTTGAAGTATTCGTGCACCAGGTAATTGCGGTGCTGCGAACGTAGCGACTTCAGGCGCTCCCCCACGCGTGGATAGGCGGCAAAGTAGCTGGCATTGGTTTCCAGCAGCTTGTCGGCAAAGTCGAGGGCGCTGTCGATGCGTTGCGGCAGGCCGATGCCTGGCGCAGTCATGCTGTCGGCGTACTGGGTCAGCAGATCGCGCACCGGCACCATCGGCGCCCAGCCCGGCAGGCAGTTGTAGCTGATGTAGAGCACGCCGCCTACCTTGAGCTTGCGGCGTACAAAGTCGACGATCACAGCCTGGTTGTCGTGCGAAATCCAGCTCCAGATGCCATGCAGGCCGATAAAGTCGAACTCGGGCAGATCATCGCGCTTGCAAAAATCGACGAACGACTGGTCGAACAACTGGGCGCCGTTGCCCGATATCTCGGCCAGCTCGCGGGCAAACGCGGTCTGGGCAGGGTTGAAATCCGTACCGTGCCATTCGACGACGGTGGCCGCTGCATGGATATTGGTGCTCAGGCCGTGGCCGAAACCGAGTTCGCAGGCGACGCCGGTTTTCGGCGTTTCCAGTCCTGCGTTGGTGAATGCCATCGACACGCGCGCGGGGTCGAGCTCATTATAATAACCATGGGTGTAATTAATATCGGCAACGTAACCTTCAGTCCAGGCGCTCATCGTTCTTCCTAAATCGGTTAAAAATATTCGTCTGCAAGTGTAGCAGGCATCGATGCCTCGGGGGCAAGGTGATTGAAATGTCCATGCCCTTTAGTCAGCTACGCGCAGCGTCCGATACATGGGCAGATACTGGCGTTCGAAAATGTCAGCCTTGCGCTGCAGCTCGGCCAGGTTGTCGGCAGCGCTGGTCAGCAACTGGCCGTTCTTGCTTAGCTGCTGGCCCTGGGCAGCCAGTACATCCCAGGTGAAGGCGCTCCAGGCTTCGGTGCCGCGCCGGCCCTGCGACTGTGCCAGCAGAAATAACTGCGGAATGCGCGGCATCGGCAGGCCGCCGCCCACTACCGGCGAAGCCAGGTAGTTGATCGCCTCGCTATAGCGTGCGCGCTCCAGTAGCGCCAGGTTGAGCCGGCGCGCCGGCTCGCGTGCGGCGGCGCAGGCTTCCGGCGTGGCGGCAGGCGCCAGCGTGCCATTGCCGCACAGGATGAAGACCGCTTCAAACACCTGTTGCAGGCCACCGCGCATCGGTAATGCCGCAGCCAGTTCCGCCACCGAGCGCGGCTGGTGGTCGGCCAGCAGATCGAGCAGCGGTCCGTACAGCGCAGTGTTGAGGGTAATGTCGAGCATGCTGGTCTTGACGTGAAGCTCGGCTTCGCTGCGCGGCGCCACCAGCACTACGCGCTGGCGCGCCATGGCCTGTTCCTGCTGCACGGCGCTGAGCTGGCGCGCGCCCTTGACCCAGTAGTCGCGCCGGAAGCTCTGGTTGACCATCAGGTCGCGGACGCCTTCGGCCAGCGCCGGGTCCGGCAAATCGGCCAGCAGTGCGCGCTGCGCTGCATCGAGATTGAACAGCGCAATCTGGTCCAGGTGGTGGGCCGGGCAGCCGATATCGACGTCAGCCTGGGCCAGTTGAGCGGCCATGTCGGCAAAACGCAGCGGTTGCCAGTGCTGGTTGAAGTATTCGTGCGCCAGGTAGCGGCGGTCCTGCGTTTGCAGTGCGGCGATGCGCTCGGCCAGCAGCGGATAGGCTTGCAGATAGGCGGGATTGGTGGCCAGCAGGCGGCCGGCGAAAGCGAGTGCGGCGTCGATGCGGCGCTCCATGCCGTCGCCGGGCGCTGTCATGCTGTCGATGTACTGGGCCAGCAGGTCACGCAGCGGCGCCATGGGCGCCCAGCCGGGGTGGCTGTTGTGGCTGACGTAGAGCACGCCGCCCGGCTTGAGCTTGCGTTGTATGAAGGCCAGCAATTGCCGGCGGTTGTCGCCAGAAACCCAGCTCCAGACGCCATGCAGGCCGATAAAATCGAAGTCGGGCAGGTCGTCGCGCTGGCAGTATTCGCTGAACGACTGATCCAGCAACAGCGCGCCGCTGCCGGCCGCTTGCGCCAGTTGCGCGGCAAAGCCGGCCTGGGTGGGGTTGAAATCGGTGCCGTGCCAGCGCGCGCTGCCTGCCGCCGCATGCAGGTTGACGCTCAGGCCCTGACCGAAGCCGAGCTCGCAGGCGGCGCCGACGGCCGGCATGGCCAGCCCGGCGTGGGCCAGCGCCATGGCGGCGTGCAGCGGATTGAGCTCGCGATAATAGCCGTGGGTGTAATCGATGTCTGCAACATAGCCACCGGTCCACTGCTTCATCGCTCGCTCCCGTTTGCGACGCCCGCCGGTCAGGCTACTGGAAGCTTGGCAAGCTGCTCGCGCATTTTTTCCAGCGTGGCCGAGAAGTTGGCAATGCGTTCCTTCTCTTGCGCCACCACGTTTGCCGGTGCGCGCGCCACGAAGCTTTCGTTCGACAGCTTGCCGCTGGCCTTGGCAATCTCGCCTTCAAGGCGGGTGATTTCCTTGGACAGGCGCTCGCGCTCGGCCTTGACGTCGATCTCGACCTTGAGCATCAGCTTGGTGGTGCCGACAATCGCCACGGCGGCCGGCGAATCGGGCAGGGCATCGGCAATCTGCACTTCGGCCAGCTTGGCCAGCGATTGCACGTACGGTGCAAAGCCTTCCATGGCGGCCTTGTCGGCGGCATTGCCCGGCTCGACGATCAGGGGCACGCGCAGCGATGGCGACAGCTGCATTTCGCCGCGCAGGTTGCGGGTGGCGTCGGTCAGTGCTTTCAGCTGCTGCATCCAGGCTTCAGCGGCTTCGTCGATGTTGGCGGTGTTGGCAACCGGGTACGGTTGCAGCATGATCGAGTCGCCGGTTTTGCCGGCCAGCGGCGCCACCGCCTGCCACAGCGCTTCGGTGACGAACGGGATGACCGGGTGCGCCAGGCGCAGCACCACTTCCAGCACGCGCAGCAGCGTGTGGCGGGTGGCGCGCTGCTGGCCTTCGGTGCCGCTTTGCACCTGCACCTTGGCGACTTCGAGGTACCAGTCGCAGTACTCGTCCCA
>JBEVNE010000051.1:0-10858 GCA_040508275.1 Duganella sp.
CCACGCCGTCGAGCTTTTTCATCACCGCCTGCCAGTAGGCCAGCCGCTTGGCCTGGCTGGCGGCGTCCACGCGCGGCAGCGAAGCGCCGCCATCGCTGTCGTCATCCTCGTCGGCGTCCTGCTTCTGGGTCTGACGCCACTTCCATTCTTCGGTGTAGATGGCCTTGAAGCGGGCGTCGGCTGCGCCGGAGGCCGCTGCCGGCGCCGAAGCTGGAGCAGCCGTGGCCTGCAAGGAAAGCGCCATGCAGGCGCCGGCAATCATCATGCTGTAGGTTTTATTCATGCGGTTTCAATCAACTGAGTCATCAACTAAAGAACACCATCAAAGATCATGGAGGTTGCGTCGCTCGATGAGCAGGCGCGTAAACGCTTCGGCATTGACGGGCGGGCTGAAAAAATAACCCTGCATTTCATCGCAACCGCGCTCGGTCAGAAACTGCAGTTGCTCGCGCGTTTCCACGCCTTCGGCGATCACCTGCATGTTCAGGTTGTGCGCCAGCGAAATCACCGACAGCGCAATCGCCGCATCGTTGGCGCTGGTGGTCACATCGTCCACAAACGATTTGTCGATCTTGAGGGTATCGATGGGGAAGCGCTTGAGGTAGCCCAGGCTGGAATAGCCGGTACCGAAATCGTCCAGCGAAATCGACACGCCGATATCCTTGAGCCGGTGCAGCGCCGCCACCGCCTTGTCAGGATCGCCCATCACCGTGCCTTCGGTGATTTCCAGCCCCAGGCAGGCCGGCGCCAGCCCGTGGCGGCGCAGCGTGTGTTCGACATAGGGCACGGTGGCATCGTTGGCAAACTGGCCGGCCGCCAGGTTGACCGACACCTTGATGTCGCCCAGCCCCTGGTCCTGCCAGATGCGGATTTGCGCGCACACGCGGTCCAGCACCCAGTCGCCGATCGAGTTGACCAGGCCATATTCCTCGGCCAGCGGAATAAAGCGGTTGGGCGGCACGCGGCCCAGCACGGCGCTGTTCCAGCGCAGCAGCGCCTCGGCGCCGGTCAGTTTGCCAGTGCGCAGGCACATCTGCGGCTGGTAATGCACCTCGAATTCGTCGCGCGCGATCGCCCCGCGCAACTGGCTCTGGATGGCCAGCTTGTCGCGGATGGCGGCGTCCATGCGCTCGGTGAAAAAGGCATAGTTATCGCGGCCGGTTTCCTTGGCGCGGTACAGCGCCGTATCGGCATTGCGCATCAGCTCATCGAAACTGTCGCCGTCGGTGGGGCTGACAGCAATGCCGATACTCGATGTGACGGTGATCTGCTGGCCGTCGATCACCAGCTCCTTGCGCAGACCGGCCAGGATTTTCTGCGCCAGCGCCATGGTGGCGCCCAGTTCACTGTCGTCCTGCACGACAATCTGGAATTCGTCGCCGCCCTGGCGCGTAACGATGTCGCCTTCGCGCACCGTGTCGGTGAGGAAGTGCGACACAACCTGCAAGGCCTTGTCGCCGACCTCGTGGCCGTAGGAGTCGTTAATGCTGCGGAAGCGGTCGAGGTCCAGGCACATCACGGCAACGCAGCGGCCGTCGCGGCGGGCGCTGGCCAGCGCCTGCTCGAAGCGCTGGCGCGCCAGCAGGCGGTTGGGCAGGCCAGTCAGCGCGTCGTGGTGAGACAGAAAATCGATCAGGTGCTGCTCGGCCTTGCGCTCGGTAATATCGAGGAATAGCGCGACGTAATTGGTGGCCTCCCCTGCCTCGTTGCGCACGGCGGAGGCGCTCAGCAGGCCCGGATAGGTTTCGCCATTTTTACGGCGCGCCAGCATTTCGCCGGACCAGTGGCCGCTGTTGACCATGGCTTGCGCCATCACTGCCAGGGTGGCGCTATCCTGCTCGCCGGCATGCAGCACCACCACGCTCTTGCCCAGCACCTCTTCCTGCGTGTAGCCCGAAATTTGCGTGAAGGCGGGGTTGGTGGCGACGATCAGGCCTTCGCGGTCGGTTACCACGATAGCGTCGCGCGTGGCCTCGAACACCTGGCTGGCCAGGCGCATGAATTCTTCGTTGGCGCGGCGCTGCTCGACCTCGCGCGCCAGTTCCTCGGTGCGCTCGGCCACGCGCTGCTCCAGCGTGGCGCGTTCCAGCGCCAGCGCATGCTGGGCGCGGCCCAGGCGCACATGGGCGTCGGTACGGGCCAGGATTTCCTCGGCCTGGAAAGGCTTGGCGATAAAATCGACCGCGCCCAGCGCAAAACCACGCACCTTGTCGTCGGTATCGTGCTGGGCCGACAGGAAGATGACGGGCACCTGCGCCAGTTGCGGCGACGCCTTGAGGCGGCGGCAGACTTCAAAGCCGTCGATGCCGGGCATGCGGATATCGAGCAGAATCAGCTCGGGCGGACGCGATTGCGCCGTCCACAGCGCCAGCTCGCCATTGGGCGCCTGCCGCACGTAGTAGCCGGCGTCGGTCAGCAGGTCGCTGAGCAGCTTGAGCGAGGCCGGCGTGTCTTCGACGATCAGCACTTCACCCTTGGTGTGTTGTTCCGATAAATCCCGGTGCATGTAAAACTTTCGCTATCGAGTCCTGTGTAGTCTGAACGTTATCATATACCGCTCAAGCGCTGTGCTCGGGTTCGGTTCCGGCCTGGTCGAGCAACTGGCATAACTCGGGGTACTGGTGCTGGCGCACCATGTGTTCGATGCGTGCCACCACGTCTCGCATCTCCGGCGGCAACGGCTCGAGCAGCAGCGCCACGCGGGCCAGGTTCAGCGCCTGCAGGGCAGCCTTCAGCTGGGTGCGCAACGAGGTCGCCAGCGGCGCCAGGTCGGCACTGGTCAATGGTCCGGCGCCCTCTCCTGCCGGCGGCGCCTGTTCGGTGGCCAGCAGGCGCCGCGCGCGCTGCTGCGCTTCCTGTTCGCCAGGGTCGGCCACGCGCGCCGCCGACGACACGCCGTCTGCCAGCGGCGCAGCGATGGCAAAACGGAAGGTGGCGCCGGCGCCGCGCACCGACTGTACCGACAGCACGCCGCCCATCAGCTGCACGAATTCGCGTGAAATCGTCAGGCCCAGGCCGGTGCCCTCCTTGGCCCCCGGCCCGTCGGCCTGGATAAACGGTTCAAAAATACGGGTCTGGTCGATCGGCGAAATGCCGGGGCCATTGTCGATCACGGCAAACGCCAGCTCGCAGCGGCCATCGGCGCGCAGCGCCCCGTGGGCGCGCAACACCACCCTGCCCTTGCCGGTGAATTTGACGGCGTTGGACATCAGGTTGAGCAGCACCTGGCGCAGCTTGGTGCCGTCCACCTGCACGGCCGGCGGCAGGCCGGTGGCCTCAAGCTCCAGCTGCACGCCTGTCTGGGCGGCGCGCATGCTGACCATGTCCATCACTTCCTGCACAATATCGTCGATGCAAATGGCTTCGGTCTGCAGCACCGCCCGCCCCGCTTCGATACGCGACAGCTCCAAAATGGCGTTGATCAGCGTGAGCAGGTGCTCGCCCGAGCGGTGGATGATGGCCAGGTTGCGTTTTTCGTCGGGCAGCATGTGCTTGGAGTCGGCCATCAGCCGCGAAAAGCCGATCACTGAATTGAGCGGGGTGCGCAGCTCGTGGCTCATATTGGCCAGGAAGATGCTCTTGGCCTGGTTGGCCGCCTGCGCCTGGCGCACCGCCACCGACAGGGCATTGGTGCGTTCGGCCACCAGGTCTTCCAGGTGGATGCGGTGGCGGCGCAGTTCCTGCTCGGCGGCTTTCTGCTCGGTGATGTCGTAGCACACGCCGACCATGCGGGCGGCGCGGCCATCCTGGTCGCGGAAAATCACCGCCTCGCCGCAAATATGGTGCACCGAACCGTCCGGCCACAGCACCCGGTATTCAATGTCGAAGTCCACAGCGCCGCTCAGCGAGCGCGCCAGCAGTTCGCGCACGGGGATGGCGTCGTCAGGGTGGATCAGGTCCGGCCAGTTGCGCACCGGCCCATCGGCACGGCTGCCCGCCAGCCCATACAGCAGGTACATCTGCTCATCCCATACCATCTCGTCGCTAGGGATATTCCAGTCCCAGATGCCGATCGAGGCCGCGCTGCTGGCGATCTGCAGGCGCTCCTCGCTGTCATGCATGGCCTTGTAGCGGCTGTCCATCAGCTGGACCATCTCGCGAATCGAGGCGTTAAGCGTTTTGAGCTGGCCAAAAAACCAGTCGCGCGGCGGCAAGGCGCCAGGGTTCTGGCCGGCCTTGACGTTGGCGGCATAGCGCTCGATGGTGGTGATGGGCTTGAAGATCAGCTGTGACAGCAGCAGGTAGAGGCAGAACACCAGTGTGACGTCGAGCACGAAAATCATGCCGGCGATGGTATAGAGACGCTGGCGCAGCTGTTCGTTCATCAGTTCCGGCGAGGCGTACACGGTGATCGAGCCGATCACCTGGCCGGCGGCAACGATGTTGCGCCGTTCCGACAGCAGTTCGGGGTTATCGGGCAGCCGGGTGCTCTCTACCAACAGCCCCTGCTCGTTGCGGGTGAGGATGAAAGGCTTGCCGCCGGCCGCTGGCGCCACCGCGCTGGCATACAGGTCGCGGTTGCTCAAACCGCTCTTCATGATGGTGGTGATCTGGCTTTCGTCGAAGTTCCAGGCCGGCAGCGCCACGGCGGAAGCCAGTTCATCGGCGCTGTTAGCCAGGGTTTTGTGCAGTTGCTCCCAACGCTGGATGCGCTCGAGATGGTAAAAATACAGGGCAAAAGTGGCCAGCACCACGGTCACGACCGCCGTCAGCGTAACGCTGACAAACGTAGCAATCGAAATTCTTCCCGCGCGGCGGGCAAGGCGGTGCAGCATCGGCAAGCAATCGATAATTTAATAAATACCCAATATGTTGATAATAGGGTCAAACGGGGCCGAAGTCCATTCGAATCATTACTGTAAAGAACCAACAAAGAACCATACGAAATACTGGAAATATTGAAAACACTGATTATTTGACATCTGCGCTACCAGCCCCTTGCAGATGGTCGCACGCCATTGCCGTACTGAGGAACAGGCGTCCATTCAGATCGCGCAGCAGGTCGCTGTGACGCAGCCGGTCCATCACCGGCCCCTTGACCTCTGCCAGGTGCAGGCCGACGCTGCGCCGCTTCAGGCTTTGATTGAGTTCGGCCAGTGCGTACAGCGCCGTGGTGTCGATGGAACTGACGGCGGTCATCACCAGCAGCAGGTCGCGCGCGCTGGTGTGGGTGCGCAGCTCGCATTCAATGCGCTCGGTCACCGCTTCAACGTTACCAAAGAACAGATTGGCGTCGATCCGCAGGATCAGCAGCTCGGGCTGGGTGGCGGCCGGATAGCGTTCGATATTGCGGAAATGCTCGCTGCCGGCGATCCTGCCCAGCACTGCGATATGGGGCCGGCTGGCGCGCCAGATCAGGGTGCCCATCGATAGCGCCACCCCCACCACGACGCCGGCTTCCACGCCCAGCACTAGCACACCGAGGCAGGTGGCGCCCCAGGCCAGCACGTCGCTGCGGTCGTATGACCAGGCCGTGCGCAAAATGCCCATTTCCAGCATGCCCAGCACCGCGACGATAATGGTGGCGGCCAGCACCGGCAAGGGCAGCAGCGCCAGCCAGCCGGTGGGCGCCAGCAGCGCGCCTGCCAGCAGCGCGGCGGTGATCAGGCTGGCCAGCGGCGTGTTGGCGCCGGCGGCAAAATTGACGGCCGAACGTGACAGGCTGCCGGTAACGGGAAAGCCGCCCGATAGCGCACTTGCCACGTTGGCAGCGCCCAGTCCTACCAGCTCGTGGTTGCTGACCAGTTTTTCATTGCGCTTGAGCGCCAGCGTTTGCGCCGCCGACATCGACATCAGGAATACCATGAAGCCGATCAGGAGGCCCGGCTGCAGCAGTGACGGCCAGTGGGAACTGGACGTGGCCAGGTTCAGGCGCGGCAGGCCGGCAGGCACGGCGCCGGTGGCGCGCACGCCCAGCTCGGGCAGGCTGGTGGCGGCCATCAGCGCGATCCCGCCCAGTACCACCAGCATCGGCGCCAGCTTGGCGCCGATGTCGGCCGCCCCTGCCGGCAGGCCGCAAGCGCGCAACACGCGCGCCAGGTACAGGCGCGCCAGCACCAGCAACAGCAGCGCGCCCAGTCCCAGCAAGGCGCTCGGCGTATGCCAGTGCGCCAGCTCGCGCAAGTCGCGCAGCGGCACGCCCAGCAGCGTGTGCACCTGGTCGAAGGCGATCACGATGGCCGAGCCGACCGTAAAACCGCTCATCACCGGGCGCGAAAAGAAATTGGCCAGAAAACCCATGCGCAGCACGCCGCACAGCAGCAGCGTGGCGCCAGCCACCAGCGCCAGTTGCGCCGCCAGCACCGAGGCCAGCGCCGAGCCGGGGGCTGCCAGCGGCGCAATCGCCGCCGCCGTCATCAGCGAAACGATGGCCATCGGCCCGACCGACTGCGTCATGCTGCTGCCAAACAGTGCATAGACCACCGGCGGCAGGATGCTGGCATAAATGCCTGCCACCGGCGGCAGGCCAGCGACCATGGCGTAGGCCATCCCTTGCGGGATCATCATCATGGCCACTACCAGGCCGGCGCTGATATCGCCGGGCAGCAGGGCGCGCCGGTAGTGTTTCAACCAATGCAGCATGGGGGAATTCAAAGCGGGAAAAGCGAGAGGGTACGCGAATGAGCGGTCACGGTCCAGCCCTAAATGCGTTTTATGCATTTGTTTATATGAGAAACAAATATCGATGATCGGACTATCGCCTTTGCCCGCGTATCGGGCATGTGTGAAGGAGCGCACCGTCACGCAGGGCAGGCGCGCCAATACTGCAGGATGACATCCAGCACACCTGACATCACGCAAACAAAGCGGAAAACATCATGGCAGACAATGACAAGCAAGGCCGTAAGCGGAGCACGGCCAGCCGGGCCTTGTGGAAAGGCGCCATCAGCTTCGGTCTGGTACATATTCCGGTAGAACTGTATTCGGCGGTGCAGGATCATGCGCTGGACCTGACCATGCTCGACCGGCGCGATTTTTCGCCGGTCGGCTACAAACGCTACAACAAGAAGACCGGCAAGGACGTCGACTGGGACGATATCGTCAAGGGCTATGCCTACCAGGAAGATGAATACGTGGTGCTGTCGGACGAAGACCTCAAGCGCGCCAACGTCGAGGCCACCCAGACCATCGACATCCAGGCGTTTGTCGATGCCGCCGACGTACCGGCCATCTATTACGAACATCCCTACTACCTGGCGCCGTCGCGCGGCGGCGCCAAGGTGTATGCGCTGCTGCGCGAAACACTGCGCAAGGCCGGCAAGATCGGCATTGCCACAGTGGTGATCCGCACGCGCCAGCACCTGTGCGCGCTGGCCTGCGTGGACCAGCAGATCGTCCTCAACACGCTGCGCTTCGACAGTGAGATTCGCAGCGGCGACGATCTCAAACTGCCAGCGGCCACGCTCAAGGGCGCCGGCATCAGCGACAAGGAACTGACCATGGCGCTGTCGCTGGTGGAAGGCATGAGCGAACCATGGAATCCGGCGCAGTACCGCGACACTTATACCGACGACGTGCTGGCGCTGGTGAAAAAAAAGGTCAAGGCCGGCCAGACCAAGACCATTACTGCCGCAGCGCCCGAGCCCAAGGCGGCCAGGTCATCGAACGTGGTGGACCTGGTGGCCTTGTTGCAGGATAGTTTGGGTAAGCCCAAGGGCAAGGCGGCGGCGAAGCCGAAACGCAAACCGGCGGCGCGGCCCGCCAAAGCCGCAACGGTCAAAAAGGCGGCCTGAGGCTTATGCTCACCCCGCGCTGCACTGCACTGCACTGCAGGGTTGCAGCTTAAGCCTTCGATACCTCAACATCCATCTTCTTCATCGCCGCCGCCAGCCCCTTCCCTGCCCTGGCGTAGCCATCCCACGGCGCATTGCCGACATCGAGCCGCGTGTGCACGGTTTCCACCGTCCAGTGATCGCCGCTGCTGATGTCTGCCACTTCGTCCCAACTGATCGGCACCGAAATGCCCAGCCCGGGCCGGGCCCGCGCCGACCAGGCGCTGACGGTGGTGGAGCCGCGCCCATTGCGCAGGTAGTCGATGAAGATCTTGCCGACCCGATTGCGCGGTCCGCTCTTGAGCACGAAGCGTTCGGGAATGTGCTGCGCCATGTGCGCGACGATCGCCTGCGACAATGCCTTCACCTGATCCCAGCCATACCCGGGCTTGACCGGCACCACCACGTGCAATCCCTTGCCGCCGCTGGTCTTCAGAAACGCGGGCAAATCCAGGTGATCAAGAAAAGCCTTCATCAGCACTGCCGCCTCCTGCACCTCCTTCCACCCCACGCCCTTGCCGGGATCGAGGTCGAACACCATGCGATTGGGTTTTTCGTATGACGACGCATTGGCGTTTTGCGTGTGCAGCTCCACCACGTTCCACTGCGCCGCCGACAGCAGCCCTTTCTGCGTCGATAGTTCCAGCATCGGCGCATGCCCGGGGTCGAGCGACTGCCTGAGCTGTTTGACGCCGTCCATCCGGTCGGTATCGGCGTGCTTCTGGAAAAACAGTTCGCCGCCCACGCCGGCCGGCGCGCGCACCAGCGAGACGGGCCGGCCCTTGAGATGCGGCAGCATCAGCGCGCCGACCAGCGCGTAGTAACGCACCAGGTCGATCTTGGTCGCGCCGCTCTGCCTGTCGATCACGCGGTCCGGGTTGGTGACCTTGAACGATGCGGGCAGCTTGCCCGCTACCATCGGTTCGGTATCCTTCACGGTGTTCTCCTGTTTCAGGTGTGCGGGCAGCTCGCGCACGATGGACCTTGCCTTCTTGTCCTTGCGCAGCCCTTTGAACACCGCATGCCGGATCGAGCCGGCGCTGGTCCATTCGCCGAATGCCACTTCGGCCACCAGCGTGGGCTTGAGCCAGTGCGCCTTGCGGTCGATTGCGCGGCTCGGTGCAAACGGACTGTTATCGGCGGCCAGCTTGTCCATCTTCGCCTTCACGCTGCGCAACGCGGCGCCGTCAAAGCCGCTACCGACGTTGCCGGCGTAGTGCAGCGTGCCGTCCGCGTCATAAGTGCCCAGCAGCAGCGAGCCAAACGCGGTACGCGTGCCCTGCGGGTCGGTATAACCACCGACCACGAATTCCTGGCGCTGCCCGCACTTGAGCTTGATCCAGCTGCCGTTGCGGCGCGCACTGTAGGTGCCATCGAGGCGCTTGCCGATCACGCCTTCCAGGCCCATGCTGCAGGCGGCGGCCAGCATGTCTTGCGGCGCCACCGCCAGCGCGGCGCTGTAACGCACCGTTTCGTGGCCTGCGTGGGCGGCCAGCACGCTGTCGAGGATGGCGCGCCGCTGTGCGAGCGGCAGGCGGCGCAGGTCGCGGCCATCATGAAAAGGCAGGTCGAACAGGAAGTACACCATCGCGCCAGGCGCTTCATCGTCAAAGGCTTTTTGCAGCAGGCCGAAATCGGGCCGGCCGTCTTCGTTGTTGACGACGATCTCGCCATCGTACCAGCCGCTCGGCAGCTGCATGCGCTGCAAGCTCTCGCGCAAGGCGTCGAGTTTATGGGTCCAGTCGTTGCCGTTGCGCGTGAGCAGGCGGATATCGTCGCCATCGATACGGGACAGTATGCGGTAACCATCGAACTTGATTTCAAACAGCCAGTTTTCCGGATCGGCAGGCGGCGCCTCGACCAGCGTGGCCAGTTGCGGCGCCAGCGTGTGCGGCAGCGCGCTGGCGGGTGCAGGCATGGGCGCCGTCTCCGGCGCAGCCGGTGCATCGCCCGGCAGTGGCGGCATGGGCAGCGCCTTGACGCTGTCGGGCATCTCATCGACCACGCTGAACTCGCCGGCAGCGCGTGCGTAATCGTCCTTTTCCTTGATCAGCAACCAGGGCTGCTGCTTTTCGCCTTTGCCGCGCATGCGCACCAGCACCCAGCGGCCGCGCAGCTTGTGGCCATGCAGCGTAAATTTGAGGTTGCCGGCTGCCAGCGCCTTGTGCGGGTCACCCTGCGGCTGCCAACTGCCCTTGTCCCAGATAATGACCTTGCCCGCGCCGTATTGTTTGGGCGGGATGGTGCCTTCGAAATCGTTATAGGACACCGGATGATCCTCGACCTGCACCGCCATGCGCTTGTCGTGCGTATCGTAGCTGGGGCCCTTGGGCACGGCCCAGCTCAGCATGACGCCATCGAGCTCCAGCCGCAGATCGTAGTGCAGGCTGCTGGCCCAGTGCTTCTGGATCACGAACTGCAGCGCTGCGCTGGTCGCAGCAGATAGACCGCGCGGCCTGGTCTTGGGCTCAGGCTCGGAGGTAATGGTGAAGTCGCGTTTGGCGCGGTAGGTTTTCAGCGAGTCTTTCATCGCTTGAGCGTATGCCGCTGGCGCGCCGCGCTCTGTACGTTCGCGAACATGTGAACATGTAAGCGATTGTAAAGCCGGTCAACTGGCGGCTTTACCGTCGCGTTTTCTGCTCAGAGACACGGGAATGGTCCCGGGCCCTATCAACTGCAACGAGGAGCTTCACCATGAAAAAACTTATCGCTACCATGATCGCCGGCCTGTTTGCTACCGCAGCATTCGCTCAAACGCCAGCTGCACCAGCGGCCCCTGCCGCCAACCCGGCCGCCGCCAAAGCCGAAGCCAAGGAAGCCAAAGCTGTCGCCAAGGCCAACGCCAAGGAAACCAAGGAACACATCAAGGCAGACGCCAAGACCGCCAAGGTCGAAGCGGATGCGCAAAAAGACGTCGCCGTAGCCAAGGCTGAAGAAAAAGCCGACAAAGCCGACGCCCACGCCAAGGCTCACAAAACCAAGGCCAAGGCGCATGAAAAAGCGGCCAAAACCGACACCGCCGCTGCACCTGCAACTGCCCCAGCCAAGTAATCGATCACGCGATAACGACAACGCCACCTGCAGGT
>JBEVNE010000402.1:0-41944 GCA_040508275.1 Duganella sp.
GCGAAATCACGACCGTGTCGCTGCCCGGCGGCGGCGACCGCTACGAGCTGGCCGGCCACGGCCACCACCACCACTTCCACTGCCGCGCCTGCGACCGCGTGTTTGAAGTCCACGCCTGCCCGGGCGACATGCAGAAGCTGGTGCCGAACGGCTTCCAGCTTGAGTCACACGAACTGACCCTTTATGGCCTGTGCGGCCAGTGCAAATAGCGCCCTCAGGCGCAGCTTTTGCAGTTACCGTGGTTACGTCGATGGGCAATGATCAGCAGCAGGCTGCTGCAAATGGCCAGCGCGGTTTCGGCAGCCTGGCCAAACAGCGGCCCCACCACGTATACCGCCACGATAAACGCCGCCAGCCCGGTAGCGCCGAGCAGCAGCGCCACCGGCTCGCGGTGCTTGAGAAAGCCCGGCAGCAGGGCCACCACCACCGGTATCGTCACCGCCAGCACCAGCAGCGAATGCAGGGCCTCGTGCTCGTGATCGACACCGAGCATCGGGAACGCCGCCAGCAGAAAAGGCATGGCCAGGCAATGCACGAGGCAGATGCCGGACGCCGTCATGCCGGCATAGTCGCCCCAGCGGATCAGATACTTGATCATCTTAGAAGGTCACGCGCACGCCGGCGCTGAGGTTGCGGCCCGACAGCGGCGCTGCCGCCTTGATGAACGAGGTGTGGCTGTAAGCCAGTTCGTTGGTCAGGTTGTTCAGGCGCGCATACAGCTGCGCCGGCAAGCCGCCGATGCGCAGCGTGTAGTGGGTGCCGATGTTGAGCATGTTGTAGCCGGGCGTGGCGCTTTCAAAGTCGGCCACCTTGTCCTGCTTGGCCACGCGGTAAAACTCCACCTGTCCATGCAGCGGGCCCCAGTTGGCGTCCACCCGGGCGCCCAGACGTGCGGCCGGAATGCGCGGCAGGTTGCGCGCGCCGCCGGCATTGTCAAAGCGGGCGCGCACATAGTCGCCAAACACCGTGCCGTCCAGCGCCGGCGTGAACTTGTGGCGTACTTCGCCTTCCAGGCCGGTAAAGGTGGCGTCGCGCTGGGCGTACTCGATCAGCTGGAAGCCTTCGTGGTTGTCCAGCGTACGGGCGTAGATGTAGTTGTCCACCTTGTTATGGAAGGCGCTCAGCGAGAACGTGGTGGCGCCGGCGTATTTGCGCAGCGTCAGATCAACGTTGTTGGAAGTTTCCTTGTCCAGGTTCTGGTTGCCGATTTCATAGGTGCTGGTGGCCATGTGCACGCCGTCCGCATACAGTTCTTCGGCGCTGGGCAGGCGGTGCGCGCGCGACAGCGACGCACCCAGCGAATACTCGGGCGCAAATTTCCACACCGCGCCTGCCGCCAGCGAGGTGCCGCGTGCGCTGGCGTCGCGCAGGCCCGGCGCTTCCACGGTAATGTCCTGCCACTCGTGGCGGGCGCCTGCTTCAAAGCGCCAGTCCTGCAGCTTGTATTCCTCGGTCACGTAGACGCCGTGTTTTTTGGTGACGGTCGCCGGCACATAAGCTTCCTCGCCGGTGGCGCTGAAATCGCGCTTGGTGCTCTGCACGCCCACCACGCCGCGCCAGCCGCCCAGCGGCGCATGTTCGGCTTCCACCCGCACATCGTGCGCCTTGTTGCGGAAACTGGTGGCCACTTCCTCGCCTTCCAGTTCGTCGTGGCGGTAATCGGTCAGCGATGCGCGCAGGCGCAGCTTGCTGATGCCAGCCATCGGATTGCGGTATTCGCCGCGCAAGTCCCAGCGCTGGCTGTCCAGTTTGACCTGGGGCACGGCTTCACCAGCGTGATCGTGGTCGTGATCGTGCTCTTCACCGCCCTCCGCCCCCTCCTCGTGGTCGCCGCAGTGCAGGTGGTCGCCATGCGGGTGGCAGCCTTCAAATTCGTGGCTGTGGCCGGGAATGCCGTAGCTGGTGCGCTCCTTGGTATAAGCCACTCCCAGGTAGCCATAGTCGCCGATCCACGACAGGCCCACGCTGCCGGTATCGGTATCCTTGAAGCTGCCATCGACACGGCGGCCATCGGCCCAGCCCTTGCCCACGCGGTAGGCGTCGGCGTTGCGGGTAATGCCTTCAGCGTGAACGGCCACATTGCCCGAGCCGCCTGTCACCTCGAAAGCGCCGGCGCGTTCGTTTGCCACCGAATTGGCGCGCAGTTCGGCGCTGCCTTCCACGCCGTTGACCGGGATTGCGGTCGGAATCTTGCGGTCGATGATATTGATGGTGCCGCCCACGGCGCCGCCGCCATACGCCAGTGCCGACGGTCCGCGCAGCACTTCGATGCGCTCGGCCAGCATAGGCTCAAAGGCCACCGCGTGATCGGGACTGATGGTGGAGGCATCCTGCACTTCGGCGCCATCGGAGAGGATTTTCACGCGCGGGCCATCCATGCCGCGAATTACGGGGCGGCTGGCGCCGGCGCCGAAGTGGCTCGACGAGATGCCGGGCTGGCGGTTCAGGGTCTCACCGAGCGTCGATTCGCGCACGCGCACCAGCTCATTGCCGCCCAGCGAAGTCACCGGCGTGATCATGTCGTCGCCCACCACGCCCAGCGCGCTGGCTGCCACTACCACGGTCGGCACCGATTCCGGATCGGCTTTCAGGCGGGCGGCATCGGTCTGGGTCTGAGTCTGAGTCTGGGCCAGGGCCACAGGCAGATAACCGAAGGCCAGCGCCATAGCCAGGGCGAGCGGGGAGCGTTTGCAGCGGAAAACGGACATGAGGGTTTCCTTATCGATGGCGTGTGTATAAACATGGACGGCGCAGGACATGCCGGCACCGACAGTCGGTAATGATAAGTCATTATCATTAAAGACTCAAGCGCGAGATGAAGGAACTTCACAACTAGTCAGCGCTGATCGGCACGCGGCGCGACCGCACTGTCGCCATGGCTATTCCAGCTCAATTCAAACAGCGTGCCGCCAAGGCTGGACGGGCGGCACACGGCGTGGCCGCCATGCGCCCGGGCGATGGCTGCCACCACGGCCAGCCCCAGGCCGCTGCCGCCGTACTCGCGCGCACGCGATGGTTCGCCGCGCTGAAACGCCTCAAACACATGCTGCGCCAGCTCCGGCGCAATGCCGGGCCCCTCGTCTTCCACCCACAGCCGATAGATGCCGCCCGACTGTGTGGCGCTGATGCGCAACTGGCCGGGCGTGGCGTGGCGCCGCGCATTTTCGAGCAGGGCCAGCAGGGCCTGGCGCATGCGCATCGGATCGCACAGCACCGGCTCGGGCGTGAGCTGCAGGCTGACCTGGAAGCCGGCCGCCTGCAATCCCGGCCCGGCCAGTTCGATCACGGCGCCAATATCATCGGCCAGGCTGGTCTCCACGCGGTGCAGCTCCAGGTGGCCGCTGCCGGCCAGAGCGACCATGCGCAGGTCTTCGATCAGGCGCGACAGGCCCTCCACGTGGGTGAGCAGGCTGAGGAACTGCTGCGGCTCGGGCGCAAACACGCCTTCGTTCAATCCCTGCAGGCGGCCGCGCAATATCGTCACCGGCGTGCGCAGCTCGTGGGCGATGGCGGCATTCCAGAATGCGCGCTCCTGCTCCATGTGCTGCAGCCGTTCGGCCATGCGATTGAAGTCCTGCACCAGTTGTGCCGCCTCGCCGATGGAATGGTCGCTGCTGACGGCGCGCGCGCCAAGGTCGCCGCCGGCCACGCTGTGCAGGCTGGCGGCGACTGAATTCAGTGGCGCCAGGATGCGGCGCGCCAGTTTGCCCGCCACCACCAGCGCGATGATCAACGAGATGATGGTGGAAACCACCATGTAGATCCATTCGGGCACCGACGGCGCATAGTCGTGCGGGTCGGCGAACAGCTCCGGCTGATAGCGCAGCAGCATGGCGTACAGCACATACGAACTGATTTGCAGCAGCACGATAATCCCCAGCACCAGCAGCGCCATCGAAACGGTGATTTGCCGGTTCAAGCCGCCCTGGATCTTCATGCCGCGCGTCCCAGCCGGTAACCCACGCCGCGCACGCTTTCGAGCAAACCGTGCAAGCCGCAGCCTTCCACTTTTTTGCGCAGCTTGCTCAAGTGGCTGTCCACCGTGCGTTCCAGCGCTTCTCCCTCGGGCAGGCAGGCGGCCAGCAATTCGGCGCGGGTAAACACGCGCTTGGGCGAGCGCGCCATGTGCGCCAGCAGGCGAAACTCGGTCAGCGTCAGATTCAGCGGCTGGCGGCCCTGCTCCCCTACTACCGAGGCCTCGTAATGCTCAAGATCGACCTCGACGCCTTCGGCCCGCAGCAAGCTTGGCGGCGCAGCGCTCGCTTGCAGCGTGCGGCGCAGGACGGCCAGCGTGCGCGCCACCACTTCGGCCGCATTAAAAGGTTTGACGATATAGTCATCGGCGCCGATGCGCAGCCCGGTGAGCTTGTCGATGTCCTGGTCCATGGCCGTCAGCATGATGACGGCAGTGCCGCCGCGGCGGCGGATTTCGGCGAGCACCGCCCAGCCGTCCAGTCCCGGCATCATCACGTCGAGCAGCACCAGGTCCGGCTTGAGTGTGCTGTGCATGGCCAGCGCGGCATGACCGTCGGCGGCATGCGCCACGCGCAGGCCCGAGCGCGCCAGGTAGGCGCTCAGGATCTGGGCGATTTCGGCTTCGTCCTCGGCGATCAGCACCAGCGCCTGGCCGGCGTCCGCTGCGGCGCCAGGATACGGCACGCCAGGTGGATGGTTTATCGTCTGCATAGGCAGCCATGATACCGCCTGTGACGGTGCTTTGGCCGGACTGTAAAAATATCGCGCATCTCCATCAAATCTCCACAATTCCCCCATCAAGTGTGCATCGACCAGCGCTAATCTGGCGCGTTCAATCGCCCGATAGCGGGCGCTCACCCGTTGGAATGCCCATGAAACCGAGTTATCTGTACCAACACCGGCCCGCGCTGACCGTTCCCGCCCTGGCCTTTAGCATGCTGCTGGCAGCCTGCAGCGGCAAACAGCAACCCGAAGGAGCGCCAGCGCCCCTGCCGGCGGTGACGGTGACCGAACTCGTAGCGGCGCCGGTCACGCTGCACGACGACCTGCCCGGCCGCGTGGCAGCCTTGCGCAGCGCAGATATCCGTCCGCAGGTGGGCGGTATCGTCCAGCGCCGCCTGTTCGAACAGGGTGCCCAGGTCAAGGCTGGCCAGGCGCTGTTCCAGTTAAACCCGGCGCCATTCAAAGCGGAGCTGGACAACGCCGCAGCCGCGCTGCAGCATGCCGAAGCCGTGCTGGAGCGCACGGGCCGCCAGGCCGAGCGCCTGCAAGCGCTGATCGACGCCGACGCCATCAGCCGCCAGAGCTTTGACGATGCCGTCTCCGAGCGCGAACTGGCCGCCGCCAGCGTGGCCCAGGCACGCGCCACGCTGGAACGGCGCCGCCTCGACCTGGCGTTTGCCACCGTGCAGGCGCCGATCTCGGGGCGCATCGGCCAGGAGCTGGTGTCCGAAGGCGCGCTGGTGGGCCAGGGCGACAGCGCGCCGATGGCGCGCATTCAGCAGATCGACCAGGTGTATGTCGATGTGCGCCAGCCAGCATCGATGCTGGCGCGCCTCCGCAGTGGGCCGGCCAGCGCGGACGGCGCCATCGCCGTTAACATCCTGGCGGCGGACGGCACGCCCTACCCGGCCAGGGCGCGCCTGCTGTTCTCGGACATCAGCATCGACGCCGGCACCGGCGACGCCAGCGTGCGCATCCTCGTCGAGAACCCCGACCATGCCCTGCTGCCGGGCATGTTCGTGCGCGCGCGCATCGCCCGCAGCGCGCCTGGCACAGCACTGCTGGCGCCGCAACAGGCGGTGCAACGCGGCGCCGACGGCCGCGCGCTGGCCTGGACACTCGACAAATCCAACAAGGCCAGCCAGCGCACGCTCGAAGTCGGCCCCGTGATCGGGCACCGCTACGTGGTGCACAGCGGCTTGCGGGCCGGTGACCGGCTGGTGGTGGAAGGCCAGGAGCGGCTGCAGGAAGGCCAGCAGGTGACGGCGCAGCCATGGAAGGCGCCAGCCACGGCTGCCGCTCCGGCCGTGGTCGCGCACTGATTGGCTGTTTGAACCAGAGATACAGGTATCCCCATGTCCCAATTTTTCATCAACCGTCCCGTGTTCGCGTGGGTGGTGGCGGTGTTCATCGTGCTGTTTGGCCTGATCGCCCTGCCCAACCTGCCGATTGCGCGCTTTCCTTCGGTGGCGCCGCCCAGCGTGACCATCTACACCACCTATCCGGGCGCCTCGCCGCAGACCATGAACGATGCGGTGGTCGGCCTGATCGAACGCGAGCTGTCCGGCGTCAAGAACCTGCTGTATTACGAGTCCGCCACCGACACCTCCGGTTCGGCGTCGATCACGGTGACCTTCAAGCCGGGCACCAACCCGGAACTGGCGCAGGTCGATGTGCAGAACCGCCTGAAAGCGGTGGAGCCGCGCCTGCCGCAAACCGTGCGCCAGAACGGCGTGACGGTGGAATCGGCAGCGTCCGGCTTTTTGATGATCATCAGCCTCAATTCCAGCAAGGGCCAGAGCGAGCTTGAGCTGGGCGACTACCTTGCGCGCAACGTGGTGGAGGAATTGCGCCGCGTGCCCGGCGTGGGCCGCGTGCAGTTGTTCGGCGCCGAGCGCGCCATGCGCATCTGGGTCGATCCGGCCAGGCTGGTCGCTTACAACCTGGCCATGGCCGACGTGACGGGTGCGATTGCCCAGCAAAACGTGCAGATCGCGCCGGGCCGGGTAGGCGATACGCCCTCCGTGGCCGGCCAGCGCGTGACCACGCCGCTGACCGTTCAGGGACAGCTGCGTACGCCGCAGGAGTTTGCCGCCATCGTGCTGCGGGCCGAGCGCAGCGGCGCCACCGTCACGCTGGGCGACGTCGCGCGCGTGGAGCTGGGCGCGCAAAGCTATAACTTCATGGCGCGCGAAAATGGCCAGAATTCGTCGGGGGCCTCGGTGTCCTTGTCGCCGGGCGCCAACGCGGTAGCCACGGCGGCGGCCATCCGCGAGCGCATGGATGCGCTGTCCAGGACCATGCCGGCCGGGATCAGTTATTCGGTGCCGTTCGACACCGCGCCTTTCGTCAGGATATCGATAGAAAAAGTGGTGGTCACGCTGGCCGAAGCCATGCTGCTGGTGTTTTTGGTGATGTACCTGTTCCTGCAAAAGGTGCGCTACACGGTGATCCCCGCCATCGTCGCGCCGATAGCGCTGATGGGCACTTTTGCCGTGATGGCGCTGGCCGGCTATTCGATCAACGTGCTGACCATGTTCGGCATGGTGCTGGCGATCGGCATCATCGTCGATGACGCCATCGTGGTGGTGGAAGCGGTGGAGCGGCTGATGGCCACCGAAAAGCTGTCCCCGCGCGAAGCCACCTCGCGCGCCATGCGCGAAATCAGCGGCGCCGTCATCGGCATCACGGTGGTGCTGACAGCGGTATTCATCCCGATGGCGTTTTCCTCCGGTTCGGTCGGCGTGATCTACCGCCAGTTCACGGTGGCGATGGCGGTGTCCATCCTGTTCTCGGCATTTTTGGCGCTCACGCTCACGCCAGCGCTGTGCGCCACCATGCTGCGCCCGATCAGTGACGCCGATCATATCAAAAGGGGCTTCTTCGGCTGGTTCGACCGGCAGTTCGAGCGCATGACGGCGCACTACGCGGCCGGCACCACCGCCCTGCTGCGCCGTGGCGGACGCATGATGCTGCTGTACGCCGCCATCGCCGCCGGCGTGGCCTGGGGCTTTGCGCGCCTGCCGTCGGCCTTTTTACCGGAAGAAGACCAGGGGTATTTCATGACCTCGTTCCAGTTGCCGTCCGACGCCACCATGGAGCGCACGCTCGACGTGGTCAAACAGTATGAGCAGCACGTGGCCAGCCGTCCCGGCATCGAGGTCAATCAATCGCTGCTGGGCTGGGGATTTTCCGGTTCCGGCCCCAATGCGGCAATGGCGTTCACCATGCTCAAGGATTGGAAAGAACGCGACGGCGCCACCGCCCAGGAAGAAGTGCAGCTGGCGCAGGAAGCCATGGCCGGCACGCGCGAAGGCATGATCATGAGCCTGATGCCGCCCGCCATCGACGAACTGGGCACCTCGTCCGGCTTCGTGCTGCGCCTGCAGGACCGCGGCAGCCATGGCATGGCCGCGCTGCAGGCGGCGCAAGACCAGCTATTGGCCCTTGCGGCGGCCAGCCCGCTGCTGACGGGCGTCTATCCCGACGGTCTGCCGCCCGGCACCAGCATCCGGCTGGAAATCGACCGCAGCAAGGCCGAAGCGCTGGGCCTGTCGTTTGCCGCCGTCAGCGACATGCTGGCCACGGCCACGGGCTCGAACTATGTCAACGACTTTCCCAACGCCGGCCGCATGCAGCAGGTGATCGTGCAGGCCGACGCCTCCGCGCGCATGCAGCTCGACGACGTACTGGCGCTGCGCATCCGTAACAACAGCGGCGGCATGGTGGCCCTCGGTGAGGTGGTGCGTCCGGTATGGGAGAAAACCCCGCTGCAGATGGTGCGCTTCCAGGGCTATCTGTCGGCGCGCCTGAGCGGCAGCGCGGCGCCGGGCGTGTCCAGCGGTGCGGCAATGGCCGAAATGGAGCGGCTGGCAACCCAGCTGCCGCCCGGCTTTTCCGTGGCCTGGGCCGGCCAGTCGCTGCAGGAAAAAGAATCGGCGGCGCAGGCGCCATTGCTGATGGCGCTGTCGATGCTGGTGGTATTCCTGGTGCTGGCGGCGCTGTACGAAAGCTGGACGATTCCGCTGTCGGTGATGCTGGTGGTGCCGCTCGGGCTGCTGGGCGCGCTGCTGGCCGTGGCACTGCGCGGCATGCCCAATGACGTATTCTTCAAGGTCGGCATGATCACCATTATCGGCCTGTCGGCCAAGAATGCAATCCTGATTGTCGAATATGCGCGCCAGCTGCATGCCGAAGGCAAGGGGCTGACCGCATCGGCCATCGAAGCGGCGCGCCTGCGCCTGCGGCCGATCCTGATGACATCGCTGGCCTTCACGCTGGGCGTGGTGCCGCTGATGCTGGCCTCCGGCGCCAGCGCCGAAACCCAGCATGCCATCGGCACCGGCGTATTTGGCGGCATGGTAGCGGCCACCGTGCTGGCGATTTTCTTTGTACCGGTGTTTTTCGTGGTGGTGGCCGGCGGCGCCGAGCGCCTGGCGCAATGGCGCCAACGCCGGTCAGGACAACCTCAACAGGAGATCCATGATGCGCATTGACAGGCATCCCGCACTGAGCACGGTGGCGGCGCTGACGGCATTAAGCCTGCTGTCGGCCTGCTCGCTCAATCCGCCGCTGAAAAAGCCGTCAATGCCGGTACCGGCCAGCTACGGCGGCGACAACGAAGCGCCCGGCAATGGCGCCGACCTGGCCTGGCGCAGCATGCTGCCCGACCCGCGCCTGCAAGCGCTGGTGGCGCTGGCGCTGGAAAACAACCGCGACCTGCGCCTGGCGGCGCTGAACGTGGCGGCCGTCCAGGCCCAGTACCAGGTGCAAAGCGCCAGCGAACTGCCCCGGGTCGATGCCGGTGTCAGCGCCACGCGCCAGCGCGGTGTTGCCGATGAAGGTTCCGAGGTGAGAACGCAGGTGCGGGAAAGCAGCAATGCCAGCCTGTCGATCAATGCGTTTGAACTCGATTTCTTCGGCCGCCTGCGCTCGCAGTCGGAAGCGGCTTTTTCCCGCTACCTGGCGTCGGTGGAAGGCCAGCGTGCTGCACGCATGACGCTGATCGCCGCCGTGGCCGACGCCTACCTGGCGCAGCGCCTGGCCGAGGAACAGGCGCTGCTGACGCGCCGCACGCTGGCCGATTGGCGCCAGTCGCTCGATCTCACCGAGCGCCTGTATGGCGCGCGCCAGCGCAGCGCCCTCGATCTGGCCCAGGCGCGCGGCCAGGTGGCAACGGCAGAAGCCGACCTGCACGCACGCGACCGCGCACTGCGGCTGGCGCAGAACAACCTCGAACTGCTGGCAGGCAGCGCGCTGCCTGCCGGTCTGCCCGCAGGATTGACGCTGACCGCGCAGCCGGTGCTGACCGACATTCCTGCCGGCCTGCCGTCCGACCTGCTGGTGCGCCGCCCCGACATCATCGAGGCCGAGCACGCGCTGGCAGCGGCCAATGCCGACATTGGCGCTGCCCGCGCAGCGTTTTTCCCGCGCATTTCACTGACGGCGCAACTGGGCTTTGCCAGCCCCGAGGTGGGCGGCCTGTTTCGCGGCAGCCGCCAGAGCTGGTCGTTTGCACCGCAGGTCACGCAGCCGATTTTTCACGGCGGCCAGTTGCGCGCAGAACTGCGCCTGGCGCAGCTACGCAAATCGGTTGCAGTGGCGCAGTACGAGCGTGTGATCCAGGTGGCGTTTCGGGAGGTGAGCGATGCGCTGGCCGGCAAGCAGACCTACCGGCAGCAGTTGCAGGCGCAGCAGCGCGTAGTGAAGGAGGCCAGTACGCGCGAGCGTCTGTCGCGCCTGCGCTACGACGCCGGCCAGGACAGCCGGCTGGAACTGCTCGACGCCCAGCGCCAGGCTTATGGCGCCCACAGCGCGCTGCTGGATTTGCAGCGTGAGCACCAGCGCTCGGCGATAGCGCTGTACCAGGCGCTGGGCGGTGGATCAGACCGATGAAGGCGGGGCGGCGTCATCCTCCTTCATCTCGTACCACATGGCGTTGAGCACGCCAAACATTGCTGCCAGCGGCAGTCCCAGCATCCAGGCAAAGTACCACATTATTCACTCCTTTTTTTAAATGTCAGTAAGCGTGACCGCGTTCGTCGGCGATGGCCTGGCCATCGACCTTGCCCCATAAAACCTTGTACACCCAGCTGGTGTAGGCGACGATCAGCGGAATGAAGATGCTGGATACCACCAGCATGATGAACAGCGTCAGATGGCTCGACGAGGAATCCCATACCGTCAGGCTGGCGCGCGGGTCGAGCGACGACGGCAGGATGAACGGGAACATCGCCGCGCCCACGCTGAGGATGATGCCGCTAATCGCCGCGCCGCTGGCCAGCAGGGCGGGCACGGCGCGGCGCAGGCGCAGCATGGCCAGCGCCAGCAGCGGAAACAGCAGTCCCAGTGCGGGTGCAGCCAGGGTCCAGGGATGCGCAGCATAATTGGCAAACCATGCCCCGCCCTGCACCGCAGCGGTTTTGAACAAGGGATTGGACGGACCATCGGTCACCACCGCACTGGTGATGCGGTAGCCGTCGACCGCCTGCCACAGCACCAGGCCGGCCAGCGCATACAGCAGCACGGTCACCACGGCGGCAACGCTGCCGTAGCGGCGCGCCCGCTCGGCCACGGCGCCTTCGGTCTTCAGTTGCAGCCAGCTGGCGCCATGCATGACCAGCATGGCCACCGACACCAGTCCGCACAGCAGCGCAAACGGATTGAGCAGGTCGAAGAACGTGCCCTCGTAAAGAATGTGCATATCGTAGCTGAAGCGGAAAGGCACGCCCTGCAGCACATTGCCGACCGCCACGCCAAAGATCAGCGCAGGCACGGCGCCGCCGACGAACAGCGCCGCATCCCAGCGGGCGCGCCAGCGCGCATCTTCGCGCTTGCTACGGAATTTAAAGGCCACCGGGCGCACGATCAGCGCCACCAGGATGACGAACATGGCCAGGTAGAAGCCCGAAAACGATACTGCATACAGCTGCGGCCAGGCGGCAAAGATGGCGCCGCCGCCAAGGATCAGCCAGACCTGGTTGCCCTCCCACACCGGGCCGATGCTGTTGATGATCACGCGCCGTTCCAGATCGGTCTGGCCGGCAAACGGCAGCAGCATGCCGACGCCAAGATCGAAGCCGTCGGTCAGCGCAAAACCGATCAGCAGCACGCCAAGCAGCACCCACCAGATCAGGCGCAGGGTTTCATACGATAGTAATTCATGCAGAATCATGCCAGTGCTCCTTCAGCAGTATGGGTTGGGATGGCGCGCGTGGCGTGTGTGGTGGCGCTTGTTTCTCCGCTCAGCTCCGGGCCCTTGCGGATGGCCTTGAGCATCAGCTTCATTTCTATCACCAGCAGCACCGTGTAGATGGCGGCAAAGCCGGCGATGGTGATCAGCAAGGTGGTCACGCCCAGGTGCGACACCGCCATGGCCGTCGGCAGCACGCCTTCGATCACCCACGGCTGGCGGCCCAGTTCGGCGACAATCCAGCCGGCTTCGGCGGCCACCCACGGCAGCGGAATCGCGCACACGGCCAGCTTGAGCAGCCAGCGGTGGCGGTCCAGCGCATGGCGCACCGACAGCACGAAAAAGATCGCTGTCAG
Source organism: Duganella sp. (assembly GCA_040508275.1). Lineage (GTDB taxonomy): Bacteria > Pseudomonadota > Gammaproteobacteria > Burkholderiales > Burkholderiaceae_D > Rugamonas. The sequence goes on from JBEVNE010000402.1 coordinate 12,247, forward strand.
GGCGATGAAGAACATGCCCAGGCCGACCATGATGCGGAAGGACCAGAACAGCGGCGCCACCGGCGGCACGGTATCCTCAGCGGCCTGGCGGATCTGCTGCGGCGTGGCCTGGCGCGGATCGTCGACGTAGCGTTTGAGCAGCAGTGCATAGCCGAGCGCCTGCCCCTTCTCTTCAAACAGCGCCTTGGCCTGCGGCGGCATGGGGGCGCCAGGCGCCACGCTGCGGATTGTTTGCAGCGCATCGTAAGCGACAATGCCTTCCCGTATGGTGCCCTCGGCCTGCTGTACCAGCTCGGCGATACCGGGAATTTCCCTGGTGAGCGAGCGCGTGCCGATCAGGCCCATCACCATCGGAATATGCAGCGCGTAGTGGGTCTCGCGCGCCTGCTGGTCCGGGAAGCCAACAGCAGTGAAGGCAGCGGGAGCAGGTTCGGTGGTCCACATGGCTTCGATGGCGGCCAGCTTCATTTTCTGGTGCTCCGACGACTGGTAGCCGCTTTCGTCACCGAGCACCGCCACCGACAGCGAGGCGGCCAGGCCGAACGAGGCGGCCACCGTCATCGAGCGCTTGGCCAGCGCCACGTGGCGTCCCTTGAGCAGGTACCAGGCCGAGATGCCGAGCACGAAGATGGCGGCCACCGTGTAGCCGGCCGATACCGTGTGCACGAACTTGGCTTGCGCCACCGGGTTGGCCAGCACGGCGCCAAAGTCGGTCACCTCCATGCGCATGGTTTGCGGATTGAGGGCGGCGCCGACCGGATTCTGCATCCAGCCGTTGGCGATCAGTATCCACAGCGCCGACAGGTTGGAGCCCAGCGCCACCAGCCAGGTCACCATCAGGTGGGCGCGCTGCGACAGCTTGTCCCAGCCAAAGAAGAACAGGCCGACAAAGGTCGCTTCAAGGAAGAAGGCCATCAGACCTTCGATTGCCAGCGGTGCGCCGAAGATATCGCCGACATAGTGGCTGTAATAGCTCCAGTTCATGCCAAACTGGAATTCCATGACAATGCCGGTGGCCACGCCCATGGCAAAGTTAATGCCGAATAAAACACCCCAGAACTTGACCATGTCGCGCCAGATGGTGCGGCCGGTCATGACATATACCGTCTCCATGATGGCGAGGATGATCGACAGGCCGATGGTCAGCGGCACGAATAAAAAGTGGTAGAGCGCAGTCAGTGCGAACTGCAGCCGTGATAATGCAACGATATCGAGGTCCATGATTTTCCTTGCTGTCCTTTACGATGATGATATTGGTTCGGAATCCGTGCGCAGGCCGTCCAGCGCAGCGTTGAAGGCGCTGCTGCCGCGCCGCACGTCGCCAGCGATGCCGCCGTCGCGGACGGTGATCAGGCGGTCGGCCAGTGCGGCTTCGCGTTGCAGGTGGGTGGCGATGACCACCGTGCGCCCGTTCGCATGCGCGCGCAGGCGGCGCAGCACGTCGTGCGCGGTGGCGGCGTCGAGCGCCTCGGTGGCTTCGTCCAGCAGCCATAGCGGGGCGTGGTGCAGGAACAGCCGCGCCAGCGCCAGCCGCCGCGCCTGGCCGCCCGACAAACCGAGCCCGCCCTCGCCCAGCAGCGTGTCCAGGCCATGGCGCAAGGCGCGTACTTCGGCAGCCAGCCCGGCGTCTTCCAGCGCCTGCCACAGCCGCTCGTCGCTGGCGCCGGGATCGGCCAGACGCAGGTTGTCGCGCAGGCTGTCCTGAAACAGTTCGGTGCGCTGGGTGAACAGGCAGGCGCGCTGCGCCTGCACGCTGCCCTGCAAGGGCGCCAGCTCACCGGCCAGCACGGCCAGCAGCGTCGATTTGCCGGCGCCGCTGGCGCCGATCAGCGCCACCCGTTCACCAAAGCCGATATGCAAGTCGCCCACGTGCAGCAGCGGCGTACGCGCGCCGCCGTGGGCAGCGCTGACTTGATTCAGGTGGATGGCGCCGATATCGGTTTCATCCAGCGCTTGTTGAGGTACGGCCGCAGCCAGCCCTTGCTCCAGCGGCGCACCGAGCCTGCGCATGGCCAGCCACAGCCGCCCTGCTTCCAGCGCGCCGCGCCGCAACCCCGCAAACGGTTCCATCGCCGCCAGCGCCACCAGGATGGCCAGCGCCGCCAGCGGCACCGGCAGCGCCTGCGTGTCAACCAGCACGGCGGCCGCCAGCAGCACGGCGCACAGGGTGACGCTGGCGGCAATCGTGAAGGCGGCGCCGGCGCGCACGTCGAGGCGCAGCAACGCCAGGTCGGCCCGCGCCAGCGCGTGGTCGGCGCGCGCCAGCACCTGGCGCTGGCGTTCAATCTGTCCGGCCATCAGCAATTCGGTCTGGCCGGCCACCAGGTCGATGGCGCCGCTGCGCAAGGCTTCGACGGCGCGGGCGCGGGCAATGCCGGGGCGCAGCGCCGCGCGCAGCAGCCAGCAACTGATGGCGCTCCCGCAGGCCAGCAGCCACAACGCCGTCGCCAGCCCCAGCTGCCATTGCACCAGGCCGATCCCAACGCCCGCCAGCAACGCCGCGAACAAGGCCGTGGCGGCGGGCACCAGCAGGCGCAGGTACAGCGATTCCAGCGCGTCGATATCGACGGTCAGGCGGAACAGCAGCTTGGCCGGGCTGCGCAGCAGGCGGCTGGCGGCGTCGGGCAGCGACCAGCCACGGAACAGCCGTACGCGCAACGCGGCCAGCGCGCCAAAGGTGGCGTCGTGGGTGACCAGGCGTTCAGCATAGCGGGCGCCGGTGCGGCCCAGCGCCAGCAAGCGGATGCCGGCCGATGGCGCGAACACGTCGAACAGGAATGCGGTGGCGCTATGCATGCCGGCGATGGCGGTGGCGCTGATGAACCAGCCGGACAGGCCGAGCAAGGCGATACCGGCCAGCGTGGTCAGCGCCGCCAGCAAGGCGCCCAGCAGCAGGCGCGCCGGTTGCGTCAGCAACAGCTGGCGCAAGGCGGGACAGGATGAGAACAAATGCTTCATGCGCTTTTCCTCGTCTCGCCCATTTCCATCCCCAGATAAACGCGCCGCTGCAGACGCGCGGCCAGCACCCTGTCGTGGGTGGCCACCAGCATGGTCTTGCCCTCGGCCAGCGCCAGCAAAGCATCTGTCACGCGCGCGGCGGTTTCGCTGTCCAGGTGGGCCGTGGGTTCATCGACCAGCAGCAAATCGGCCTGCGGCCAGTACGCCGCCCGCGCCAGCGCGAGGCGCGCGGCCTCGCCGCCGGACAGGCCATGGCCGCCATCGCCAAGCACTACCTGCGCACCCGCCTGCGCCACGTCAGCCAGGCCGGCCTGGCGCAAAGCCTGGGTGACTGCCACTGCATCAGCGGTGGCAGACTGCCCTTCCCGCCCCAGCGTGATGTTGTGCGCGACCGGAGCAGCGAATACGTGCGGGCGCTGCCCCATCCAGGCCATGCGCTGGCGCAGCGCGGCGGCGCTGGCCTCGCCCAAGGCCACGCCGCCGATGTGGATGGCGCCGCCAGTGGCTGGCAGCAGCCCGGCCAGCAGCGCCAGCAAGGTGCTTTTGCCGGCGCCGCTGGGGCCCAGCAACGCCACATGCTCGCCGGCGCGAACATGCAGTGAAAAGTCGTCGAACACGGGGTGCTCGCCGGCATGGGCAAAATGCAACTGGCTGATGGCGATGTCCGGCGGCGTGCCCGAAACATCCGCATCGGCCATGGCAGTCCCCCCAACCACCATCACACCCGGTGCCGCCAATGCCTGCAGGCCCGCCAGCCCCGCTTCGCCGGCTGCCTTGTCATGCCACACGGCCGCCAGCTCGCGCAGCGGCTCGAAGAAGGCCGGCGCCAGCAGCAGGATGAACAAGCCCTGGCCCAGCGTGAGCTGATTGCCCCAGGCGCCGAAATCGAGCTTGCCAAGCAGGGAAAAGCCGATGTACACGGCCATCATCGCCACGCCGAGTGCCGAAAACAGTTCGAGCACGGCCGACGATAAAAAGGCGATGCGCAGCACGGCCATGGTGCGCCGGCGCAGCGATTGCGCGCTCGCTTGAAGCCTGTCAGCGCTGGCGTCCACCGCGCTCAGGGCGCGCAGCGTGGCCAATCCGCGCAGGCGGTCGAGCAAAAAAGCGTTCATGCCGCCCATTTCCACCATCTGCGCGCGGCTGGCTGCCTGGGCGCCCATGCCCACCAGCGCCATAAAGACGGGAATCAACGGCGCGGCGACCAGCAGGATCAGCGCCGCCACCCACGACAGCGGCGCCACCGCAGCGATGATAGCCAGCGGCGCCAGCACGCCCTTCCAGCGCGCCGGCTGGAAGCGCACCAGGTAGGGCACCACAGCTTCGGCCTGCTCGGCCAGCGCACTGGCGGCCTGGCCCGAGCGGGCGCGTTCGCGGTCGAGCGGCGAACGGCGCGCCAGCGCTGCCGCCGCCAACGCGCGCAGTTGCGACAGGTGGCTGCGCGCCGCTGCATACACGGTGCGCACGCCCCACGCTTCGGCCAGAGCACGCACTACGCCCAGTAGCAGGATGGCGGCGGCAGGCGCCAGCGCTGCGCGCCATGACGCACCAGCGCGCATCTGTTCAATGGTCCACGCCAGCAGCGCCGCCTGCGGCACCCAGACCAGGGCGGCGGCGCCTTGCACCAGCGCGGCAAAACGGGGAACGGCAAAGGCAGGAAAACGGAGACTCGGAAGCTGAGGCACGGCAAACACCAATCTTGTAATTACTGAATTTTCAGAATTTTTTGTAAATTCGATTTTTAGTATAATACGGCGAAACCATGATGTGTATCAATTTTTTTACCGGGACCGCCTGCCATGACCACCCAGAATTTCCAGATGACGCCGCTGGCGCACAGCTTCATCAGCCATTTCGGCGAGATGGGCAGCCGCTGGGGTTTTAACCGCACGGTGGGCCAGGTGTATGCGCTGCTGTTCGTCTCCGAGCAGGCGCTGCATGCCGACGAGATTGCCGAACACCTGACTTTTTCGCGCTCGAACGTCAGCATCGGCCTGAAGGAACTGCAGGGATGGGGCCTGATACGCCAGACCCGCGTGGCCGGCGACCGGCGCGAGTATTTTTCATCGCTGGGGGATGTCTGGCAGATTTTCAAGGTGGTGGCCGCCGAGCGGCGCCGGCGCGAAGTGGCGCCCACGTTGACTGTGCTGCGCGAATCGCTGATGGCGCCCACCAGCGAACCGGGCGACCGCTATGCGCAGCAGCGCATGCGCGAAATGTACCAGCTGGTGGACCTGGCCAATACCTGGTTCGAGGAGATGCAGCACCTGTCGCCGGAATCGCTGGCGCAGCTGATGAAGATGGGCGCCAAGGTGCAGAAACTGCTCAGCACCAAGGACCGCCTGCTGGGTGGCAAGAGCAAGGCTGCCCAGCCAAAGGACTGAACACAGTCTAGTCAGCGCAACCCTTCAAACGCCACCTTGAGCATGTGGCGCACGATATCGTCGGTCGCCATTTTGCTGTACTGCTGCAGGTACTCGACCGCCGGATCGCAGGTGCGCGCATAGTAGCTGAATAAAATCACATCGACCGGCAGTTCACGGCTGAGCAGCCCCTGCTCCTGCGCCTGCGCCACCAGCGCCTCGAGCTGGCGATTGAGCTTGCGCACCTTGAGCATGTAGCCCAGATTACGCATCAACATCTCGCGCACCTGGGGACTGGTGGACGGCAAGAACGGCAGGCCGCCACCGAGCCGCACGCGCAGCGCCCACTCGAGCAGCGCCGACAATTTTTGCAGCGGCCCCAGTTGCGGGTCGAGCGCCGCCACATAGGCCAGCGCGTCATCGAGCAGGCGGATCAGCGCCTGCCCCACCAGCTCTTCCTTCGATTTGAAATGCTTGTACAGGCTCGGTTTGGAGATGCCGACCGCGCCAGCCACGTCGTCCATGGTCATCAAATCATAGCCCTTACTACTGAGCACAACCGTCGTGACATCGAGGATTGCCTGCTCGCGCAGCTTAAATGCCTGATTTTTAAAGCTTAATTTTGGAAAAATACTCATGAGTTAAATTTCGCTACTAATCAGTAGCGTTTCTGATCCGTTGGTAGTAATATTATCACGCAGGTACTGATGAGTTAACTCTTCTGTGCAAATTTGACCAAGATAATCAGACATGACACCAACACGACAACGCATCGCTGTCATCGGCGCCGGCATCTCCGGCCTGGCCAGCGCCTACTTCCTCCAGCGCCAGCATGATGTGGTGCTGTTCGAGGCCGGCGCCTACCTGGGCGGCCACAGTAACACGGTTGACGTTACCCTCGAAGGCAAAACCTGTGGCGTCGATACCGGCTTCCTGGTGTTTAACGAGCGCACCTATCCCAACCTGATCGCGCTGTTCGCCGAACTCGGCGTGGCCAGCATTGCCAGCGACATGTCGTTTGGCGTCTCGGTCAACGATGGCGCCACCGAATGGGCCGGCACCAATCTCGATACCGTGTTCGCCCAGCGCTCGCACCTGTTCTCGCCCTCCTTCCTGGGCATGGTCAAGGACATCCTGCACTTCAACCGCCACGCCAACGCCTACCTGCAACAGGCCAGCAACACCACGCTGACGCTGGGCCAGCTGCTGCGCCAGCATGGCTATGGCGCGCGCTTCCGCGACGACTACCTGCTGCCGATGGCGGCCGCCATCTGGTCCAGCGCACCGAACGATATCCTGGCCTTCCCGGCTGCGACTTTCCTGCGCTTCTGCCTGAACCACGCGCTGTTGCAGGTCAACGACCGACCGCAATGGCGCACCGTCAGCGGCGGCTCGCGCTGCTACGTGGAGAAGATCGCCGCCACCCTGCCCGACTGCCGCCTGCATAGCGCGGTGCGCTCGGTGCGCCGCCAGCAGGGCAAGCTGGTGGTCAGCAGCGCCGCCGGCGAGGAAGTGTTTGATGCGGTGGTGTTTGCCACCCACGCGCCGGACACGCTGGCCCTGCTGGCGGACGCCAACGTCACCGAGCGCGCCATCATTGGCGGCGTGCGCTACCAGCCCAACAAGGCCTGGCTGCATACCGACGCCACGCTGATGCCGCGCCGGCGCAAGGTGTGGTCGGCCTGGAACTACCTGTCCAGCCAGGGCGCCGACAACCAGCGCCCCGTGTGCGTGACTTACTGGCTCAACCAATTGCAGGCGCTGCCGTTCAATACGCCCGTGCTGGTCACGCTCAATCCGCCCACGCCGCCGGCGCCGCACACGGTGCTGGCCAGCTTCGATTACGACCATCCGATCCTCGACCAGGCCACCATCACCACGCAGCAGCAGCTGCCGCAGATCCAGGGCAAGGATGGCGTCTGGTATGCCGGCGCCTGGACCGGTTATGGTTTCCATGAAGACGGCCTGAAATCGGCGCTGCGCATCGCCCAGGCTTTTGGCGTGGCGCCGGCATGGACGGTGCTGCCATGAGCATCGCCGCACAACTCGTGCATGGGCAGGTGGTGCACGAGCGCCTGCGTCCCGCGCACAACCGCTTTACCTACCCGGTCTGCTATGTGCGGCTGAACCTGGCGCGGCTCGACGCCGCCAACAGCCGCTGGTTCGGCATCGACCGCTGGCGTCCGCTGTCGGTGCGCAGCCGCGATTATGGTCCGCGCGACGGCTCCAGCCTGGACGCGTGGATGCGCGCCCTGCTGCGCCAGCACGGCATTGCCGCCGATGGCGAGATCTGGCTGCAGACGTTTCCGCGCGTATTAGGCTATGTCTTCAACCCGGTCAGCTTCTGGCAGTGCTACGACAGCGCCGGGCGCCTGTGCGCGGTGCTGGCGGAAGTCAACAGCACGTTTGGCGAAACCCATCGCTACCTGCTGTCGCTTACTACAGATAACGCCAATGCCAACGCCAGCGCCGGCAAGCAGCTGCATGTCTCGCCATTCTGCCAGGTGCAGGGCGAGTACCGCTTCCGCTTTCGCCTCGGTAGCGGCGCCCACTGCATCAACATCGATTACCACGACGCCGACGGCCTGCTGCTGAAAACTGCAGTGGCCGGCCACCCGCAGCCGCTGACCGACGGCGCCGTGCTGCGCGCCCTGCTGCGCTATCCGCTGCTCGGCTTTGCCATCGTCGCCCGCATTCACTGGCAAGCCCTGCGCCTGTGGCGCAAGGGCGTGCCGTTTTTCCGCAAGCCGCCCGCCCGGCAACCCGACACCACCATCCACCAGGAGAGCGCCCGATGACCACCACTTTGTCCAACCCATCGCTGGCGCCGCCGGAAGGCGCGCGCATGTTCCTGCGGCTGCTGGCGCAAATGCGCCACGGTCACCTGGAAATGATCACGCCCGACCACACGCGCATGGTGTTTGGCGACGCCCACTCGACGCTGGGGGCCACGCTGCAGGTGCACGACTGGCGCGCCTGCCAGCGCATACTGCGCGCCGGCGACATCGGTTTTGCCGAAGCCTGGGCTGCCGGCTGGGTCGATACGCCGGACCTGACCGCGCTGCTGCGCCTGGCCCTGCGCAACGAGGCGGCGCTGGACCAGATGCTGTTTGGCGGCGCGCTGGCGCGCTGCTGGTACCGGCTGCGCCACTGGCTGCGGCCCAACAGCCGCAAGGGCAGCGAGCGCAATATCCATGCCCACTACGATATCGGCAACGATTTCTACCAGTTGTGGCTCGATCCCAGCTGGACTTATTCAAGCGCGATCTTCGACGGCGATTACAGCACGCCGCTGGAACAGGCGCAGCAACGCAAATACCAGCGCATCATCGACACGCTGCAACTGCGCCCCGGCCAGCGCGTGCTGGAAATCGGCTGCGGCTGGGGCGGATTTGCGGTGCACGCTGCGCAACAGGGCATCGCCGTGCACGGGGTGACGATTTCACCGTCGCAGCTGGCGGTGGCGCGCGCCCGCACCAGCGCAATGGGACTGGACAACCTGGCCCAGCTCGAACTGTGCGATTACCGCGACCTGTCCGGCCAGTACGACGCCGTGGTCTCGATCGAAATGTTTGAAGCGGTGGGCGAGCGCTACTGGCCTGAATACTTCAGCACCGTGGCAGCACGCCTGGCGCCGGGCGGCCAGGCGCTGGTGCAGTCGATCACCATCGGTGAACAATTCTTCCCGCGCTACCGCAGCAGCGCCGACTTCATCCAGCAGTATATTTTCCCCGGCGGGATGCTGCCCAGCGTCGAGCGCTTCGAGCAGCACGCCGCCCGCGCCGGCCTGCAGACGCAGGACCGCTACGCGTTTGGCCGCGATTACGCCGAAACCCTGCGCCGCTGGGACGCCGCCTGCCGCAACGAACGCCCGGCCATCGACCAGTTGGGCTATGACCAGGCATTCATGCGTATCTGGCATATGTATTTCGCCTATTGCGAAGCCGCTTTCGACGAGGGGCGCACCGATGTCGTCCAATTCCTGCTCAGGAAGGACTGAAGCCATGCGGTCCGCTCACATCCTGCATAAGTTGCTACATAAGCTGCTGCATAAGCTGATGCTGTGCTGCCTGCTGCTGGCCGCGGCCGGCGCCAGCCACGCGACCAGCTGGCGCGATGAACTGCCACAGGCGCAGGCGCTCGGCAGCGGCGAATTGCGCTTTCTCGGCTTTCGCATCTATCACGCCACGCTGTGGGCGCAGCAGCGGCCTTTCCAGCCCGAGCGCCCATTTGCACTGGAACTGCGCTACCAGCGCAGCATCAGCCGCGAGCGGCTGGTCGATACCAGCATCGATGAAATCCGTCGCATCCGTGGCAGCGCCGTCGATGCCGCCACGCTGGCGCGCTGGGAAAGCACCTTGCGTAGCGCCTTTATCGACGTCGCCGAGGGCGACCAGCTGATTGGCGTCTACGTGCCCGAGCGCGGCATGCGCCTGTACAGCGCCGACAAGCTGCTGGCCGATATCGACGACCTGGCGCTGGCGCGGGCCTTCTTCGACATCTGGCTGGCCCCAAGCACGCGCGACCAGGGCTTGCGCCGCCAGTTGCTGGGCCAGGATCAGGGCAAATGAAAGCGCGCTACGCCGCCTACGGCCTGCTAGGACTGCCGCTGGCCATGTCGGCGCTGCCGGTCTACGTGCAGGTGCCCGCTTATTATTCGTCGGTGCACGCGCTGCCGCTGGCAGCGCTGGGCTGGATCTTGTTTGCCGCGCGCCTGGTCGATACCGTGCAGGACCCGTTGCTGGGCCATGCCATCGACCGCCTGCGCGGTAACAGCAGCAACGGCGCCGCATTGACGCGCTGGATGACAGGCGGGGCGATCCTTCTGGCGCTGTCGTTTGCCGGTCTGTGGCTGCCGCCGATGGCCGGCGTTGCCAGCGGCTGGTGGCTGGCGCTGATGCTGGTGCTCGTCTACACGGCGCACAGCATGCTCAATATCGCCTACCTGGCCTGGGGTGCACGCCTGGGCAACGCAGCGCCCAACGCGGCGCCGCTGTTGTCAGCCGCCGGCTGGCGCGAAGGCGCCGGCCTGCTCGGCGTGATGCTGGCCAGCGTGATCCCGTCCGTCATCATGAACGGCGATGCCGCGCAGGTGCCCACCAACATGATGCTGTTCAGCGCCCTGTTTGCCGTGCTGCTGCTGGCCGGCATGGCAGCACTGCTGCGCTGGGCGCCGCCCTGGCCACGCCCTGTGCAAGCCGCCGCCGGCTGGCGCACCACGCTGCGCCAGGTCAGCGCCAACCGCCGCTTTCACCAGTTGCTGACGCCCTACTTCATCAACGCCCTGTCGGTGTCGCTGCCGGCCACGCTGGCGCTGTTCTTCATTAACGACCGCCTGCAGGCGCCGGCGATGGCCGGCATGTTTTTAGCCAGCTACTTTGCCGCTGCCGCCTGCGGCCTGCCGTTGTGGACCGCGCTGGCAGCGCGCATCGGTGCAGTCGCCTGCTGGCGCCTGGGCATGGCGCTGGCGATTGCCGGTTTTGCCGGCGCCGCGCTGCTCGGTCCCGGCGATGTGTGGCCTTACCTGGCCGTGTGCATCGCCGCCGGCGCCGCACTGGGCGCCGATCTGGCGCTGCCGCCGGTGGTGCTGGCGCAGCTGATCGAACAAGAAGACGCTGCCGGCGCCTACTACGGCGTGCTCACACTATTGGGCAAGCTGGCGCTGGCGCTGTCCGGGCTGGCCCTGCCGCTGCTGGCCTGGCTCGGCTATCAGCCCGGCGCAGCCGCCACCGCTGCGCCGGAAAGCGCCGGCCATGCGCTCACGCTCACCTATGCGGTGGCGCCTTGCCTATTAAAACTGCTGGCGCTGGCCGCGCTCACGCGGCGCCAGACTTTTTCCGCCCTATCCCCCCTGCCACGGAGTTCGCCATGAAAAAACTGCTGTTATCTGTTGCGCTGGCGGCCACACTCGCCGGCGCCATGACCGGCTGCGCCGCGCCCGAAGTCCAGCATTACAAGAACGTCCAGCCAACGCTGGACGTGGTGCGCTACTTCGAAGGCACTACCGATGCCTGGGGCATGTTCCAGCGCCGTAATGGCGAAGTGGTCAAGCGCTTCCACGTCACCATTACCGGCAGCGGCAACGAGCAGGCATTCACCCTCGATGAGCGCTTCCGCTACGACGATGGCAGCACCGAGCGCCGCGTATGGCGGCTGAGCCGCGGCGCCGACGGCAAATGGACCGGCCGCGCCGACGACGTGCGCGGCGAGGCCACGGGCGAAGTGGCTGGCAATGCGCTGCGCTGGCAATACACGCTGATGCTGCCGGTCGATGGCACCACCTACGCCATGCAGTTTGACGACTGGATGTTTCTGATCGACGAGTGCACCATGATCAACCGCGCCAGCATGAGCAAGTTCGGGGTGGAGCTGGGCCAGGTCACACTGACATTCCGGAGGCGGGCATGCGCTCCCTGATCGCCTCTCTCAACCGGCGCATCGACAACTGGCAGGGCCAGCGCGTATGGCTGATCGGCGCCTCCAGCGGCATCGGCGCGGCGCTAGCGGTCGAACTGCTGGACGCCGGTGCACGGGTGGCCGTATCGGCGCGGCGTGCCGACCGGCTGCAGGCGGCGGTAGCCGGCCATGCGCACGCCGTGGTGGCGCCGTTCGACATCCTCGACCAGCAGGCCTGGGGCCAGCGCCATGCGGAGCTGTGCGCGCAACTGGGCGGGGTGGACCTGATCGTATTCTGCGCCGCTGACTACCAGCCCGAACGCAGCTGGCAAGTGAGCGCGGAGAGCGCGGCGCGCACGCTGGCCGTCAACCTGGGCAGCGTGTACACGGGTCTGGCGACCGTGCTGCCCGATATGCTGGCGCGCGGCAGCGGCGGCATTGCCATCGTCGCCAGCGTGGCTGGCTACCTGGGGCTGCCCAATGCCAGCGTGTATGGTCCCAGCAAGGCTGCGCTGATCAACCTGGCGGAGCTGCTGTATGTCGATCTGCACCCGCGCGGACTGAACGTCTACCTGATCAACCCGGGCTTTGTGCAAACCGCGCTGACGGCCAAGAATACTTTCAGCATGCCGGCCCTGCAAACGCCGCAGGCGGCGGCGCAGGCGATCCGCCGTGGCCTGGGGGCCGGGGCGTTTGAAATCCATTTTCCCAAGCGGTTTACCTGGCTGGTAAAACTGGCGCGCCTGCTGCCCTACCGGCTGCGCTTTGCCATGATGGCCAATTTAGCGGAGCAGCAATGACGGTACTCGATCCTCTGCTGGCATGGTATGCCGGCATCACCCCGCAGAACCTGGGCCGGGTCGGCGACTTTTACGCCGCCGACGCGCGCTTTCGCGATCCCTTCAACGACGTCCAGGGCGTGGCCGCCATCGAGAACATTTTTCGCCATATGTTTGCCAGCACCGAACAGCCGCGTTTCATCATCGGCGAGCGCATCGAGCAGGGCGACCAGGCGTTTGTCACCTGGCGCTTCGTGTTCATCCTGCGCGGCACCAGCTACCAGGTGGAAGGCGGCAGCCATCTGCACTTTAACGCCGACGGCCTGGTGGCCGAACACCGCGACTACTGGGACGCCGCCGAAGAACTGCTGCAAAAACTGCCGCTGGTGGGGGCGCCGATACGCTGGCTAAGGCGCAGGTTCAGGGCACAGGATTCCAGCCCTGCCCCCCATTAAAACCCGCAAAGAACTGCGCACGCGAACCATACGCCGCTGCCGCCTGCTCCGCCGTGAGCACGCCGCCATGCACGCGCCGGCTCAGATCCAGCGGCTGGCCGGCGAGGTCCATGGTGCCGTACTCGCGCCAGCCCGCCAGCGCCGTGGCCTGCGCCGGATTGGGCGCCGGCTGTTTGGCGGTGACGGGACCGGCCCAGCCGGCTGGCGCAATGTGCGGCCCCATGCGGCAGTTGATGAACGCCACGTGGTCCCAGGTGGTGGCGTAGCCGGGACTGCGCGCCAGCCAGGTGGCGCCGGCCGGGATGTCGTTGCCGGTGGGGCCCGGACCATGTGTGAGGCTGCTGTTGACGAACATGAAGCCACGGTCGCCGGCAGACTGCGTGCGCGCCTGCAGCAGGTAGCCGCCGCCCTTACCTTTGGCGCTGTCGCCTATGCTACGCAGTTCGCTGTCCTCGAACAGGGCGGCGCGGTTATTCCCCCAGATGAAGTCCACATTGCCGGCCACCAGCGTGCGGTAAAACCAGGCATAGCCGCGCACCTGCACCGTATCCTGTTCGCTGAAGAAGCTGGCGTTTTTTGCCACCAGCCGGCCCTCGCTGTTGAAGAAGATCGCTTCAGCCTGGCCGCCGTTGGGGGAGTCGCGCAGGGTACTGTTGCGCAGCGTGAGCGTGTCGAGGGTGATCATGTCGGCATCCTCGATCAGGAAGATGGCGCGCCCGCCGGTGATGCCCGGCGACTGCGCATTCTGCCCCGTGCCGGAGCCGGGATTGAGGCCGTCGCCATTGAGCGCATCGATCACCACGCCATCGCGGCTCTGGCCGCGCAGTGTCAGGTTGTCCTTGGCGCGCAGGTACAACTGCTCCTGGTAGCGGCCGTTGCGAATCTCCACCGTCACCGGCGCCGTGCGCGCGGTGTGCTGCATGGCGTGGTTGAGCGCGCCCTGCACCGTGCGGAAGTCGGCCACGCCATCGTCATCGACCACCCAGTGCGCACCCTGCGGCGCGCTGGCGCGCGTGCTGAAGCGCCAGCCCTGCGCCTTGCTCACACCGGCAAACGGCCGGCCGCCCACAGTGCCCTGCAAGACGCCGTCATCGACCGTCACCTGGTAGTCCTGGCCCGGTTGCAGGCGGTCGCTGTGCAGGTGGATGATCGCCTGTTCGCCTTCGATGGCGATCGGCTGCAGGCGCAGCGCACGCCGCACCGGCTGGCCGGCATAACCGAGCAGGTCGGATTCGCCGCTGGCGCGGATGGTATCGACCAGTGCACCGTCGCGCTGGCGATACACGCGGATGGCGCCACCGGAAGCACCCAGCGTGGGGGCGCTGTCGAAGCGCAGGCGCAGCGGCGTGTCAGCCGGCACATTGCGCTCGCCCGGCGCCGGCGCCACCTTGCCGGCCAGGCTGATATTTTTCCCTTCCTGCACGACGCGGGCGGCGGCAATCCGCACCTCCAGCACCGCTTGCACATTCGCGTCATCCACACCGGTGAGCGTAACCGTGGTGGCGCCGGCGGCGCGTGGCGTCAGGCGCAGCGCGCCATCGGCCACCTGCACCTGCAGCAGCTCGGGGTGGGCGGCGGCGGCGCTGAAACGCAGCACCGGGGCGCCATTGCTTGATGCCGCGCCGGCTGCATCCTGCAAAGCGCTCGGGGTGACAAAGCCGCCCGGCTGTTGTACCGGGCTGGCAGCGGCGCTGCCAGGGCGGTACGGCCCCAGCGCACTCACCGGCAGTTGCAAGGCGGCGTCGCCCACCGACAGTTGAACGCTGTGCGGCGCACGCGCCAGGGCCAGCCGCGCCGGCTTGTCGAGGGCGCTGCCGCTGACCGGGCGGGATGCCTCGAACGCCCTGCCCTCGGCGACGATGCCGTATTGTCCGGGCAGCGCCAGCACGTCGTCGGTCACGCTGGTGATGCGTTCGCCGTTCAGATAGACGGTCAGGATTGGCCCCGCCATTTCCAGGCGCACGGTCTGGAAGCGCGCATCGGCCGGCGCCGCGCGATTGAACTGTTTCAGGCGCGTGCGCCGGCCGTCCTGCATGCGCACGATTTCCACCTGCATGCGGCCGCTGGCCGGCTGGAAGTTGATGCCTGCGCCATACCAGTTGCCGGCGTCCTGGTAACGCCCAACGACGTATAGCCTGCCTTCGCCAGCACTGCCCGCGAGCGGGCGCAGACGCGCTTCCACGTAAGTATCCGCAGCAGCAGCGCCGCTGAGGCGCACCGGGGCATCGGCTTCAATCTGTTCTATCTCGCTGCGCTTGATCGGTTCCATGCGCGCATTCGGTTTGACAGCCGTGGCGGCGAAAGCGGAAGTGGCCAAAGCAGCCAGGGGTAGCAGCGCTGTCATGGCCAGCAGCTGCAAAGCGTGTGAACGCCGCATTATTTTTGTCTCCTCGTGAACTTATAGATATTGCCTGATCAGCCATTTTAAGCCATTCTTACGGGCTAAAAGAAGTCCGGCAGCTCCATTAAAACAGTATTCAAAAGCAGGAGACACATGAAATACACTACCCTCGGCGCCATGGCCAGCCTGTGGTTGGCGCTATTGCCAGGACTGCCAAGCCAGGCTGCCGCTCAGCCCAGCACCCCGGAAAAAGTACAGCGCTACGATTTCAGCCGCCACAGCAGCCCTGCTGCCGGCACGGTTGCCGTGCAGTGGAGCGCCAGCGGCGCGCCGCGCTACAACGCCGATACCGGCTACGGCTTTGTCCAGCAGACCGGCGCCCTGCCGGCCCGTCCGGTCCACCTTGACAGCATCGAGCGCACCGACAGCGGTTACGTCATCACCGAAAAAACGCTCGATCCTGCGGCCGGCAGCGACCATTACAACCACTACGGCATGACCTTCCGCATCAAGGCTGCTCCGGGCGCCTACGCCATCAGCGTGCGCACCACCTCGGACGCTGCCGACACCACGGTGTCGATCAGCGGCATGCAGACCAGCCGCCTGCTCACGCCGGTGTTCTGGGACGCCGCCAGCCTGCTGCCCAATAAAACCCTGATGCGCGCCGTGGGCCGCGACTGGTCATACCGCTACGTGAACGGGCGCGACTTCATCGACATCGAGGTGGAACCGAAAAAAGCCGGGGTGCCCGTCGGCCTGTCGCAGATCGTGCTGACACCTATCCCGGCGCAACAGCGCCCGGCCGGCGTGCTGCCGGCGATTTACACGCTGGGCGACTCCACCGTCAAATCGTATACCTTCGACGAAGCGCCGATGAGCGGCTGGGGCCAGATGTTCGACCAGCTGTTCGATCCGGCCAAGGTCAGGGTGATCAATTATTCCATGGGTGGACGTTCTTTCCGCAACGCCTACGCAGAAGGCCGCATCAACGACCTGCTGCTGGCCGGCTACGCTGGCGACATCGTCATGATCCAGTTCGGCCACAACGATGAGAGCCTCGACGAAACGCGCCGCTACGGGCGCGGCTCCAGCGAAGCCATGTACGAGGAATTCATCCGCTCGGTGTATCTGCCGGCGATCCGCGCGCGCGGCATGACGGCGGTGTTGGTCACGCCTATGTCGCGCGTGAATGGCGCCCAGAAGCCGGGCGAGCCGTATGTGAACTCCTTCAACAAGCGCCGTTTTCCCGACCTGATGAAAAAGCTCGGCGCAGAACTGGGCGTGCCGGTGCTGGACCTGAACGCCCGCAGCGTGGCGTATTACAACGCCAGCGGCCAGCCGGCCATCAACGCCATCGTCATGTCGATCGAAGCCGGCGAAACCCCGGCCAAGGCCAACGACGGCAGCTATGCCAACGGCCACCCGGCCAACAAGATCGACGGCACCCATTTCAAGGAAGCGCTGTCCAAGCAGTATGCGCGCATGGTGACGGAAGAACTGGCGCGCCTGGCCGGCCAGGGCGACGCTGTGGCCACTGCCATCGTCGCGCAACTGAACCAGCCGGTACGCCAGGCGCTGACGGCCGGCGACTGGTCGCGCGTGTACCCGGAAATAGCGCCCGACATCGCCCGTGGCGACAACGCCTACTACCGCAACCAGATCGAAAAGCTGCTGCAACTGGGCGCGCTGCAGGTGGACGCGCACGGTCATTTCAACCCGCAGGCGCCGATGCAGACCGGCGAATTCATCACCGCACTTGCCAAGCTGATGCGCCTGCCGGCGAACGCCATCGCCGGCTATGCCGACGGCCCGCTGTCGCGCCAAATCATGGGCGCCATTGTGCTCGACGCCTATCACGCACGCTTTCACGGCAAGCCCGCCTACATGACCGACTATAACGGCAAGACCGTGTTGCCGGGCAGCGCAGGCTACGATCCCAACCTCGATACGGGCGCCCAGGGCGCCATGTACTACCCGCTGCTGCGCTGGAATCAGTTACAGGATACCGGCGCCATCAGCCCGGCCTACGCCGGCAAGCTGCACCAGGCCTATGAACTGGGCCTGATCCGCGCTGAAAAAGGCATAGAACGTGGCCGCATGATCAACGGCAGCCTGCTTGAGCCGCAGGCGCAGGTATCGCGCGCCAAGGCGGCCAAGGCGCTGTACTTCATGTGGGTACTGGCGCAGCCGCCAAAAGCCGAGAATGATCGTCGTGATGAAACTGCACATTGAAATTGCGGCAAACCACCACTTTATTGATAAAATCAGTTTTTTTGATGATTTCAGCGTCAGGCTGGCTAGTTGAACGATGAAAACTGCTCCCGAGACCGACCAGGTCTGCACCACCCAGCGCGCCGCCGAGATTCTCGGCATTTCCGTCTCGTCAGTGCAGCAACTGGTGGAGTCGGGCGCCATCGAGGCCTGGAAAACCCGGGGTGGCCATCGCCGCATTCCGCTGGCGGCGGTGCTGGCCTATAAAAACCAGAGCCAGGGCCAGCCGCTTCAGCCATTGCCGCTGCAACAGTCACAGCGCAGCCTGGCCACCATCCTGGTGGTGGAAGACAATCCGATGCAGCGCACGCTGTACCAGCGCCACCTGGCGGCATGGAACCTGCCGGCCGACGTGGTGTTTTGCGAGAACGGTTACCAGGCGTTGCTGGAAATCGCCCGCCGCCAGCCCGATATCGTCCTGACCGACATCGTCATGGAGGGCATTGACGGCTACGAGCTGCTCAACACCATCGTCAACGATGTGCAGCTGCGGCCCATGCATATCGCCATTTTGTCGGCGCTGGAACAGGCAGACCTGGAAGCGCGCGGCGGCCTGCCAGTTGGCACGGTATTCTTCAGCAAACCGGTCAACTATGATGAATTGCGCGGCTACCTGCGCGCCTGCTGCGCCCATTTCCTGCGCCAGGCCAAAGTCCTGCCCTCCCCCTGATTCCTGATACCCTGCCGCGAGCCTTCCGTGACCCATTACCGCTACCAGAGCATCGACCCCAACGTGTTGATGGACGCCGCCGGCGACGACGACACCTTTATCGCCCTGTCGCACACCTTTCTCGAGCACGCGCCGGTGCTGTTTGCGCGGCTGGAACAGGCGTTTGCGCGGCGCGACAGCCCGGCGGTGGCCGCCAGCAGCCATGCGCTCAAGGGCATGGCCATGCTGATCGGCGCCGCCGGACTGGTGACGCAGTTGCAGCGCCATGAAAAAGCCGCCCGCGTGGGATGTGCACTGGATGCCGCCCAGGCCGAGCTGGCGCCGCTGCTGGCGCTGGTGCTGCGCGAGGTCGAACAAAGCATTATCCGGGCGGCGCCGCAGCGGTGAGCGAAACTGTCACCATCAAACGGCGCAGGACACTGCTGGGCGCGCGCCAGGCCACGCTGCTGCTGTGCGTACTGATGTTGTCCGTGCTTGGTCTGACGACGGCGCTGGTCAGCTGGCGCCTGTACCTGCACGAGGTGGACGACTGGCGCGACGAAATGTCCAACCTGACGCTGGTGCTGGCGGAAAACACCGCACAAACCATGACCTCGACCTATCAGGTGCTCGACAGCATCGCCACGCTGGTGCGCGAAGCGCAGCATGCGCCGCCCGCTGCGCGTCAGGCGGCCTATGGCAGCGCCGCCATGTACCGCGCCCTGCGCGACCGCCTCAGCGTATCGCCGCAGATCGGCGTGGCCACCATCATCGCCGCCAACGGCGACGTGATCAATTTTACGCGCAGCCATCCGGCGCCGCAGATCAACCTGGCCGACCGCGATTATTTTATCCACCACCGCAGCAATGCATCAAGCCAGCCCTTCCTCAGTGAACCGGTGCGTAACAAGGGCAACCAGACCTGGACTTTTTATGTGAGCCGCCGACTAGACGACGCCAACGGCAATTTTGCCGGCGTGATCCTGGTCGGCGTGTCGTGTGACTTTTTCAGCGAATTTTTCCGCAATGTGAGCCTGGGCGAACACGCCGCCATCTCGCTGTACCGCAGCGACTTTACCATGCTGGCGCGCTGGCCTATGCGCGACTCGCTGATGGGCCAGCAACTGCACGAGGGCGCGACCTACCAGGTGATCAGCGCCGGCAAGCAGCATGACGTGGTGCTGACCGACAGTCCGCGTGCAGCCGATGGCCGGCGCCAGGTACTGCGCATGGGCGCCGTGCGCGCCGTGCGCGACTACCCGCTGATCATCAATGCCACCATCACCGAGGAATTGCTGCTGGCGGGCTGGCGCAACAACCTGCGCATGCTGGCCGCCGTGGCGCTGCCCAGCATGCTCGCTGTGCTGGTGGCGTTTGTGCTGATGGCCTGGCTGCTCAAGCGGCGCGAGGAAGACGCCGCGCAGGCGCTGGCGCTGAAGGCCGAAGCGGAAGCGGCCAACGCCGCCAAGTCGCGTTTTCTGGCCGTAACCAGCCATGAAATCCGTACGCCGATGAACGGCATTCTCGGCATGAGTGAGCTGATGCTCGACACCCCGCTCGACGACGCCCAGCGCAGCTACGCCGCCAATGTGCACCAGGCGGCGCTGGCACTGCTCCACATCATCAACGACGTGCTCGATTTTTCCAAGGTCGAAGCGGGCCATGTGCAGCTTGAGCACCAGCCCTACGCGCCGCTGGCGCTGATCACTCAGGTAGTGGCGCTACACCGCAGCAATGCCGAGCGCAAGCAGCTGGCGCTGGTGCTCGACCTGGCCGAGCCGCCGGCGCTGGTGGAAGGCGATCCGGCACGCGTGCGCCAGGTGCTGGGCAACCTGCTCAACAACGCCATCAAATTTACGCCTTCGGGCACGATTACCATCGGCTTCATGGCGCAGCCGCCTGCCGCCCACGACGGCGACTGGCGTTTGCTGTTTACGGTGCGCGATAGCGGCATCGGCATTTCCGAACAGGCCCAGCGCAAGCTGTTCCAGCCGTTCCAGCAGGCTGACAGCAGCATCAGCAGCCAGTACGGCGGCACCGGCCTGGGGCTGGCGATCTGCAAGCACCTGGTCGAACTGATGGGCGGCAGCATCCGCTGCCACAGCGCCCCCGGCGCCGGCGCCACCTTCAGCGTGGAACTGCCAACGCGGCTGGTGCTGCAGCCGGAGCCCCCCGCCATCGTTGCGACCGCCCCCACAGTCATAACGCCAGCCACAGCAAGCGCGCGCCGCGCGCTGCTGGTAGAAGACACGGAAATGAACCGCCAGCTGGTGCGCATCCTGCTGCGCAAGCTGGGCTGGAGCGTCGATGAAGTGCACGACGGCCAGCAGGCGCTCGATGCGCTGGCGCAGCAGCGCTACGACCTGGTGCTGATGGACTGCATGATGCCGGTGATGGACGGTTATGAAGCCTGCCGCCTGTTGCGCCAGCGCGAAGCGGCGCTGGGTTTGCCGCGCACGCCCGTGATCGCGCTGACCGCCAACGCCATCGAGGGCGACCGCGCCCGCTGCATGGCGGCCGGCGCCGACGACTACCTGACCAAGCCGTTCACGGCCACGGCGTTTGCGGAGGCGGTGCAGCGCTGCGCGATGGCGAGCAAGGCATGACAGCAGTAACAGGGCGCGCCGGCATTCTGCGCGAGAGCCTCCACAAGCCGCGTTTATAAACAGATTACCGTTACCGGCATTACCCTACTGTTACAATCTTCCGTCAAGAGAGGAAAAAGGCTAAAAATTGCGTCGTTTGATCACATCAGGACTACTGATTCTGTGCCTGTGCATGATGACGGCAGCGGTCTTTGCGGCGACGCCGACTTTCGACCGCCGGGTGTGGGGCCGGGCTGAAGGCGCTCCGCAGGCGGCGTACGGGGTGGCGCAGGACAGCGACGGCATGTTGTGGTTCCCCACTACCACAGGTTTGTATAGCTTCGATGGCGTGCGCTTTAGCCAGGTCTCCTCCGTGTATGGCCATGCCCTGCTGTCGAACAATACCATTTCCGCCATGGCAACGCGCAACGTACTTGCCGTCAGTTACCAGTACGGCGGAGTTTCCGTTTTTACCCGCGACGCTGTCCGCCACTACCGCGGCAGCGATGGTCTGCCATCCGGCTCAGTGACCTTAAGCGCCGACAAATCTGGCACGCTGTATGCCCTCACGCCGATGAACGGACTGGCCTGGCTTGACTCCAGCACCGATCAATGGAAGTCCATTGTGGATGCGGCAATACCTGATTCAAAATTGCGCTGGCTGGATTTCGACGATGCCGGGACGATGTGGCTGTCCACCGAATCGAGCTTGTACGCTCGACAGGATGCAGCATCGTCGTTCAGGAAGGTCGCGGCGATACTGCGAGATTCTTATCCTTCGATTATTCAAGGAAAACTGGTGGCGCTGACAGGCGAAGGACGCCTGACGCAATTTTCACTGAATGCGCCCCCGGTAGGGTTGCGCATCGCGGCAGATGCCGGATTGAAGGACAGCCCGTTCGAAGGTCCTGATGGAAGCTGGTGGGCATGGCTCAACGGCGGCACCACCTACCTGCGCGCCGAAAATGGCGTGCTCCAGGCGGCCCAGGTCTTCGACGGCACCAGCAAGGTGGGCAAAATGGTCATGCGTTTCGTGGTAGACCGGGAGAACAACCTTTGGGTGACGACGCCGGAAGGCGTGGAGCGCTACCGTCTGCATCGCCTGCATGCACTGCCGCTGCCCCTGGCCGCCATCGATCTTCACATCGGGCGCGGACTCGGCGACGACATGCTGGTAACCAGCCGTCTTGAGGCGCCGTTGCAGCGCCTGGCGAACGGCCAGTTCCACCCGGTGCCGGGCTTGAAGGGCGTCTCGGTTTTGTACAGACAGAACGCCGCCACCGTCTGGCTGGGTGGATCGTCGGGACTGACACGCCTGACGCCACATGGCGTGCAGCGCTGGCCGTTTCCCGATCAGGTTCCGGCAAAAACCGAGATGCAGAGCATCGTCGCTGACAGGGATGGCGCCGTGCTCGTGTCGATCGTTCAGAATGGCTTATACCGTTTTGCCGGCGGCAGCTGGACAAAACTGGCGATAGAAGGCGCCAGCGCTAACGACACACCTATCTGCATGTTTACCCGCGCGTCCGGGCGGACCTACCTTGGGCTCACCCAGGGACGATTGGCGCAACTGACTTCCAGCGGCATTTCGCTGCTCAGCACCAGTCTCGCACAGTCGGTTGGTAACATCCTGAGCATGACGGAACTCGGCGGCAAGCTGCTGGTTGGCGGTGAGCGCGGCGTGGTACTGCTGGACCAGGGCGCCGTGCGTGCCCTGCAGCCGCAACGCATGGAAGCCTTCCTCGGGGTATCCGGAATGGTGATCG
Source organism: Duganella sp. (assembly GCA_040508275.1). Lineage (GTDB taxonomy): Bacteria > Pseudomonadota > Gammaproteobacteria > Burkholderiales > Burkholderiaceae_D > Rugamonas. Next base: position 34,810 of record JBEVNE010000402.1, read on the forward strand.
CCAATGATGGCGCCTTGTGGATGCATGGCACCGCCGGCTTGTTCCATGTTCCCGCGCGTGAGCTGGCCAATTTTTTATCAGGCGCCAGCAGCGTCGATTGGGAAGTCTTCGATTTCGAAGACGGCTTGCATGGGCAGGTCAGCCAGATCAGGCCGCTACCGTCGCTAAGCATTGGCACTGACGGAAAAATTTATTACGCAACCTTGTCGCAAACTGGCTGGATCGATCCGGCCAGGATTCGCCGCAATCCCCGTGCGCCGACCGTGCTGATCAAAGCCATACGCGTGGGCCAGCAAAGCATCCCGGCAAAATCCGGCATTGCTGTGGCGGCTGGAACGACCAGCCTCGAGATCGAGTTTGCCGCCACGGCGCTGTCGATCCCGGAACGCGTGCGGTTCCGTTATCGGCTCGATGGCGTTGACAGGGACTGGCAGCAGCCGGGCCTGGAGCATGCGGCCCGCTATACCAACCTGGGTCCCGGCAACTACCGCTTCCAGGTTGCCGCGGCCAACGAGGACGGCGTCTGGAATGACCAGGGCGCCACGCTGCAATTCGAGATTGTTCCGGCATTCTGGCAAACCCTTTGGTTCCGCCTGCTGGCTGTGGTGCTGCTGCTTGCCGCAGTCATGCTGTTTTATCGCTGGCGCATCGCTGCGGCTGCTGCGCGCGCCGCCGAACGCGTTACCGCACGGCTGCAGGAGCGCGAGCGTATCGCCCGTAACCTGCATGACAACCTGCTGCAGGGGATACATGTGATTCTTTTGCGGGCAAGCGTGGTGCTGAACCGCCTGCCAAAGGGCAGCCAGGAGGAGCGGATACTCGAGGATGTCCTCGACCAGGCCGAGAAGCTGGTCACCGACACGCGCGATGAAGTGATGGCCTTGCGCGACAACCAGTCGACTGAACAACTCATCGCTGATCTGCGCCGCGAACTGGAAGCGATGGAGCCGGCAGTACAGGGACGGCTGACGCTGGACTTATCCGGCGATCTCGGCCGACTCCGGCCAGAAGCGGCGCGCGAGTTATGCCAGGTGCTGAAGGAAGCGATCAGCAACGCAGCGCGCCACTCCGGCGCCACCAGCATCCACGCCAGCATGGCCGTCAGCGCCAGCGGCGTTGCCGGCGCCGTAATGGACAACGGTATCGGCATTGCAGCGGACATCGCACAGAACGGCGCCCCGGGCCATTGGGGCATCGTGGGTATGCGCGAACGGATGTCCCGCATCGGCGGCACGCTCGCCATCGCCCGCCACGGCGATACGGGCGCGGCAATCCGTTTTACGCTCGATGCGGGATCGAGCTTCAGCTAAGGCGTCTCAGCGCCTTGCAAAAGAAGGTGGCCGCGCGCAAAGCGGGTGGCCGAGCCGCCAGCGCTGGAGGATGCTGAGGCCGTGCAGCGCTGTGCGATGGAAAAATAGTACCAGCAGCCAAGTTCTCCCCTGTATGCACAGGTTTGTTCAGCTACAACTTTCTGCCCCTCTGGTCCGAGAACAGTAACGTCCGTTCTCCCTGCTCTACCTCGCCACTAACGCCAACGGAACAAAAGCGGCGAACGCTGGTCTATCAAAGGTGAGTGTCAAACCCGCAACGGGCCACATCGACCACGATCGGGCTGCCGGTGCAGATGACCGCAATCGACGACATCAAAACCGGATTACAAGGTTTTCGTTGCAACCATCCACCTGTAACGTATAATCCACAAAAGTCATGTACAACATCATCGACTATTTGACTGCAAGCGGCCGTGATCCGCTGAAAGAATGGCTTGCCAATCTGTCTGACCGGCAGGCGCGTGTAAGAATTCTGGTTCGGCTACAGCGTATGGGCGCCGGAAACTTTGGCGACTGCAAACCCCTGACCGATGGGGTGTGGGAACTGCGCATTGATCATGGCCCAGGCTATCGCGTGTATTACGCGCGTGCTGACGAAAAGCTTTTGCTATTGCTCGTTGGTGGAGATAAACGCAAGCAACAGGCCGACATCGTCACGGCAGTATCTTATTGGAAAGACTGGAACAGGAGAAATGCACCATGAACAATTCGTCTCGCCCGCATGACGATGCAGTCGTGGAACTGCTGCGCGAAGATCCCGCATTGATCGACGACTACCTCGCTGCTGCATTGGAAGAGGCAGACAAGGAAGGCGGCCGCCAGGCGCTCCTTGCAGCATTACGCCACGTCGCCGAAGCACAAGGCATGGCTGCTGTGGCCGAGCGCGCCGGCATTCCGCGCGAGAGCCTGTATCGGGCGCTCTCCCCTAACGGCAATCCCACCATCAAAACGCTGCTGGCGGTGCTCGACGCCGCCGGGCTGAGGCTTGGTGTGCACCGTGCAATACCGGTCTGAGTGCTGACGGCTGGCCGCTGGCCGCTTTACAGCGTCTGGCCGGCGTCGAGTCGGCGCAAATTGTAGCGTTTGGTCCTGCTTGTCTCCTGAATGGCGTTTTTAGTTTTGCATGGCATGTAAATCGCTGTCCCGAACGACCGCTGTCGCGCACGACTCGGGCCGCCGCGCCAGCAGGTGCGACAGCCGTTGCAGCCCCGCCTGCAAGCGGCCACGGTCCTTGATGCTTCCCAGCGAGATCCGGATCGCATTCACGGACGGGCTGCCCGTTGCCTCGGTTGCAAATGCCTGCGCCGCGGTGACGGCGATGCCCTCGCTGCCGGCTGCATGGGCCAGCTGCGACGAATCCCAGTACGCCGGCAATTCGAGCCAGACATGCAGGCCGTCACCGGCCCCACTATAGCGCCCCGCCAGAAGATCGCGCGCCATCCGGTGGCGCAGGCGCGCCTCCTGGCGTACGCCTTCCATCAATCGAGCGGCCGAGCCGTCGACTATCCACTGCGTGGCCAGTGCGGCCGTCAAAGGAGCCACCATCAGCGCAAACGATCTGAGCGCGGCCATAAAACGCTCGCGTTCGTGCCGATCGCGTATCAGCACAAAGGCGATACGCAAGCCGGGCGTCAGGCATTTCGACAGGGTGGAGATGTAGACCACCTGTTCCGGGGCAAACGTGGCGACCGGCGGCGGCGGGGCCTCGGCAAGCAGCCAGTAGGGATCATCCTCGACGATGCGCACATTGCAGCGTTTTGCAATGCTGGCGAGCTCCTTGCGCCGGCGCTGCGGCATGGTAATGGCGCTCGGGTTCTGCAAGGTTGGATTGAGGTAGACCAGCCCGGGCTGGTGCCGGCGGCACGCCTGCTCCAGCATCGCGGGGATCATCCCGTGCTGGTCCGCTGCCACCGCGACGAGGCGGCGGCCGAACTGGGTGGCTGCGGCACGCAAGCCGGGATAACTCATGGGCTCTGCCAGGATCACATCGCCGGGCTGCGTGAATGCCAGGATAGCTGCGGCGATGGCCGCCTGCGCGCCCGGACAGACCGCAAGCTGTCGATCATCGAGCGCTCCGAACATCGGCGCCAGCCATGTGGCGCCAGCCTTGCGGTCGGAGTCGCTGCCGCCGGCCAGGTGGTAAGTCATCAGCAGCTCATTATCTGCCCGCATCAGCACCTGGGACAAACCCTGTTTCAACAGGTCGTCGAAGTCCACGCCGTCCGGCGGTGGCGGGGTATTCATGCTGAGGTCGAGGACAGCATTCAATGCGACCTTGGGCGCCGCCACGTAAGTGCCGCGCGCGCCGCGCCCTTCCAGCAAGTTGCGGCGCCTGGCTTCGTCGTAGGCGCGCGTGATCGTGGTCAGGTCCACGCCCAGCCGGGCTGCCAGCTGGCGTTGCGGCGGCAGCCGGTCACCGGGTTGCATCGATCCATCGGCCACCGCCGCCTGCAAGGCATCGGCAATCTGCAAAAAACGCGGTCCCCTGTTCGCGGCCAACTGTGGCAGCCAGATCGCCACATGCTCATCTTGTATGGTTTCTACCTGGGACATTTTGCCTCGATGTATGGATATTGCTTTGAAGTAGTATGCTCCACAATGCGCAGCAACACCATCCTCGGATGGCGTTGCCCGATAGTCTGAAGTAACAGCGTGGAAATACTCAAAATGGTGGATTGGATCCCTGTAGTCTTCGTTATCTTCAAAATTCTCGTGCTCGGCATCGGCATGTTTTACGCCATCAAGTGGCATTACGACCAAGGCAAAAAGGGCCGCCACAACGAGCGGCGCGCCGTGCTGCGCGCGGCCGCCAAGGTGGCGGCCGTGTTCGTGCTGGTACTGCTGGCCGTGGGGTTTGTTACCTTCGTCCTGGTCAAAAAATTCGGCATGGATTTGACCTTGCCGTGATGGCAGCATATGAAAATTCAATGTACTGGCAGGTGTGGGCGCTGCTGGCGGCGTTACGCCGCGTCGCCGCCACCTGTCAGTTGACCAGCGCCTTGTAAAAAAACGTGGTATCGCACAAATCGCCATTGGGCATCAGCGCATAGTTTGGCACGCTACCGACACGCTGCCAGCCCAGGCGCTGGTACAAGCGCTCTGCGCCCGCATTTGCTGTATCGAGCACCAGCACGGTTTTGCCCTGCTCCCGTGCAGCATCTTCCACTGCATGCATCAGGAGCATGCCTATGCCCTCCTTGCGGGCGCGCCGATGGACGAGCAGCTTGGCGACGTCGGCGCGATGGGGCTGGTTTTCGGGCATGCCGGTGATCAGCTGGACGGTTCCGGCGATGCCCTGCTCGTCTTCCGCCACGATCAGCGTACGCTCGCCGCGCGCGATACCATCGGCCACCTGCTGCCAGAAGTGGACGGCAGTCTCGCGGACCATCGGCAGCATGAAGCTGACCGAAGCGCCGCCTTCGACGCAATCGAGCAGCACGTCGGCCAGTTGCCCGGTCGCGTCAAGTGCCTGGCCGCCATCCAGCCGGCGCAAAGTGTAGTGCCTGGTCATGCTTCTCTCCTCAATGGTTTGGGGGCGTGCGAGACCAGCGCAACGAGGTAGCGTGCAGGATTGCCGGTCGGATTATGGTAAACAATCGGTTGGTCGAGCCGCATGCTGATACAGTCCCCGGCCGTCAGGCGCCAGCATGTCGTGCCGACGCTAATCTCCATCGTTCCTTCAATGATCCATACCTGCTGGTGGATGGTGACGTCGCGCGTGGCGGTTTCGTAAGCCACGCGCGCCTGGGCCGGAAAATCGACTGCCACCAGCTGAATCGGCGAATCATTGGGTGGCGACAGGTTGCGGCGCACGTAGCCGGAGCCGGGGTCGGTCCACACCGGCTGGTCCTCACGCCGGGCCACGGGCACCTGCGCCACGGGCCGCTCGAACAGCGACGCGACTGTCACCCCGAGGGCGGCCGTCAGCTTGTCAAGCACGGTCGCAGTGGCGCTGCTTTCGCCACGCTCGATCAGCGAGATATTGGAGCGGCTGACGCCACTGCGCTCTGCCAGCGCGGCCAAGGTCATGGCGTGCGCTGCGCGTAGCTCACGCAAGCGCGCTGCGATAAGTTCGTTGATATTCATTATTCCATAATACAGGAAAATATTCCTTAATACTGGATTTTTCAACGCCTGACGCCCAGCCGCCTTGAGCGATTTCATAATCAGCCCTGGCTATTTTCATACCTCCTTCGCAATCGTGGGCTGGAACCAGGACTTCGTCAAAAGCGCCAGCGAGGACTGCCTGACCGTGGCAATCCGCACACCGGCACTCAGCGCCAAAGCCGCGTTACCGGTGCTGGTCTATATCCACGGCGGCTCCAACGCAGCCGGCGGCGCCGGCAGCCTGGCCGATGACGCGCTCCACCGCGAAGGCATCGTGGTGGTCAAGATCCAGTACCGCCTGGGTGCGTTCGGCTTTCTCGGCCTCGACGCCCTGCGCCAGGAAGATCCGCACCGTTCATCGGCCAATTACGGCTTGCTGGACCAGATCGCCGCGCTGCCGCTGTATGGCTATAGCGGCAACGACAACGAGCCGGCCGCCGATCCGCTGCTGGGCAGCGTGGCAACGCAGGTGATGACCGACATGTGGTTCCGCTGCCCGGCGCGCTGGCTGTCGCAGCGCATGCATGCTGCCGGTGCGCCCGTGTGGCGCTACGAATTCGGCTTTGGCGCGCCCGGCTCGGGCAAGCCGCCCGAGCACACCACCGAGATAGACTATGTGTACCAGGGGCCACCGGCCAAATCACTGTCCGGCGACTGGCCGCCGGTGCAGCGTTACTGGGCCAACTTTATCCGCACCGGCAACCCCAATGGCGCCGGCCTGCCGGCCTGGCCGAGCGTGGCGCAGAATGGCGGCTCGCTGGCGATCGAGCCGGGCGCCGTGAAGGCGGTATACGGCGCGCGCGCCGACGTGTGCGAGCTGATGTTGCGGGGCCTCGATTATCCGCCATCGGCGCCGGTGCCGAACTGACACAGCCTCAATCCGGAGACCACATGACGCCTTTTCACAAGATCGCTTTGCTTGCAGCGTTGGCGACGACACTATCGGCCAATCTTGCCCAAGCCGTCGAAACCACCGGTCCGGTCAAGGTCAGCGGCGGCGCTATCACCGGCCTACAAGACGGCATGCTGAACACCTGTCTGGACATACCGTACGCCGCGCCACCGGTAGGCCCGCTGCGCTGGCGCGCGCCGCAACCAGTGGCACCCTGGCGCGGCGTGAAGGCGGCCGAGCTATCTATTGATATTATGTCTCAAGCAGCCAACTGTTTGGGTTAGATGTACGGGTATGCCGCAGCCAGGTGTTCATGAAGAGTAGGCAAGCGAAAATCGGTAAGCATCAACGAGTAATTTAATGCCTGACTATCGGCGCCATCGCTGCCTCACACAGGTCTGCGGGCACGGTCCATACCTCGGGAGAAATTCCACCCGCGCCGCCCCGCGACTTACGGATGGCGTGGGGGTCGCCAAACCACAGCGCCACATGGTCCTCAGGCACGTCTGTTTCCCCAGGCAGGCCAACGACCACCGCCGGCAAGCCGTCGAACTCAACAAACTGACCTTTTTTTAGTTCCATCTTTGTCTAGCCCACTATTCAATGGGTTTCAAAGAACCGCACCGCCATCGATAACGGTATGAGAGCAAATGCGATCGCCCCGAAGCAAGCCGACGCTTGCCTGAATTTCCATCCTTTTTCGGAAAACTCGCTTTTTTCTCGCCACAAGAATACGCGGAACAGGCCTTTTTGATCTGGATGCAGATTTGCATTTGCGACAACTGAACAGGCGATGGCTGCGGCC
>JBEVNE010000077.1:0-18745 GCA_040508275.1 Duganella sp.
AAGCTGCGCTCAATCAGTTCGATCTTGTAGCCGTCGGGATCGGTCACGAAAGCGATCACGGTGCTGCCGCCCTTGACCGGGCCGGGTTCGCGGGTGACTGTACCGCCGTTGGCGCGCACGGCCGCTGCTGCGGCGTAAATATCGTCGGCCGAAATGGCAATGTGGCCGTAGGCGTTGCCCATGTCGTAGCTGGTGGTGCCGTAGTTATAGGTCAGCTCCAGCTCCGCGTGGTCGGGGTTGGAACCATAGCCGAGGAAGGCCAGCGTGTACTGGTATTCCGGGTTGTCGCTGGTGCGCAGCAGTTTCATGCCCAGCACCTTGGTATAGAAATCGATCGAACGTTGCAGGTCGCCGACGCGCAGCATGGTGTGTAAAATTCGCATGGTGGTCTTTCTTGGTAACAAATTGAAGCGAATTTTATGCCATTTGCCAGCGGCCCGCTTGGAGCTCCTTTGGGGAATCAGGCCTGCAGTTGCGCGTCCAGCGTAATCTCGGCGTTGAGCAGCTTCGATACCGGGCAGTTGACCTTGGCTTTTTGCGCCGCTTCGTCAAACTTGGCCTGGTCGGCGCCCGGGATGGTGGCCAGCAGCGTCAGGTGCACCTTGGTGATGGCAAAGCCGCCTTCCACTTTGTCGAGCGTAACGGTGGCCTTGGTGTCCAGCTTTTGCGCCGTCAGGCCGGCTTCGGCCAGGATGCCCGACAGGGCCATGGTGAAGCAGCCGGCATGGGCGGCGCCGATCAGTTCTTCGGGATTGGTGCCGGGACCGTCTTCAAAGCGCGTATTAAAACCATACTGCACTTCCTTCATGGCGCCGCTTTGTGTGGAAATGCTGCCTTTGCCGTCTTTGAGGCCGCCGCTCCAGACTGCCGAACCGCTACGTTGATTGCTCATATTGTTCTCCTTGGTGAAATGATAGGGATGTTGCCTGCTCAGTGCTTGCTGGTATTGCCGAGGGCGGCGCTCTGGGGCGCCGCAGGCGCCACGCGCCAGATGATGTTGCCAACGTCGTCGGCGACCAGCAGGGCGCCGGGTTTGTCCACTGCCACGCCAACCGGACGGCCCTGGGCATTGCCCTTGGTGTCGAGGAAGCCGGTCAGGAAATCTTGAGGCGGGCCCGACGGCTTGCCATCCTTGAACGGGATATACACCACCTTGTAGCCGCTGTGCGGCTTGCGGTTCCATGAACCGTGCTGGCCGATGAAGGCGCCGCCCTGGTAGGCTTGCGGCAGCAGCTTGGCTTCGTAGAACACCAGCCCCAGCGACGCGGTATGACCACCGAGTGCATAGTCGGGCACGATGGCCTTGGCGACCAGTTCAGGCTTTTGCGGCTTGATGCGGGTGTCAACATGCTGGCCGAAGTAGCTGTAGGGCCAGCCGTAGAAGCCGTCCTTGCGCACCGAGGTCAGGTAGTCGGGCACCAGGTCGTTACCGAGTTCGTCGCGTTCGTTGACCACTGTCCACAACGTTTTGGTCTGCGGCTCGAAGCTCATGCCGTTGGGGTTGCGCAGGCCGGTGGCGAACAGTTGCGCCTTGTTGGTGGCCAGGTCCAGCTGCCAGATGGCGGCCCGTCCTTGTTCTTCTTCCATGCCGTTTTCGCCGACATTGCTGTTGGAGCCGACGGTCACATAAAGGAATTTGCCGTCCGGGCTGGCGATGATGTTCTTGGTCCAGTGGTGGTTGCGGGTACCGGCCGGCAAGTCCATGACCTTGGTGCCGGCGCTGTTAATCACGGTATCGCCTTCCTTGTAGGGGAAGCGCACCACGGCGTCGCTGTTGGCCACGTACAGGTTGTTGCCCACCAGTGCCATGCCGAACGGCGAATTGAGGTTGGACAGCAGTACCGAGCGCGACTGCGCCATGCCTTTGGCGTCCAGCCCGCGCAGCAGCGTGATGCGGTTGGCCGACTTGGTGACGGCGCCGGCTTTTTTCATTTGATGCTGCATGATCTTGCCCTTGATGCCCTTGCTGTCGTCGGGCTTGGGCGGGGCGTTGGTTTCGGCCACCAGCACGTCGCCGTTGGGCAGGGTGTACAGCCAGCGCGGATGGTCGAGCCCGCTCGCATAGGTGGTGACGGCAAAGCCGGCCGGCGCACGCGGTGCTTCCTGTCCGGTCCAGCGCTCGACGGGGGCGACATTCACGGTGGGAATCAGCGATTTGTCCGGCTCGGGCAGCACCGGGTTGGGGCCGAAGCCGACCGGGTAGCTGGCCGTTTGCGCCAGCGCGGTCAATGGCGCCAGGGTGGCGCCCATGCTCAAGGTAAGAATGGTCGCGCGCAGAGTAGGGGTGTTCATGGGGGCCTTGAGTGTAGGGTTAATCTTGTCTGCTTAGTCTTGCTTGGTGCCGTGCAGCGGACGGGCCGTGGCTTCTTGTGGGCGAGGGGTTTTGACGTGCTCCACGCCGGGCTTGTTGCGCAGATCGGTATCGACCATGCCGCTGTCGACGTCGGCAGCGGCTTGTTTGATAATGCTGCGCTGCTTGGGTGGGTGGCCGTCCGGCGACTCGTCGCGCTCGTGCGGCATACGTTGCTCGCCGTCGTTGCTGGTTTTTGCCTCGGTATTGATGTTTGCCTGCTTTGACATGATGGGTCTCCCGGTAAATCGTTGTTGTAACGATATTAGCGAGTTGTCATGCCGCAGGTCGCCACCTTGACTTAAGACAATTTGTTGCGAGGCTTGCAGTGTGAGCAGGGCCACACTATACTGCGCAGAATACTGTTCATATGTACAGCAAAATGGCGCTGGCGAGGATGGCAGAAGCCGGCGTTATCGGTTACCCTGCTGCGTGTCGCCGCCGCCAACATTTTGCCGAGATTGTTATGACTACCACGCACGCCGCTTTTCACACCATCGCCCTGGTTGTACGCAAAAATACCGACGGCATTGCCGCCTCGGTGGCCAGCGTGGTCGATTTTTTGCATGCCGGCGGCTACACCGTAGTGTTTGAAGAGCAAACCGCCGCCGACCTGGCGCCGCATTTTGCCGATATCCGCGCCCTCAGCGCGGCCCAGATCGGCGCCACCTGCGACCTCGCCATCGTCATGGGCGGCGACGGCACCATGCTCGGCATCGCCCGCCAGCTGGCGCCGTTCGATGTGCCGCTGATCGGCATCAACCAGGGGCGGCTGGGATTCATTACCGACATTCCGCTCGACGGCATGTTCGAGGTGCTCACGCGTATGCTCGGCGGCAGCTACCGCGCCGAACGGCGCACCCTGCTCGAAGGCCGCGTGCGGCGCGAAGGCCAGGATATTCACCTGGGCCTGGCCGTCAACGACGTGGTGGTGTCGCGCGGCGCCGGCGCCGGCATGGTCGAGCTGCGCGTCGATGTCGATGGCCAGTTCATGTACAACCAGCGCTCGGACGGCCTGATCATTTCCACTGCCACCGGTTCCACCGCCTATGCGCTGTCGGCCGGCGGGCCGCTGCTGCACCCGAGCCTGGGCGGCGTGGTGATGGTGCCGATTGCGCCGCATGCGCTGTCGAACCGCCCGATCGTGCTGCCCGAATCGAGCGAGATCGTGGTGGAAATCGTCCGCGGGCGCGACATCAGCGTCAACTTCGACATGCAGACCTTTGCCAGCCTGGAGCCGCAGGACCAGATCGTCATTGCCCGCTCACCGCAGACGATTACCTTCCTGCATCCGGAAAACTGGAGCTACTATCACACCCTGCGCGAAAAGCTCCATTGGAACGAATATCCGTCGAGCGAAGGCAAGCTCAGCTAAAACCCACTCTTTACTTTCAGGCCTCCATGCTCCGCACCCTGTCCATCCGTGATTTCGTCATCGTCGATTCGATCGAACTGGAATTTTCCGCAGGCTTTACCGTCTTTACCGGCGAAACAGGGGCCGGCAAATCGATCCTGATCGATGCGCTGACGCTGGCGCTGGGCGGACGCGGTGACGCCAGCATGGTGCGAGAAGGCGCGCCCAAAGCCGATATCACGGCCGATTTTGTCGCCACCGAGCAGGCCAGCGCCTGGCTGGCGGCCCATGAGTTTGCCGTGGAGGAGGGCGGGGCGCTGCTGCGCCGCGTGATCGATAACGCCGGCCGCAGCAAGGCCTATATCAACGGCATCGCCGCCACCGCCGCTCAGTTGCGCGAGCTTGGCGACATGCTGGTCGATATCCACGGCCAGCATGCGCACCAGTCGCTGATGAAAACCGACGCCCAGCGCGCCTTGCTCGACAGCCAGGCCGGCGCCGATGGGCGCCCGGTTGCTGCCGCCTACAGGGCCTGGCGCGCCATCGCCCGCCAGGTGGAGGAATTCGATACCAACGCCGCCAACGTGCTGTACGAGCGCGAGCGGCTCGAATGGCAGGTGAGCGAGCTGGAAAAGCTGGCCGTCAAGCCGGGCGAGTGGGCCGAGGTCAGCAACGAGCAAAGCCGGCTGTCGCACGCCGCCAGTCTGCTCGAAGGCGCGCAGGAAGCACTGAGCGTGCTGTCCGAAGCGGAGGAGCACCCGGTCATCTCGCAACTGTCGTCGCTGAACCAGAAGCTCACCAAGTTGGCGGCGGTGGATAGTGGTTTGCAGGCCGTGGTCGAGCTGATCGAGCCGGCGCGCATCCAGTTGCAGGAGGCCGTGTACGCGATCAACGATTACCTCGACCGGGTTGACCTCGACCCAGAACGGCTGCGCTCGGTGGAAGCGCGCATGGATGCGATCCATTCGGCGGCGCGCAAGTTCCGCGTGCCCGAGGAGCAACTGCCGGAAGAACACGCACGACTGGCGCAGCAACTGGCGCAGCTTGCCGACGCCAGCGACGTTGAAGGCTTGCGCAAGCAGGAAGAAAAGCTCAAGGCCGCCTACATGACGGTCGCGCAGCAACTGAGCGCCACGCGCGCCGCCGCCGGCCGCCAGCTGGCCGAGGCGGTCACGGCGGCCATGCAGGAGCTGAGCATGACGGGCGGGCGTTTCGACATTGCGCTGAACCCCGCCGAGCCGGGTGCGCATGGCCTGGAACAGGTGGAATTCCTGGTGGCCGGCCATGCCGGCGTGGCGGCGCGGCCGCTGGCCAAGGTGGCCTCGGGCGGCGAACTGGCGCGTATTTCGCTGGCCATTTCCGTCATCACCTCCAAGGCCGCCACCACGCCGACACTGATCTTTGATGAAGTGGACAGTGGCATCGGCGGCGGCGTGGCCGAGGTAGTGGGCCGCCTGCTGCGGCGCCTGGGCCAGGAGCGCCAGGTGCTGTGCGTTACCCACCTGCCGCAGGTGGCCAGCCAGGCCGGCCAGCATTTTCAGGTTGCCAAACGTACGCTGGCCAGCGGCACTACCACCTCGCGCATCGACGTGCTCGACGCCACCGCCCGCGTGGAAGAAGTGGCGCGCATGTTGGGCGGCATCGAAATCACGGCCACCACGCGCCAGCACGCCCGCGAACTGCTGGCTTCCTGAGGGTATTGAGCGAGATCAAGGTGTGCTGCTTGCCTTGCTGGACAAACGGCGTAACATGGGTATTCGATTGATCTTTAACCAACCCTGGAGGCGGCCGTGAATCTGCTACTACGCATGGAAAGACAGGAAGCGTTTGCCGAAGACGTCAAGTGCCGCCTGTTCCAGATCGATAGGCGGCTGGGCGTGATTGAACATCAAAGCACCCATACGGCGACCAAGGCCGACGTGGCCGGACTCGAAACCCGGCTGGTCAAATGGTTCGTCGCCACCTCGCTGGTCACCTGCGGCCTTACTGTTGCTGCGGCAGGTGTGTTAATGAAATCTATCGCATAAGGAAACCTCGATAAACCTACTGCGCGGTTTTCCAGGTTCCCATAAGCTAAGATAGCGGCTGACGACATTTCCTCCAATCAGCCTTTATGACATTCAAAAAAGAACCTCCGTATAAACATGGCACTGTCGGACGCAGTGCGGTCGTGCTGGTCAACCTCGGCACCCCCGATGCGCCAACCCGTTCTGCCGTGCGCCGTTATCTCAAGGAGTTTCTGTCCGACCCCCGCGTGGTGGAAATTCCGCGTGCTGTCTGGTGGTTCATCCTCAACCTGATCATCCTGCCGTTCCGCTCGGGCCAGTCGGCTAAAAAATACGCGACCATCTGGACCGAAGAAGGTTCTCCGCTCAAGGTCAATACCGACGCCCAGGCGCACGGTCTGATCGCCGCACTGGAAGCGCGCGGTCACCAGGATCTGACGGTGGCCATGGCCATGCGCTACGGTTCGCCGGCGTTGCCCGATGTGCTGGACAAACTCAAGGCCGATGGCCACGAGCGCATCCTGATCCTGCCCGCTTACCCGCAATACTCTGGCACTACCACCGGTTCGATCTACGATGCCGTGTTCAAGCACTACGGCTCGGTGCGCAATATTCCCGAGCTGCGCTTTGTCCGCAACTACCATGACCATGACGGTTATATCCACGCGCTGCGCGACTCGGTGCTGGCGCATTGGGACCAGCATGGCCGTCCCGAAAAACTGGTGCTGAGCTTCCACGGCGTGCCCAAGCGCACCCTGATGCTGGGCGATCCCTACCACTGCGAATGCCTGAAAACGGCGCGCCTGCTGGCGGCAGCTCTCAAGCTCAAGCCCGAGCAGTACCTGGTCACGTTCCAGTCGCGTTTTGGCAAGGCCGAGTGGCTGCAGCCCTATACCGCCCCCACCGTGGCCCAGCTGGCGCGCGACGGCGTCAAGCGCATCGACGTGCTGTGTCCCGGCTTTACCAGCGATTGTCTGGAAACGCTGGAGGAAATTTCGATGGAAGTGCGCCACGATTTTGAGCAAAACGGCGGCCGCGAGTTCCACTACATTCCCTGCCTGAATGCGCAGCCAGCCTGGATTGCGGCGCTGGCCGAGGTGGCCGAGCATCACCTGATCGGCTGGCCGACCCAGATTGTGCCGTCGGAATGCGAGGCGCGGCGCAAGGACGCTGATCTGGGGCGCCAGGCGGCCCTGGCGCGTGGCGCTGCCGACTGACGCCAACCCCCAATAGTGCGGGGTAAAAGCTTCTAAAAAGCGGCAACAACACCACACCTACGCCGGGATTCGATAATCAGCACTTGCCGGTGGTGAGTGCCAGCCTGTTAAAATACCCAGCTTGTTACATCGTCATTGTGGCGCCGTACCCCTTGAAAACAGGGGATAGCACTCCACTTACGGCCCATGCAGTAATAAGAGTCATGTCAAACAAATACGATAGTAGGAGTCTTTAGATGCAAGATCAGGAAAATCAAGCGGTCCCTCATCCAGAAGCCGCCGCCGAGGCGGCAGCAGCGCCATCGACTCCGGACCAGCAGCCTTCCCTGGAAGAACAGCTGGCCAGCACCGAAGCGCGTCTGGCGGAAACGCATGATGCGTTCATGCGTGCCAAGGCCGATTGCGAAAACCTGCGCCGCCGCGCCCAGGAAGACGTGGCCAAGGCCCATAAATTTGCAGTGGAGAGCTTTGCCGAAGCCATGGTGCCGGTCAAGGACAGCCTGGAAATGGCCCTGAAAGTCGAAGCGCCAACGCTGGAATCGTTGAAAGAAGGCGTTGAAATGACCCTGAAGCAACTCAATTCGGCGTTCGAGAAAAACCGTTTGCTGGAAATTATGCCGGCGCAAGGCGAAAAACTGGACCCGAACAAGCATCAGGCTGTTGCCGTGGTGCCAGCGGACCAGGAAGCCAACACGGTCGTTACCGTGTTGCAAAAAGGTTATATGATCGCCGACCGCCTGCTGCGCCCAGCCATCGTGACCGCCGCGCAAGCCAAGTAAGTTGCGCAGCAAGCACTTGAAAACATACAGTATTTCCACATATTAGTACCATCTGAACTTAGCAAAGAGGAAGAAAATCATGGGTAGAATTATCGGTATCGATCTGGGAACCACAAATTCCTGCGTTTCCGTCATGGAAAATGGTCAGCCAAAGGTAATCGAAAACGCCGAAGGCGCGCGCACGACGCCATCGATCATTGCTTACCAAGAAGATGGTGAAATCCTGGTCGGTTCGCCGGCCAAGCGTCAGGCCGTGACCAACCCGAAGAACACCCTGTTCGCGGTGAAGCGCCTGATCGGTCGTAAATTCGACGAAAAAGAAGTCCAGAAAGACATCGGCCTGATGCCTTACACCATCACCAAAGCCGACAACGGCGATGCGTGGATCGGTGTGCGCGACAAAAAACTGGCGCCACAGCAGATTTCGGCTGAAGTCCTGCGCAAGATGAAGAAAACCGCTGAAGACTACCTGGGCGAAGAAGTGACCGAAGCGGTCATTACCGTACCTGCGTACTTCAACGACTCGCAGCGCCAGGCCACCAAGGATGCCGGCCGTATCGCCGGTCTGGACGTCAAGCGCATCATCAACGAACCAACCGCTGCCGCACTGGCATTCGGCCTGGACAAGAACGAAAAGGGCGACCGCAAGATCGCCGTGTATGACCTGGGCGGCGGCACGTTCGACGTCTCGATCATCGAAATCGCTGACGTTGATGGCGAAAAACAATTTGAAGTGTTGGCTACCAACGGCGACACCTTCCTGGGCGGCGAAGACTTCGACCAGCGCGTGATCGACTACATCATCGACGAATTCAAGAAGATTAACGGCCTCGATCTGAAAAAAGATCCGATCGCCCTGCAGCGTATCAAGGCTTCGGCCGAGCGCGCCAAGATCGAACTGTCGTCGTCGCAGCAGACCGAAATCAACGAGCCGTACATCGCCATGGCGAACGGCGCGCCGGTCCACCTGACCCTGAAAATGACCCGCGCCAAGCTGGAATCGCTGGTGGAAGAGCTGATCACCGCCACCATTGAGCCATGCCGCACCGCGATCAAGGATGCTGGCGTTAAAGTTTCGGACATCGACGACATCATCCTGGTCGGCGGTATGACCCGTATGCCGAAGGTGCAAGAGAAAGTGAAAGAGTTCTTCGGCAAGGATCCACGCAAGGACGTGAATCCGGACGAAGCCGTGGCCGTGGGCGCCGCCATTCAAGGTTCGGTCCTGTCGGGCGAGCGCAAGGACTTGCTGCTGCTGGACGTGACCCCGCTGTCGCTGGGTATCGAAACCCTGGGCGGCGTGATGACCAAGATGATTCACAAAAACACCACGATCCCGACCAAGTTCTCGCAAGTGTTCTCGACCGCTGACGACAATCAGCCTGCGGTGACCATCAAGGTCTACCAGGGCGAGCGCGAAATCGCCGCCGGCAACAAGGGCCTGGGCGAGTTCAATCTGGAAGGCATCCCGCCGGCAGCACGCGGCACGCCACAGATCGAAGTGACCTTCGACATCGACGCCAACGGCATTCTGCACGTGGGCGCCAAGGACAAGGCCACCGGCAAAGAGAACAAGATCACGATCAAGGCCAACTCCGGTCTGACCGAAGCGGAAATCCAGAAAATGGTCAAAGACGCTGAGCTCAACGCCGAAGAAGACAAGAAAGTGAAAGAACTGGCCGAATCGCGCAACCAGGCCGATGCGCTGGTGCACTCGACCCGCAAATCGCTGACCGAATACGGCGACAAGCTGGAAGCCGGCGAAAAAGAAGCGATCGAAGCTGCGATCACCGACCTCGAAGGTTCGATCAAATCGGGCGACAAGGCCGACATCGACGCCAAGGTTGCTGCATTGTCGAGCGCCTCGCAGAAACTGGGCGAGAAAATGTACGCCGACATGCAGGCGCAGCAGGCTGCCGGTGGTGAAGGCGGCGAGCAGGCAGCACCAGGCGCCGGCGCTGAACAAGCCAAGCCGCAGGACGACGTGGTGGACGCTGACTTCAAGGAAGTCAAAGACAGCAAATAAAGTCAGCAGCAGGTCCGTCATCCCCGCGTACGCGAGGATGACGGGATAGCGGGCGCGGATCTATCCCGCATCGCTAGCAATCCGCCGGGCCGTGCGGGCGTGAACCACGCTGCCGGCCCGGCTTTTTCGCATAATCAGTACAGAACATCAATACAGCAAGGTCCCGACCAATTATGGCAAAGCGTGATTTCTACGAGATACTCGGCGTCGCAAAAAACGCGTCGGAAGACGAAATTAAAAAGGCCTATCGCAAGCTGGCCATGAAGTATCACCCGGACCGCAATCCGGACGATAAAGACGCGGAAGAAAAGTTCAAGGAAGTCAAAGAAGCCTACGAAATGCTGACCACGCCGGACAAGCGCGAAGCATATGACCGCTACGGTCATGCCGGCGTCGATCCGAACATGGGCGGCGGTGGCGGCTTTGGCGGCGCCGGTGGTTTTGGCGATGCTTTCGGCGACATCTTTGGCGATATCTTCGGCGGTGGCGGCGGCCGTGGCCGCAATGCCGGTCCGCAGGTCTACCGTGGCGCCGATTTGCGCTACAACCTCGAAATTACCCTGGAACAGGCCGCGCACGGCTTCGACACCACGATCCGCGTACCGTCCTGGGACAAGTGCGACACCTGCCACGGCAGCGGCGCCAAGCCTGGCACGTCGCCGGTCACCTGCACCACCTGCGCCGGCCATGGCCAGGTGCGCATGCAGCAGGGTTTCTTCAGCATCCAGCAGACTTGCCCCAAGTGCCACGGCACCGGCAAGATCATTCCCGAGCCATGCGCCGCCTGCTCGGGCCAGGGCCGCATCAAGCGCAACAAGACGCTGGAAGTCAAGATTCCTATCGGTATCGACAACGGCATGCGCATCCGCTCCTCGGGCAACGGCGAGCCGGGCACCAATGGCGGACCGTCAGGCGATTTGTACGTGGAAATCCACATCAAGCCGCACGCGGTCTTCCAGCGCGAAGGCGACGATCTGCACTGCGAAATGCCGATCTCGTTCAGCAAGGCCGCTCTGGGTGGCGAAATCGAAGTCCCGACCTTGTCTGGTAAAGTAGCGTTTACGATTCCTGAAGGTACCCAGTCGGGCAAAACCTTCCGCCTCAAAGGCAAGGGCATCAAGGGCGTGCGCTCAGGCTTCGCCGGCGATCTGTTCTGTCACGTGGCCGTGGAAACCCCGGTCAAGCTGACCGACAAGCAAAAAGATCTGCTGCGTGAATTCGAGAAATCGACCACCGAGGGCGGCAACAAGCACAGTCCGCAGACCAAGACCTGGCGTGACAAGGTAAAAGATTTTTTTGAGTAATCTTATTGTCAAGCAGTACCGGTAATATCTGACCGCCGCGCCATCTTCGATGGACCGGCGGTCTCTTTATGTACGAGAGGAGCATCATGAAAGACCTGGAAAAGAGCGTTTCGCCGCTGCGCGGTTTGCTGGAGAATAATCGTCGCTGGGCGGCGTCGGAAGTCGAGCGCGACCCCGATTTCTTCAACCGCCTGGCCAATCAGGCGGCGCCCGAGTACCTGTGGATCGGTTGCTCGGACAGCCGGGTACCGGCCAACGAACTTCTGGGCCTGGCGCCGGGCGATGTCTTTGTGCACCGTAATATCGCCAACGTGGTCGTGCATTCGGACCTGAACTGCCTGTCGGTGCTGCAATTCGCCATCGACATCCTCAAGGTCAAGCATGTGATCGTGGTCGGCCATTTCGGTTGCAAGGGCGTGCACGCGGCCATGACCGGCACCCGCGTGGGCCTGGTCGATAACTGGCTGCGCCACGTGCACGATGTGCACCAGAAGCACGAGCGCTACCTGGGCAGCGTGGTCAACGAGCAAAGCCGCTCGGCGCGGCTGGTGGAGCTCAACGTGATCGAGCAGGTGTCCAACGTCTGCCGCACGACCATTGTGCAGGACGCCTGGGACCGCGGCCAGCCGTTGACCGTGCACGGCTGGGTGTACGGCATCCAGGACGGCAAGCTGCAGGAGCTGGGCATGGATGTGTCGTCGCTGGCCGAACTGGCGCCGAGCGTGGACAGGTCGCTGGCCCGTTACGACACGGCTGCCGCCTGACGTTTTTCGCCTATCGTTATCCGATAAGCTTCGTTTTGCAAATAAGGGGAGCGACATAGACTAGGTGCACACTGTTACCGGGTTGTGCCATGTCCGCCGTTCTCCAGCATTCTTTCGAGGTCGAAGTGTTCGACGCGCCGCTCGGCGCCCAGATCGTCGGCCTCGATCTTCAGCAGCAGCTGTCACCGCGCGAGTTCCAGCGCATCCACCAGGCGCATCTCGACCACCACTTGCTGGTGTTCCGCGATCAACGCATCACGCCACAGCAGCAGATTGACTTCAGCCGCCGTTTTGGGCCGCTGCAAATCCATGTGCTGCGCAATTTCCAGCTGGTCGCTCACCCGGAAGTGCTGATCATTTCCAATATCGTCGAACAGGGCCAGCCGATTGGCCTGGGCGACGCCGGCCATTTCTGGCATTCCGACCTGTCGTACAAGGAAACCCCGAGCCTGGGTTCGATGCTGCACGCGCAGGAACTGCCGTCCGAGGGCGGCGACACCCTGTTCGCCAATATGCACCTGGCCTGGGACACCTTGCCCGGTGCGCTGCGGCACGCGGTGCAGCATGCCCATGCCGAGCATAGCTACCTGGCACAGTACGAGGAGCTGCGCCGGCGCAGCCCGTTCCGTCCGGCGCTCACGCAGGCGCAGATCGACGAGGTGCGGCCGGTCGTACACCCGGTGGTGCGCACCCATCCAGAAACCGGCCGCAAGGCGCTGTTTGTCAGCGAGCACTTCACCACGCGCATCGCCGGCCTGCCGGAAGACGAAAGCCGCGCGCTGCTGGCCGAACTTTTTGCCCACAGCGTGCTGCCGGCGCATGTGTACCGCCACCGCTGGGCGCCGCACGACATGTTGTTCTGGGATAACCGCTCGCTGATGCACCTGGCGGCCGGCACGCCCGAGCACCTGCGCCGCAAACTTTATCGCACCACCATCGAAGGCGATACGCCTTTTTGAACTGATCGGAACCATGATGAAGCAGACTCTCAGCACCCTCGCCGTTGCCTCGGCGCTTCTGTTTTCCAGCGCTGCGCAGGCTGAAGGCAGCATCAGCATCGCGCGCCAGTTCGGCGTGGTGTACGCGCTGCTCAATATTGCCGAAGACCAGAAACTGATCGAAAAGCATGGCAAGCAGCAAGGCCTCGACATCCAGGTGGAATGGAAACAGTTGTCCGGCGGCGCAGCGGTCAACGATGCGCTGCTGTCGGGGGCGGTCGATATCGCCGGCGCCGGCGTCGGGCCGCTGTTGACCATCTGGGACCGCACGGCCGGACGCCAGAACGTCAAGGGCGTGGCCTCGCTGGGCAGCTTTCCGTATTACCTGGTCAGCACCAATCCCAAGGTCAAGACAATTGCCGACTTCAGTGAAAAAGACCGGATTGCACTGCCGGCGGTGACGGTATCGGTGCAGTCGCGCATTCTGCAGTATGCGGCGGCCAAGCAGTGGGGCGAGAAGGAATTTGCCCGGCTCGACAAATACACGCAGACCTTGCCGCACCCGGACGCTGCCGCAGCCATCATCGCCGGCGGCACAGAAATCAACGCCCACTTCGGCAATCCGCCGTTCCAGGAGCAGGAGCTGGCCGGCAATCCGAATGCCCGTATCGTGCTCAATTCCTACGATGTGCTGGGCGGCCCGAGTTCGGCTACGGTGCTGTATGCCACCGAAAAATTCCGCAACGACAATCCCAAGACTTATCGCGCCTTTACCGCCGCGCTGGCGGAAGCGGCGCAATATGCGAGCAGCAACCCGGAAGGGGCGACCGATGCGTTTTTGCGCGTATCCAGGAGCAAGATCGACCGTGCGCTGGTGCTCAAGGTGTTCAAGAATCCGGAAGTGAAGTTCAGCGTGGAGCCGCAAAATACGCTGGGGCTGGCGCAGTTTTTGTACCGCGTGGGCGCCATCAAGAAGCAGCCGGCCAGCTGGCGCGACTATTTCTTTGAAGATCCTGTCATCACCAAGGGCGGTTGAGATGGCCCTGCAGATCGTGCCGCCGCCGGCGGTGGCGCCCTTGCTCAGTGCTGACCGCGTCAGCCTTGAGTACAACGCCGTACGTGCCACCCACGAAGTCAGCTTCGACGTATATCGCGGCGACCGCTTCGTGCTGCTTGGCCCCTCGGGCTGCGGCAAATCGTCGCTGCTGAAGGCGGCAGCGGGCTTTATCCGGCCCAGCGCGGGCAGCCTGCGGATCGATGGCAGGGACATTACCGGTCCGGGGCCCGAGCGCATCGTCGTATTCCAGGAATTCGATCAGTTGCCGCCGTGGAAGACGGTGCGCGAAAACGTGATGTTTCCGCTGCTGGTCACGCGGCGCCTGAGCCGTCACCAGGCCGAGGAACGCGCGCAGCACTGGATTGCCAAGGTGGGCCTGGCCGGGTTTGACAACGCCCACCCGCACACGCTGTCCGGCGGCATGAAGCAGCGCGTGGCGATTGCGCGTGCGCTGGCCATGCAGCCGGAAGTACTGCTGATGGATGAACCGTTTGCCGCGCTCGACGCGCTCACGCGGCGCAATATGCAGGAGGAGCTGGGGCGCCTGTGGGAGGAGTTGCGCTTCACGCTGCTGTTTGTCACGCACTCGATCGAGGAAGCGCTGGTGGTGGGCAACCGCGTCCTGCTGCTGTCGCCGCACCCGGGCCAGGTGCGGGCCGAATTGAACAGCCACCAGTTTGGCCTGGACAGCGCCGGCAGCGCCGAATTCCAGGCCGCCACCCAGCGCATCCACGGCCTGCTGTTTGGCGCTGATCGCCCCGGCCCCGGCCCCGTCTCCACCTTGCCTGCGCGGGAGGCTGCACGATGAGCCTGATACTGGAACCACCTATTCGCCAGGAATACGAGTACGCGCCACCAGCTCCTGCGCCACGCGCCGTTGCTACCGCCACGCCGCTGGCGCCGCGCGCGTTACGGCACCTGGCTCAGCAGAGCTGGCTGCGCAAGGCGCTGATCCTCGCGCTGCTGGCCGCGCTGTGGGAGGCGCTGGCGCGCTGGCAGAATAATGACTTGCTGTTGCCGAGTTTTGTGCAGACCGCCAGCGCGTTTGGCGCCGGTGTGGCCAGCGGCGAGTTGCTGGAACGCGTGCGCACTTCGCTGGCCGTGCTGTTGCAAGGCTACGCGGCCGGCGTGCTGGCAGCTTTTGTGCTGACCGCGCTGGCTGCCTCCACGCGGCTGGGGCGCGACCTGCTGGAAACGCTCACCGCCATGTTCAATCCGCTGCCCGCCATTGCGCTGCTGCCGTTGGCGCTGCTGTGGTTCGGGCTGGGCAAGGGCAGCCTGATCTTTGTGATCGTGCATGCCGTGCTGTGGCCGCTGGCGCTGGGCGCTTACGCCGGCTTCCAGAGCGTGCCTGAGACGCTGCGCATGGCTGGCCGCAACTATGGCCTGAGCGGATTACGGCTGGTGCTGCACATTCTGGTGCCGGCCGCGCTGCCATCGATTCTGTCCGGTCTCAAGATCGGCTGGGCGTTCGCCTGGCGCACGCTGATCGCTGCCGAACTGGTGTTTGGCACCACCTCGGGGCAGGGCGGTCTGGGCTGGTATATTTTCCAGAACCGCAACGAGCTCTACACCGACAAGGTGTTTGCCGGCCTGGCGGCGGTGATTTTGATCGGCCTGCTGATCGAAAACGTGGTTTTCCGGCCACTGGAAAGCCTGACCGTGCGCCGTTGGGGTATGCAGCGTTAAAGCGCGGCTGGCGCCTTGCATAACGGTTGCAGGTAGCCCGCAGTTGAGCCGGGCGCCCTAAGTAAATTAACAATAACGACGGTGGTACTGGCGAAAATTTGGTGTTGTGCCGTAAAATCTGCCCTATGCACAACACCCTGACTGGTTTGGTTCTTGCTTGCCCTATAGCCCAGAGCCACTGCCGCCGCCGCCATCATGACTACGCGTAACCTCCGTATCGTTGTCGTCAATGCCATCCTCCATGCAGAAAATGAGGATGACGAGGCGGTGCAGGCCCAGGTCGAGCGCGCCCGGGTGCTGCGTATCGGTTTGCTGGAAGCCGGCTACGACATCGTTGCTTCGTTACCGGCCGATCTGTATCTGCCCGAGCGGATCGCCCAGTTACAGCCCGATATGATCATCGTCGATGCCGAGTCCGACGCGCGCGACGTGCTCGAACATATCGTCATCGCCACGCGCGACGAACGCCGTCCGATTGTGATGTTCACCGAGAGCGACGATACCGAGAGCATGGAAGCGGCGGTGGCCGCCGGCGTGTCGGCCTATATCGTGGCCGGCCTGCAGGGCGAGCGCATCAAGCCGGTGCTCAATGTGGCGCTGGCGCGCTTCAAGCGCGAGCAGAAGCTGCTCGACGAACTGTCCGATACCAAGAGCAAGCTGGCCGAACGCAAGGTGATCGAGCGCGCCAAGGGCCTGCTGATGCAGCGCCAGAACTTCAGCGAAGAGCAGGCGTTTCAAAAGCTGCGCTCGATGGCGATGAGCAAAAACCTGAAATTGTCCGAGGTGGCGCAACGCATCCTCGACGTTGAGGACCTGCTCGGCTAATCGCTGATCGCTGATATTTCCTTCCCAAAATGATGCAAGGCGCACCGGCAGTGCGCCTGCGTGCCGTGCTGCGGTGCATTAACACTGCTGTCCTGCACCGTCTCCCTCTACAAGCTAGCTGGCACAGCTGGCTGGCACAGACATTGCATAACTGTACGCAAGCGCAATGATGCGCTGCTGAACCTCGCCAACGGCGGTGAGGGTCACAAGACAACGACGTCTACCACTACGTGAAAGCATATCGATGCCTTCGCGCGGGTAGGCGTTTTTTTTGGTCCACGGTTTTGCTGACTACGAGGGAAATGCCATGAAAGACAAGCAGGTTCACACCGACACCACTGTGCCGCCAGGCGCCATTCAAGGCTCTGGCGAGGTGAACGTTCATCGCAGGAAAATCATTCATGGCGCAGGTCTGGTAGCAGGAGGAAGCATGTTGGGGTTGGCAACGGGTGGTGTATGGGCGGCGGGTTCCGATAAACCGGAGAAGGAAGAAGTCAAGATCGGCTTCATTCCGCTGACCGACTGCGCCTCGGTGGTGATGGCCTCGGTACTGGGCTTCGACAAGAAATACGGCGTGAAGTTTGTGCTGAGCAAGGAAGCCTCGTGGGCCGGCGTGCGCGACAAGCTGTCCAATGGCGACCTCGACGCCGCTCACGTGCTGTACGGCCTGCTGTACGGCGTGCAGATGGGCATCGGTGGCCAGAAGAAGGACATGGCCGTGCTGATGGGCCTGAACAACAATGGCCAGGCCATTACGCTGTCGAAGAAATTGGCGGACAAGGGCGCTGTCGATGGCGCCTCGCTGGCCAAACTGATGCGCACCGAGCAGCGCGAATACACGTTTGCCCAGACCTTCCCGACCGGCACCCACGCCATGTGGCTGTACTACTGGATGGCCGCCAACGGCATCAATCCGATGAAGGACGCCAAGGTGATTACCGTGCCGCCGCCACAAATGGTGGCCAATATGCGGGTCGGCAATATGGATGGCTTCTGCGTGGGCGAACCGTGGAACCACCGCGCCATCATGGACGGCATCGGCATCACCGCGACGACCACCCAGGACATCTGGAAGGACCACCCGGAAAAAGTGCTGGGCTCGACGCTGGAATTTGCCAAAAAATATCCGAACACCTGCCGCGCCATGATGGCCGCCATTCTCGACGCCGGCAAATGGATCGACGCCTCGCTGGCCAACAAGAACAAGATGGCCGAAACCATTGCCGACAAGTCCTACGTGAACACCAGCAAGGACGCCATCGACCAGCGCATCATGGGGCGCTACCAGAACGGCCTGGGCAAGACCTGGGACGACGCCAACCACATGAAGTTCTACAACGACGGCCAGGTGAACTTCCCCTACCTGTCGGACGGCATGTGGTTCATGACCCAGCATCGCCGCTGGGGCTTGCTCAAGGATGACCCCGACTACCTGGCGGTGGCGACCAAGGTCAACCAGATCGACCTGTACAAGGACGCCGCCACCCAGACCAAGACGCCGCTGCCGAAAAGCCCGCTGCGCACCTCGAAGCTGATCGACGGCGCGGTATGGGACGGCAAGAATCCGAAGGCGTTTGCCGCCTCGTTCAAGATCAAAGCGTAATTTGTCTGCCAGTTCCCTCGAGTTTTTCGCGAGTTTCCTATAAAGGAATGCCATGAACGCCATGCTCAAACCCGACAGCGCCGTGCCGCTGTCTGACGCTGCTGCTGTCACCCCTCCAGCTCCCGCCCGGCGTCCGCGCCGGCCGTTGGCCGCCAATTCGACGGCGCGCGCGCGCCAGCAGTTTTCGGCCACCGCCATGAAGATCGTCGCGCCGCTGGTCGGCGCGGCCCTGCTGGTGCTGGTGTGGCAGGTCATCACCATCAAGAACAGCACTTTCCCGACGCCGGCCGTGGTGTTCGAGGAAGCCCTTAAACTGTTTGCCGATCCGTTCTACCGCAACAGCCCGAATGACCAGGGCATAGGCTGGAACCTGCTCGCCTCGCTGCAACGGGTGGCGGTGGGCTTTGGCCTGGCGGCGCTGGTCGGCATTCCGCTCGGCTTTGTCATCGGTCGCGTGCAGTTTGTCAGCGCCATGTTCAGCCCCATCATCAGCCTGCTCAAGCCGGTGTCGCCGCTGGCCTGGCTGCCGATCGGCCTGCTGGTGTTCCAGTCGGCCAATCCGGCGGCGATCTGGTCGATCTTCATCTGCTCGATCTGGCCGATGATCATCAACACGGCCGTGGGCGTGCAGCGGGTGCCGCAGGACTACATGAACGTGGCGCGCGTGCTGAACCTGTCGGAGTGGAAGATCCTCACCAAGATCCTGCTGCCATCGGCGCTGCCGTACATCCTGACCGGCGTGCGCCTGGCCGTCGGCACCGCCTGGCTGGTGATCGTCGCGGCCGAGATGCTGACCGGCGGCGTCGGCATCGGCTTCTGGGTGTGGGACGAGT
>JBEVNE010000084.1:0-6205 GCA_040508275.1 Duganella sp.
TGGTTCGAGTCCAGGTCGGGGAGCCAGAATACATGTGAAAAGCTCAGCCTTTGCAGGTTGGGCTTTTTGCTTTTATGGAAAAATTTTCTCAATTTGCTTCATAGGCAAAAACAGGCGAAGTGGTGTCTTCTGGAATGGAAGAAAATTGAAGTGCATATAAAAGCGTTCAGCATCTTCATTCAAGGCATCCACCACCACTGCTATCGAGGCGATTTTTCGTGCCTGTTGCAGGCTGCGATGCAGAGCATCAAATAGCAGAAATTCACCGATGCCCTTGGTGGTGATGTTCTTGTCGCGCGCAAGGCGGCCAAGCAGCGTAACCGGCAGGTTGTCGTACCCGGGAAGTTTTTTCACCAGCCTCTCTGGCAGTTCGTACAACGGGATGCGCGAAGAAGACAACGTATAGTAGCCCTGGACGATATTCGTCGCCGGTTCGACCAGAACAAAAGGCGCAGCAGCATACCTGTCGGCATCCTGTCGCGCCTGTTGTTGCAGGTAGCGGTTGAGTGCTTCGTTCCCGCAGTTGAAAGTGCTGCGATCATGTTCTTTGCCGAGTGGGACAATGTACTCGGGCGCGAGAATCACAGGCACTTACTTCCCCGATGTCTGACGATAGCGTTCGGCGCCCTGCTGCAGGCGAGTGCCGGGTTCGGGAGGATTCATCAAAGTGGAGACAAACGCTATCTGTTCATCCCGGGACAGTCGGATAAGCGCATGCTCCTGCACGACCTTGGCTGCGGCATTTTGCGTACTGTCGATGACGAACTCGCTCAAAGTTTTACCAGCCAGCGTCGCAGCATGTTGAAAAAAATCTTTTTGAGTGCTTGGCACGCGTGCTTCAAGCCGCGCATTACGCGTTTTATCTGGCACGTTCATTTCATCAAGCATGGCGGTACCTCTCGATGTTTGCGATTGATATAAATGTACGGCATATGTACGGACGATGCAAGCGATTGTCGATGCCCTCAGCGTTCTAGCCATTCCTGTTAAAGCGCTTGAGCAGCCGGTGATCCGGCTGGTGTCATAGGTTGGCGCGGTATTGGGACCAACTCGAAATGCCCAAGGAGGCAATGTATTTTGGCAACCCCATTCATGTGATGATGTCCATCAAATTAGCAGGTTGCCGGAGTGAAGCTAAAAAGCCCAGCCCTCGCAGGCTGAGCTTTATTTTCCCGCATGCGCGCAAGCGTTCGCCGTTAGTGCACGATTTCAAAGAACGGACTGATACAGGTCCGGCCATCGGGGCAGTTGTTGTTGATCGACACCTGTAGCGTATTGCCGTCCCGGTAGCTGGGGCGGTAATGGGTGGGTGTGTAATACACCCTGCCGTTGATGTAGTCGTAGACCACGCGGCCCTCGTTGGAGTCGCTGTACTCGCGCCCACTTGGCGGGCCATCCGGATGGTCGAATTCCATATAGCCTGCGGCCTGATTGAAGACCGCCGAGTTCGGCGGGGCGGCGCGCATTGCGTAGCAATGCCATTTGACGGCATTCGTATAGGCCGCCATGGCGCCGCCGGCGTTGAGCGCATCTTTCGCCTGGCGCGTTCCCGGATTGCCAGCCGTGCCAGCGTTCCAGGCGGTGGTGATGGCCGCCGTGACTGGCGCAGGGCAGGCCGGTAGCGCAACTGTGGGCAGATAACCCATGGCATTGTCGTGGCGCGAGCGCGTACCCGACGCGATGAATTCACGATAAGTCCCCACGCGCTGGTAGTCGGTGTTGGCCAGATAGTCCAGGCCCTCGCTATCCGTATAGGCCGGATAGAACGGTGCGCCGGCCGTGTTGCTGGGGTAGGTGAGCAGGGCGGCCGCCAGATGGTGCAGGGCGCGCGGCAACTGGCCCGAGCGAATGCTGACCTTGGGAATCAGATATACGCTGTTGGGCGTATTTTGCGGCGGTCGGCCCATGGCGAGGCCGCTGCCTTTGTGGATGTTGTTGCTGATGTCGCCATGGAGGTTCTGGTTCAGCGTGCCCCATTGCCAGGGGCGGTTGTAGGTCAGTCGTGCATCCCACAGTTTCTGGACGGCGTCTGCCTGGCTGTTCCATTTGACGTACTGTCTGGAAGCGGGATCGAGTTGCGACTGGGCAGCGCTGTGGGCGGCGCACAGCACGAAGCCAACAGCCAGGGCGGCCCGCAGGCGCCTGCGGGTGAAGCCGGATAGTGCGTTTTGCATGGAGGTTCTCCTGTTCTGCATAGCGCTCAATTACCGAGCGTATGGCCGCCCCAGGCGTGCAGGGTGGCGAGGTTGGGAACATACGTGGCGGCGGGATTGGCCAGCACGCTCTCGACGCCGGCGCGTACCTCGCTGAAGCGCACCGAATCGCTGACGGCCACGATCACGCGTACCAGGTTGTCCGACAAGCCTGGGTTGAACGGTGTGCCGGCATAGCCGGACAGTGCGGCGATGGCGTTGCCCAGGTTGGCGTCGGTAATCGCGGGCAGCGGCGCGAGAGGATAGCCAAGCGCGCCGTAACTGCCGTCGTTGGCGCCGGGGAATGCCGCGCCCGGTAAGGCGCCGAGACCGGCGATGGTGAAGTGTCAGTTGCCCTGCGGGTTGCCGATGCCTACCGTGTACAACGAGGCGTTGGCTGGCGCCAGCGCGCCGTTGGGCTGGTAGGCCAGATTGATATGCAGGCTCAGGTTAGCGGCTGGCTGCAGCGGATGCTGGAGCTGGATGGCCTGGATGTTGAGGTGGGTGCCATTGGCACGGATCTGGTCGCGCAGTGCGTTGATGTCGCTGCTATAGGCGCCGCCATGTTGAAGTCGGATCATGAAGTTCTCCCTGGGTGGTGCTTAAAGCCGATACCGAAACGGCCGGCTGAACACCATGCTGGGGCCCGCGGCAGGGGAGGGGCTGACCAATTCTGGCTCCGCGCACAAGAGTGTCAGACCTGAAGATTTTTCAGCCTCCTTCAACGGCAAAAAAAGCCCATAGTCGGGGTTGGTGCCTCGGGCAAGCGAGGCGGTGCGCGCGTTATTTATTTCACACGTCTGTCCAGCGGTGAGTTGGTCCTTTTGCTGGTCTACACGAAGACCAAGTTCGATAATTTGCGGCCAGAGTTTTTGTTGAAGTTGAAGGAGAAGTTTGATGAGCAAGAGAACCAGGCAAAACATTGATCCTGAGGTGATCGAATTTGAGGCTGCACTGCTGCGCAGCCTTGATCAGGCGGCTGCTGGAGAGGGGCGAGTGACTACACCGGAAAATATCGTGGCTCGTCGTGGACGCCCGGTCGGCAGCATCAAAGCCAGACCCAAAGTGCCTACGACGATTCGTTTTGATGAGGATATTCTTGTAGCTCTCAAGGCAAGTGGGCGTGGCTGGCAAACCCGTGTGAACGAGGTCTTGCGTGAGTGGCTGTCCCGGCAATCCAATACAAATTGACCTCTTGGCACCTTCATTCCATTCCCCCCGAAATTGCCCTCCCACCCAACGCTACCCCACGCCTGGATCATGACGCCAGCACACTCCAGCAACCTCCCATATGCCCGCAACCAGGTAACCTTGCCAACCAAGCCACCAGCCATCCCGCAGAATTTGCATTTCGGCACAAATGTTTCATGAAGTTGCAGGTATCGGTGGACGTAAATCTTGCATCTCGGTATTCTTCCTACACTGGCTGTGCAAGGCGCAACGCGCGCCGGCAGCTGAGCTTTCACATTGAATAGGTTAGACAGAGGTTCACCATGAGTTTTGAAAAAGAAACGGTTGTGTACGGCACCGAGGATGTCCTGAAGAGCCTGTGCGACTCCGTGACGCGCGTGATCAATGTGGCCACGCAGAGCAAGGTCAATTATTCCGGCATGGTCCAGCGCATCACCAAGATCGGCCTGAAGCCCGATATCGGCTGCTTCGTGCTGTTCGACGGCGGTTTTACCGGGCTGGTGGTGCTGAACTTCAGCGCCGCCACGGCGATGGAAATTTACGAGCGCTACATGCTGACCATGGGCATGCCCAAGTCCGAGCTGGCCACAGCCCATACCTCGGACGAAGTGTCCAACATCATGGGCGAGCTGATGAACCAGATCGTCGGCGACTTTACCGGCAAGGTGCGTCGTGAGCTGCAGACCAATATCACCCAGAACCAGCCGAAAATGCTGGTGCTGAACAAGCAGGTGATGCTCAACGTCGATACGCCGCTGGACCGCCCGGAAATTCGCCGCGTGACCTTCTACACCGAGAAGAACAATATCTTCTACCTGGAGCTGGCCATCGACCGCACCGAATTCATCCGCCTGCACGACTTCGATCCGAACGAAGAGCTCGATGCTGACGCGCTGATCGCCGCCGAACACGCCAAAGGCGGCAAGGCGGCGCCGGCCGTGGCAGACGAGGTAGATGACAATTCCGATCTGTTGAGGTCGCTTGGCATGTAAACAAGTGTGGGGCGTTTGCCACACTGACGTTAAAAGTTGCAGATAAAAAGTCGCGCACAAACGACTTGGCCTGCCAGGCAGACAATATTGATGAATTCGCTAAAGGCGCTCCGCTGCATTGCTGAGCGCCTTTTATTATTCTGTTTTCACATATGCTGTACCGAATTTCTAACAGTAAAATGACAACAGCATATATTCAGCTTGCAATACCACCTATCAATGAAAGAAAATACCGCCTTTCCTCAAGCCGGTGCATTCTAGACATCTTCAAGATGCGTTGCCCCGCTTGAAACCGCCCCGATGGTCACGACAGAGGACCCGGCGGACACTCCAAAAAAAGAGAAGACAGGAGACACTGTTTTGCACTCTTTACGTACCTTTTAAATCGGGAAATCGAATGATCAAACTGTCCAAGATGCACAAGCGCCTGCTGGCGCTGAGCGCCGTATTGCCTATGGGTTCCGCCGTGGCACAAACCGCAGCGACCGAGCCGCAACTGGAAACCGTGGTGGTGACCGCCCAGCGCCGTGCTGAAAACATCAAGGACGTACCGGTTTCGGTGACGATGCTGAAGGACGAGCGCCTCGACGTGCTGCTGTCCGGCGGCCAGGACATCCGCGTGCTGGCCAGCAAAGTGCCATCGCTGAACATTGAATCGTCGAACGGCCGCACCTTCCCGCGCTTCTACATCCGTGGCTACGGCAATACCGACTTCAACGCCTTTGCTTCGCAACCGGTGTCGCTGGTCTACGATGACGTGGTGCAGGAAAACGGCATCCTCAAAGGTTTCCCGATGTTCGACCTGGCCGGCGTGGAAGTATTGCGCGGCCCGCAAGGCACGCTGTTTGGCCGTAACACCCCGGCCGGCGTGGTCAAGTTCGAATCGGCCAAGCCGACGCTCGACAAGGTAGAGGGCTACTACAGCCTGTCGTGGGCTACCCACAATACCGTCAACCTCGAAGGCGCCGCCAACGTGCCGCTGTCGAACGAATGGGCGATGCGCGTATCGACGCTGCGCCAGCACCGCGACGACTTCGTTGATAACACCTTTACCGGCGCCAAAGATTCGCTGGAAGGCTACAACGAACACGCCGAGCGCGTGCAGTTCCTGTACAAGCCAAGCACCACCTTCAATGCACTGTTCAATGTGCACTCGCGCTCGACCACCGGCAGCGCGCGCCTGTTCCGCGCCAACCTGATCGGGCGCGGCACCAACGGCTTCGCGCCGGGTACCGACCTCGACAGCCTGGTCAGCAACGCCCTCAACGGCCAGGACCTGAAGACGCAAGGCGCCAACATGCGCCTGTCGTGGGACCTGGGCGCGGTCAAGCTGTACTCGATCACCGGCTACGAGACCGTCAACCACTACAACAGCCGCGGCGACATCGACGGCGGCGTCCCCGGCCAGACGGGCGTGCCGTTCCAGGTGCAGACCGCCAGCCGCATGACCGACCTGAAGCAGTATTCGCAGGAATTCCGTGTCGAATCGAAGAATGCGGGTCCGCTGAACTGGCAGGCCGGCCTGTACTACTTCGATGAAGATGCGACCGGCGGCAGCGACAACTTCAACAACGCCCAGCAGCAGACCTCGCGCGTGGTCTCGAACCAGAAGAACAAGGCCTGGGCCGCCTTCGGTTCCGTGAACTACACGGTCAGCGACGACCTCACCGTGCGCGGCGGTATCCGCTACACCGACGACAAGAAGGATTTCAATACCCTCGAGCACACCAACGTCACCCTGATCGGACCGGCCGGCGTCAGCGAGAGCAAGAGCAAGGTCAGCTGGGACCTGTCGGGTACCTATAAACTCAACCGCGACGTGAACGCCTA
>JBEVNE010000100.1:0-13883 GCA_040508275.1 Duganella sp.
TGGGAGCAGCAGAGGTCGCATAAGCGACATCGACATTCAGCCGGGTAATGTCGCCATACTGAAACAAATGGCCGATCCGCTGATCGCCAAGGAAGATTGCCAACACACGGCATCTCATTGTGGCGCCTCGCGATGGTTTTTAGCGTGCCCCATTGCTCACCTGGGGCCATGAATGATTCGGGATACCCTCGATTGCACCGATGGTGCGGGGCTTTTGGGTGGATCGATCGCTGCCGAAATCACTTTTGGCACAAGAAGAAGCTCCAGGCCCAACTGGTCCGCAAGCGCCATGATGGTGGAAATCCTGGCGTCGGTTTTCCCTGTAAACACCCCGCGCATCGTCACCGGCGTCAGGCCGGTCTGAAGCGCCAATGCTTGCTGCGTTACCCCACGCTCAGCCCGTGCCTGCTGCAGACTTGCGCCGACTTCGGTCAGTGTTTTCATAATGAATAGTAATCTTTGCTTTTTGAAGAAAAAGATAGTTTACTATGCTATTGAATGAGGGGATAAGCAATATATTTTTGCTTCCCCCCCCGTGCTGACTAAGGAAAATGCCAATTCAACTTTGCACTCAATCCCTTAGTACGGCCGCTAACCCGGCAACTGCAAGCGATACCCCACCGCCGTCTCCGTCAGCAAATAGCGCGGCTGGGTGGGGTCGGTTTCGAGCTTGTGGCGCAGGTGGCCCATGTAGATGCGCAGGTAGTGGCCGTTTTCCGACTGCGACGGGCCCCAGACGGCGCGCAGCAGTTGCGGGTTGGTCATCACGCGGCCGGCGTTGGCCACCAGTACCGCCAGCAGCCGGTATTCGGTGGGCGTGAGGTGAACGTGTTCGCCGCCGCGCGTCACGCGCCGCTGCTGCAGATCGACGGCGACGTCGCCAAAGCGGATCTGGCCGGCCGTGTCGGCCGCCGGCTGGCGCTGGCGGCGCAAGGTGGCGCGCACACGCGCCAGCAGTTCGCCCACGCCGAACGGCTTGGTCAGATAGTCGTCGGCGCCGGCGTCAAGCGCGCGGATCTTGTCGGCTTCATTCACGCGTGCCGACAGCACGATGACGGGAACCGCCGACCACTTGCGCAGGTCGGCGACAAAATCGATGCCATCGCCGTCGGGCAGGCCCAGGTCGAGCACCACCAGGTCCGGCTTGCGGGTGCCGGCGTCGATCAGGCCGCGCTGCAGCGTGGCCGCTTCGAATACCTGCCAGCCCTCCTGTTCCAGCGCAGCGCGCACGAAGCGGCGGATTTGCGGTTCGTCTTCCACCAGCAAGGCGGTGGGGGCGGTAGCGTTGTCTGTCATCGGTTTATATCTCGCGTTCTGGCTCAGATGCCAGCTCAGATTCCGGCTCCGGCAGCGCCGGCGGTGTGCCCAGTGGCAGCGTGAAGGTCAGTGCGGCGCCGCTGGCCGGCTTGCCGGCGCTGATTTTACCGCCATGCGCTTCGACAATGGCGCGGCAGATGGCCAGTCCCAGACCCACGCCCGGCTTGGCCGACTCGCGTTCGCCACGGGTGAATTTTTCAAACAGCACTTCTTCCCGGCCCGATGGCAGGCCGGGACCGTCATCGGCCACGGTCACGTCGATCCAGGCGCCGCGCACGGCAGCGCCAATAACAATACACGAGCCGGGCGGCGTGTACTTGGCGGCGTTTTCCACCAGGTTGCAAATCACCCGTTCAATCAGCACGGCATCGTAGTGCAGCAAGGGCAGGCCGGGCGGCAGCTCGGTGCGAACCTGGTGCGCCGTCAGCTGCGAGGCGCTGGCACGCAGCGCGCTGCCCACCACCTCTTCCAGCGGCTGCCACTGGCGGTTAAAGGTGATTTCGCCGCTCTGGATGCGCGCCATGTCCAGCAGGTTGGTGACCATGGTGCTCATGCGCAGCGCTTCGTCGTGCAGGGCCACAGCCACCGACTGCTGCGCCGCTGGCAGCGGCGGTCTGGCGCCGGCCAGCGCCTCGGACAGGCCGACCAGCGAGGTCAGTGGCGTGCGCACATCGTGCGACAGCGCCGCCAGCAACGAATTGCGCAAGCGTTCGGTTTCCATGCTGACCAGCGCATTTTGCGCCACCTCGATGTAATGCACGCGTTCCAGCGCAATGGCGGCCAGCGCGGCAAAGGTGTCGAGCTGCTGGCGCTGTTCCGGGTTGAGCAGCCAGCGCGGCTGGCGCGGTGCAATCGCCAGCACGCCGCGCGTGCGCATGGGCGCCTCCAGCGGCAGGTAGAACAGGTGGCTGGCCGGCAGCGTGTCGGTGCCCAGGCCGGCGCTTTCGGCATTGTCGAACGCCCACTGGGCAATGCCCAGGTCCAGTTCGGGCTGCAGTGCCGGCATCGGTGGCGGCGCCTGCAGGCGGCCCTGCTCATCGGGCAGCAGCAGGGTGGCGCGCACGCCAAAGGTGTTTTCGATGAAGGTACGGGTGGTGTCGAAGATTTGCGCCGTTTGCAGTGCGCCGGACAGCTCGCGGGCAAACTCGTAGAGCGAGCGCGAACGCTTTTCGCGCTGCGCCGCCACGCGCGCCTGGAAGCGCAGACCGGACGTCAGATGCCCGGTCAGCAGCCCCACCGTCAGCATCACCGCAAAAGTAATCACGTACTGGAAATCGGAAACGGCAAAGTCGAAGCGTGGGGTGACGAAGAAAAAGTCGAAACTGGCCACGCTGACGCAGGTGGCCAGCACCGACGGCCCGCGGCCGAAGCGCACGGCGGTCAGCAACACACCGAGCAAAAACAGCATGGCGATATTCGCCAGGTCGAGCCACGGCAACAGCGGCAGTGCGGCCAGCGCAATGGCCAGGCTGGCCGCTACCGCCGCCAGGTAACCGGTCAGGCGCTGCTGGTGCCAGGGCAAGCCGGTGGCCGGTACGGCGTCGGCAAACGGACCGTCGTCGCCGGCGCTGCGTGCCGGTAGCTCGGGCGCTTCGATGTTGGCGACGCCAATCTCGATCAGGTCCAGGTCCGGCGCATAGGCGGCCAGGCGCTTGTGGTGGAGCGGATGCCAGGGCAGCACGCCAGCGCTGCGTCCCAGCACCAGCTTGGACAGGTTGTGGCTGCGTGCATACTCCACCACCGCCAGCGCCACGTCGCGGCCCGGCACCACGGCAGTGGTGGCGCCCAGGGTTTCGGCCAGCTTGAGCGTGCGCAGTATCTGTTCGCGCCGCGCCGCCGGCAGTTTTTGCAGCGCCGGGGTTTCCACATACACGGCGTGCCAGCCGGTGCCGAGCTGGCCGGCCAGGCGCGCCGTGCTGCGTACCGTGTGCTCGGCGCCGGGCCGTGGTCCCACGCAGGCCAGCAGTGCCGCGCCGGTCTTCCAGATGTCATCGATCGATTGTTCGACGCGGTAGGCGCGCACATCGTCTTCGATGCGGTCGGCCGTGCGGCGCAGCGCCAGTTCGCGCAGCGCGATCAGGTTACCCTTGCGGAAAAAATTTTTCGATGCGCGCTCGGCCTGCTGCGCCTGGTACACCTTGCCGCTTTTCAAGCGCGCCAGCAGTTCGTCGGCCGGCAGATCGACCAGCACCACTTCGTCAGCCTGGTCGAACACGGTATCGGGCACGGTTTCGCCAACGCGGATGCCGGTAATCCCACCCACCACATCGTTCAGGCTTTCCAGGTGCTGAACATTGACAGTGGTGAGCACGTCGATGCCGGCGTCGCGCAATTCTTCCACGTCCTGCCAGCGCTTGGGATGGCGCGAGCCGGGCGCATTGGAGTGCGCCAGCTCATCCATCAGGATCAGCGGCGGACGACGCGCCAGCGCAGCATCGAGGTCGAATTCAGCCAGTTGCCGGCCGCGATAATCGACCACGCGCGCCGGCAGCACATCGAGTCCGGCCAGCATGGCGGCGGTTTCGCTGCGGCCGTGGGTTTCCACCACGCCCACCAGCACCGGCAGCCCTTCGGCCTGCAACTTGCGGGCGGCGGCCAGCATGGCGTAGGTTTTACCGACGCCGGCCGAAGCGCCGAAATAGATGCGCAGCTTGCCGCGCGCGGCGCGCCGTTCATCGGCCTGAACCTGCGCCAGCAGCGCATCGGGGTCGGGGCGCTGACTCTCGTGGGGGAAGGTGGACATGCAGCGATT
Source organism: Duganella sp. (assembly GCA_040508275.1). Classification (GTDB taxonomy): domain Bacteria; phylum Pseudomonadota; class Gammaproteobacteria; order Burkholderiales; family Burkholderiaceae_D; genus Rugamonas. Next base: position 4,070 of record JBEVNE010000100.1, read on the forward strand.
CTACCTGATGCGCCTCAGCGGCCGGTCTGGTCGAGCGACAAATTCAGCGCCAGCACATTCACCGTCGGTTCGCCGAACAGGCCGAGGTAGCGCGGCTCGGTATGGCGCTCGATCAGCGCCTGCACGTGCTTGATTCCAAAGCCGCGCGCCGCCGCCACGCGGGCAGCCTGGTAGCTGGCCGCCGCCGGACTGATATGGGGATCGAGACCGCTGGCCGACGCGGTGACCAGGTCCACCGGAATCGGTGCGGTATTGGCCGCACTGTGGGTCGGATCTGCAGCCTTGAGCGCATCGATGCGGGCCTTGACGGCATCGACCAGGGCCGGATTGGTCGGCCCCTGGTTGCTGCCGGAAGATCCACCACCGTTATTGGGCATGGGGCCGGTGGCCGAGGGACGTCCCCAGAAATACTGCGGCGAGGTGAACGACTGGCCGATCAGCGCCGAACCGACGGCTTTGCCGTCGAATTCGACGATGCTGCCAGCAGCCTTGTCGGGAAAAACAGCTTGGGCAACGCCGGTGACGGCCAGCGGGTACAGCACGCCGCACAGCAAAGTCAGTGCGCCGAAGATCACGGCGGCGGGACGCAAATGGGATGTCATGTCAGCTCCAGGTTTCATACAAGGTTCAGCGCAGCGAGGATCATGTCGATCAGCTTGATGCCGACGAAAGGCAGCACGATACCGCCCAGTCCATACAACAGCAGGTTACGGCGCAGCAGCGCCACGGCGCCAATCGCCCGGTAGCGTACGCCCTTGAGCGCCAGCGGGATCAGCACCACGATGATCAGTGCATTGAAGATCACCGCCGACATGATCGCCGACGACGGACTGGCCAGCTGCATCACATCGAGCGCCTTCAGTTGCGGGTAGGTGCCCACGAACGCCGCCGGGATGATGGCAAAATACTTGGCGATGTCGTTCGAGATCGAGAACGTGGTCAGCGCACCGCGCGTCATCAGCATCTGCTTGCCGATTTCAACGATTTCCAGCAGCTTGGTCGGATTGGAATCCAGATCGACCATATTGCCGGCCTCCTTGGCAGCCTGGGTGCCCGAGTTCATCGCCACGGCCACGTCGGCCTGCGCCAGCGCCGGGGCGTCGTTGGTGCCGTCGCCGGTCATCGCCACCAGCCGGCCTTCGCCCTGGTACTGGCGAATCAGTTTCAGCTTGTCTTCCGGCGTGGCCTCGGCCAGAAAGTCATCGACGCCCGCTTCGGCGGCAATCGCGGCGGCGGTCAGCTTGTTGTCGCCGGTGATCATCACGGTCTTGATGCCCATGCGGCGCAATTCGGCAAAGCGCTCCTTGATGCCGCCCTTGACGATATCCTTGAGTTCCACCACGCCCATCACGCGGCCATCGTCGGCCACCACCAGCGGCGTGCCGCCACGGCGGGAAATATCATCGACGGCGCGCGCCACCTCGGCTGGATAAGGCTGGCCGAGCGCCTCGACGTAGCGGCGCACGCTGTCGGCCGCGCCCTTGCGCAGGGCACGCACGCCCACGCCATTACGATCGCTATTGCCGACGCCATTGCCGATATCGATGCCGCTCATGCGCGTTTGCGCGGTGAATGGCACGAACACGGCGTCCAGCGCCGCCATGTCGCGTTCGCGGATATTGAACTTTTGCTTGGCCAGCACCACGATGCTGCGCCCTTCCGGCGTTTCGTCGGCCAGCGAAGCCAGTTGCGCCACGTCGGCCAGTTGTTGCTCGGTGACGCCCGGCGCAGGAATAAAGGCGGCGGCCTGGCGGTTACCCAGGGTGATGGTGCCGGTCTTGTCGAGCATCAGCACATCAACGTCGCCGGCTGCTTCCACCGCGCGGCCGGAAGTGGCGATGACGTTGGCCTGCATCATGCGGCTCATGCCGGCCACGCCGATGGCCGACAGCAGGCCGCCGATAGTGGTCGGGATCAGGCATACCAGCAGCGCGATCAGCACGGTAATGGTCACCGGCGTCCCCGATTGCGCCGCCTGCACCGAAAACAGCGAGAACGGCAGCAGCGTGATGGTGACGATCAGGAACACAATCGACAGCGCCACCAGCAGGATGGTCAGGGCGATTTCGTTCGGGGTTTTCTGGCGCTTGGCGCCCTCCACCATCGATATCATGCGGTCGAGAAAAGTCTCGCCCGGATTGGCGGTGACCTTGACCACCAGCCAGTCGGACAGCACGCGGGTGCCGCCCGTGACGGCGGAAAAATCGCCGCCCGACTCGCGGATTACGGGCGCCGATTCGCCGGTGATGGCGCTTTCATCGACCGAGGCCACGCCTTCGATCACTTCACCGTCGATCGGGATCACGTCGCCCGCCTCGACCAGAATGTAATTCCCCTTGCGCAGGTCGGTGGCCGGCTGCGGCAGCCAGGTGGTGCCGTACTTGGGCGACGCCAGCTTTTTGGCGCTGACTGTTTGCTTGAGGCTGCGCAGCGACGCCGCCTGCGCCTTGCTGCGCCCTTCGGCCAGCGCTTCGGCAAAGTTCGCAAACAGCACGGTAAACCACAGCCAGACCGACACCGCCAGGATAAAGCCGGCCGGCGCCTCGCCCTGGCCGAACAGCGCCTGCAGGTACAGCAGCGTGGTGATGATGCTGCCGACATACACCACGAACATCACCGGGCTGCGCAACTGCGTGGCGGGGCTGAGCTTTTTGAACGCATCGGCAATCGCCGGCAGCAGCAGTGCGGCGTCGAACAGGCGCAGCTTTTTGGGCGCTGGATTGGTAAACAGCGTCATTTCTTTTTGAATTGTTGACATGATGAGATCCTGCGAATTTAATGAGCAAACATCTGCAAGTGTTCAACCACGGGGCCCAGCGCCAGGGCAGGTACATAATTGAGCACGCCCACCAGCACCACCACACCGATCAGCAGGCCGATGAACATCGGGCCATGGGTGGGCATGGTGCCGGCGTTGGCGCCAAGGCGCTGCTTGGCCGCCAGCGAACCGGCCACCGCCAGGATCGGCACGATCACGGCAAAGCGGCCGAACCACATGGCCACGGCCAGCAGCACGTTGTAGAACGGCGTATTGGCGGACAGGCCGGCAAACGCGCTGCCGTTGTTGTTGGCGGCCGAGCTCAGTGCGTACAGAATCTCGGAAAAACCGTGCGTCCCCGGGTTGGCAATGCCGGCCCGGCCAGCTTCGCTCATCACGGCCAGCGCGGTACCGGCCAGCACCAGCGTGGGCGTGACCAGGATGGCAATCGAAGTCATTTTCATTTCATACGACTGGATCTTCTTGCCCAAGTATTCGGGCGTGCGGCCGATCATCAGGCCGGCGATAAACACCGCCAGAATGGCGAAGATCAGCATGCCGTACAGGCCCGAGCCGACTCCGCCAAAAATCACTTCGCCAAACTGCATCAGCACCATCGGGATCATGCCGCCCAGCGGCGTGAACGAATCATGCATGGCGTTGACGGCGCCGCACGAAGCGGCCGTGGTCACCGCCGAGAACAGCGCCGAGGCACTGATGCCGAAACGGGTTTCCTTGCCCTCCATATTGCCGCCGGACTGCAGCGCGCTGGCAGCCTGGTCAACCTGCAGCGCTTGCAGCGCCGGGTGGGCTTGCTGTTCTGCGTTCAGCACCACCACGGTGGCAGCGACGAACAGCAGCGTCATCGCGCCGAGCACGGCCCAGCCCTGGCGCCGGTCACCGACCATGCGCCCAAAGGCAAAGCACAGACCCGCCGGAATCAGGAAGATGGCGATCATCTGCACGAAGTTGGACAGCGCCGTCGGATTCTCATACGGGTGGGCCGAGTTGGCGTTAAAGAAACCGCCACCATTGGTACCCAGCATCTTGATCGCTTCCTGCGAAGCCACCGGTCCCATGGCCAGGGTCTGGGTGGCGGCGGTCAGCGTTTCGGTAAGCGGCTCGCCCTTGGCGTCCTTGAGCGGCTGTCCATCGGCATCGACCTTGGGCACCGTGTAGGTCACCGCATCGAGCAGTTGTACTTCCTTATAGGCCGAGAAATTCTGGATCACGCCCTGACCCGCCAGGAAAACGGCCAGCAGCAGCGACAGCGGCAGCAGCACGTACAGCGTGGAGCGCGTAACGTCGGCCCAGAAATTACCGATGGACCTGGCCGAACGCGAGGAAAAGCCGCGTATCAGCGCATAGCAGACGGCCATGCCGGTGGCGGCCGAGAAGAAATTCTGCCCTGTCAGCACCAGCATCTGGGTCAGGTAGCTCATGGTCTGTTCGCCGCTGTAGCCCTGCCAGTTGGTGTTGGCGGCAAAGCTCACGGCGGTGTTAAACGCCGAATCGGGACTGACATTGGCCAGCCCCTGCGGGTTGAGCGGCAGGAAAGCCTGCAAACGCTGCAGCGCATATACCGACAAGGCGCCAATGGCGTTAAACACCAGCAGCGCAATGGCATAGGCTTTCCAGCCCTGTCCCTGCGGTTTGCCGTCTTGATCGGCGATGCCAGCGGCGCGGTACAGCAAGCCTTCCAGCTTGGACAGCCAGCCCATGCCACGAACAGCGCCGCCATCGCCCACGCGCGCCAGCAGCACGCCCAGCGGCCAGGCCAGCGCGATCACCGCCACCAGGAAGATGGCCAGCAGCAGCATCGATTGCGCGGTCATCATAGCTCCTCCGCTTTCAGCAACGCCAGCACCAGATACACGAGCAGGCCGGCCGATACCACGCCGCCGATCAGATAGAAGATGTTCATTGCGGCTCTCCCAGCTTGCCGCAACCGGCGATCATCGCCCAGATGGCAATGCCGAACAGCGCCATCGCCCCGATATACAAAAAGTCCATCGCACCCTCACAGGTCTTGTTTTAGTACGATCAAGGTTATCGGCAGGCGTCTAAAGATGGTGTAAAGACTTGGCGGCGCGCTGTAAACAAAGCGTAAAAATCGGCGCCGCTGACTTCAAAAAGTTTTGCTGAGCGTGAGTTGAACGGCGCGCTTGCCGGTGAATTTACCGTTGACGGGCGAGGCGTAGGCCGTCTTGCCGGCGTTGGTGCCCACCAGCGCCAGTGCAGCCGTGACCATGCCAAAATCTTTGGTGGCGCCCACTTTCCAGTCGGTGTAGTCGGCAGCGCTGTTATTGCGGACTTTCTGGCGACCTGCATGCAGATTGATGATAAAGCCCTCGCCTGCCTCAACATTGGCGCCGAGGTCGAGATAGCCGCTGTTTTTGCTGTCCACAAAGCCGAACAGATCGCTCAGCGCATGCGAATACTTGATATACGCCGGCCCCATTCCCAGTTGGCCATACACCTCGGTAGTGTCGGCGTTGACGAAGCCCGGCACGTTTTTCAGGCCGTTGGATGGGTAGACATAGGTCAGCACGCCCACATCATAAGAAGCCGCATCGCTGATCTGGCCGCGCTTGCCGGCGTATATATCAAGTTCGACACGGCCAGCGCCGCCCGCATCGCGGGTCCACAGGATGCTCGAGACCCAGGCTCCCACGTACAGGCCGGTGGGGTTGTTGACGTAATCGGCGCCGCCCTGCACGGCCGGTTGCAGCCGGGTTTGCGAAATGCCGCGATAACGGTAGTCGGACACCACGGCAGCATTGAAGCTGATGGCGTTGTCAGGGCTGGCAGCCGGCATGGCTTCTTCCGCGCGGGCCAGGCTGGTGGTGAAGGAGGTGAAGCCGGCAGCGAGTGCTGCGGCCAGAATTATTTTCCTCATAAGACTGTGCTTTCTGATAGTGAGAGAGCAAAGCAGCTTATCGGGCGAACCATAAAAACGGCCTAAAAAGGCGGGGGCTGCGCGTAAACATCGTGTATAAATTACCGCCATCTTTTGCGGTTGAGGATAGAATACGCAAACGCGCCAATAAAACTGTACATAAACCCAGTATCGAAATTATCAGCTTGATCACGTATGGCCACTAAAAAACCAGTTTCCGACTACAGCGAATCCTCCATCCGGGTCCTCAAGGGCCTGGAACCAGTCAAGCAGCGCCCGGGTATGTATACCCGCACCGAAAACCCGCTGCACATCATCCAGGAAGTCATCGACAACGCCTCGGACGAAGCGCTGGGCGGTCATTGCAAAAACATTATCGTCACCCAGAACGCCGACGGCAGCATCACCGTGGAAGATGACGGCCGCGGTATTCCCGTCGGCCTGCACCCCGAGGAAGGCGTGCCAACCGTGGAAATCGTCTTCACGCGCCTGCACGCGGGTGGTAAATTCGACAAAGGTTCGGGCGGCGCCTACGCATTCTCGGGCGGCCTGCACGGGGTCGGCGTATCGGTCACCAATGCGCTGTCCAAGCGCCTGGAAATCACCGTCTGGCGCAAGGAGCCCAACGGCACCGGCCTGCACAACCTGGTGTTCGAGCATGGCGACGTGGTACAGCCGCTAAGCTCCGTGGTAGCGCCGCGCGACGGCAAAAAATCGGGCACCCGCGTTACTGCCTGGCCAGACGCCAAGTACTTCGATTCATCGGCCATTTCGCAAACCGAGCTGCAACGCCTGCTGCGCTCCAAGGCCGTTCTGCTGCCGGGCGTAACAGTCACGCTGAACAACGCCAAAACCGGCGAATCACAGACCTGGCAGTACAACGACGGCTTGCGCGGCTACCTGACCGAAGCGCTGGCGCAATCGACCGATGGCGACACCCTGATTCCGCTGTTTGAAGGCGCGCAGTTTGCCGGGCCGGACGCCGAAGGCTTTGCCGAAGGCGAAGGCGCGGCCTGGGTGGTGGCCTGGACCGAGCAAGGCGCGGTGGTGCGCGAATCGTATGTCAACCTGATCCCCACGCCCAACGGCGGCACCCACGAATCGGGCCTGCGCGACGGCCTGTATGGCGCCGTGAAAAACTTCGTCGAAATGCATTCGCTGCTGCCCAAGGGCGTCAAGCTGCTGCCCGAGGACGTGTTTGCGCGCACCTCCTTTGTGCTGTCGGCCAAGGTGCTCGATCCGCAATTCCAGGGCCAGATCAAGGAACGCCTGAACTCGCGCGACGCCGTGCGCCTGGTCTCGACCTACTCCAAGCCGGCGCTGGAACTGTGGCTCAACCACCATGTCGATTACGGCAAAAAACTGGCCGAACTGGTGATCAAGCAGGCGCAATCGCGTCTGCGCTCGCTGCAGAAAGTGGAAAAGAAAAAATCGTCGGGCGTGGCGGTATTGCCGGGCAAGCTGACCGACTGCGAATCGTCGGACGCCAGCCGCACCGAACTGTTCCTGGTCGAGGGCGATTCGGCCGGCGGTTCGGCCAAGATGGGCCGCGACAAGGAATTCCAGGCCGTGCTGCCGCTGCGCGGCAAGGTACTGAACTCGTGGGAAACCGACCGTGACCGCCTGTTTGCCAACAACGAAATCCACGACATCTCGGTGGCGATCGGCGTCGATCCGCACACGGTGGGTGATACGCCCGACCTGTCCGGTCTGCGCTACGGCAAAATCTGCATCCTGTCCGATGCGGACGTCGATGGTTCGCACATCCAGGTACTGCTGCTCACGCTGTTCTTCAAGCATTTCCCGGCCCTGATCGCCAACGGCAATATCTGCATCGCCCGCCCGCCGCTGTACCGCGTGGATGCGCCGGCGCGCGGCAAAAAGCCGATCCAGAAGCTGTACGCGCTCGACGCCGGCGAGCTGGTGGCAATCGAGGACAAGCTGCGCAAGGATGGCCTGAAAGAAGGCGCCTGGTCGATTTCGCGCTTCAAGGGTCTGGGCGAGATGAACGCCGAACAGCTGTGGGAAACCACCATGAACCCGGACACGCGCCGCCTGCTGCCGGTATCGCTGGGCGAATACGCACACGGCGAATCGGCCGCACGCTTCAATATGCTGATGGGTAAAGGCGAAGCCGCCGCACGCCGCGCCTGGATCGAAGAACACGGCAACGAAGCAGAAGCGGATATCTGATGATTATCGGGATCGACCTGGGGACTACCAACAGCCTGGTCGCCGTCTGGCGCGATGGCCAGCCCACTATCGTCCCGAACGCATTGGGCGAACGGCTGACGCCATCGTGCGTCAGCATTGACGAAGACGGCTCCCTGCTGGTTGGCAAGGCAGCGCGCGACCGCCTGCAAACCCACCCGCAGATGACCGCTGCCGTCTTCAAGCGCTACATGGGCACCGAGCGCATGATCACGCTGGGACGCCGCGATTTTCGTCCTGAAGAACTGTCGTCGATGGTGCTGCGCGCACTCAAGGAAGACGCCGAAGCTTATCTCGGCCACCCCGTTGAAGAAGCCATCATCACCGTGCCGGCCTATTTCAGCGACGCCCAGCGCAAGGCCACGCGCGCGGCCGGCCAGCTCGCCGGTCTCAAGGTGGAACGGCTGCTCAACGAACCCACCGCGGCCGCGCTGGCCTACGGCATCCGCGACAAGGAACAGGAAGCGCGCTTCCTGGTGTTCGATCTGGGCGGCGGCACCTTCGACGTGTCCATCCTCGAACTGTTCGACGGCGTGATGGAAGTGCGCGCCTCCACCGGCGACAACTTCCTCGGCGGCGAAGACTTTGTCAGCGCGCTGTACCAGTCCTTTCTCGAACAGAGCGGCCTGGCCAAGGCCCTGGCTTCGGCCGGCAAGCAGCTCAATGCGCGCCAGCAGCAGCGCGTGCTCGATGAATGCGAACGCGCCAAGCGTGCGCTGTCCGAACAGAATCGCGTGCTGATTTCGGTGCACCTGGACGACCAGGAGTACCGCTGGGAACTCGACGAAGACGGTTTTGCCGCCCTGTCCGAGCCGCTGCTGGCGCGTTTGCGCGCACCGGTGGAACGGGCGCTGCGCGACGCCACCATCCGCGCGGCGGAACTCGATACCGTGGTGCTGGCCGGCGGCGCCACCCGCATGCCCATCGTGCGCAAGCTGGTGTCGCGCATGTTCGGCCGCTTCCCGGCCAACCACGTCGATCCTGATGAAGCGATCGCACTGGGCGCAGCGGTACAGGCCGGCCTGAAAATGCGCGATGCGGCGCTTGATGAAGTGGTCATGACCGACGTCGCCCCGTATTCGATGGGCATCGACGTTGCGCGCCGCATCGGTCCGCAACAGCACGAAGCAGGCCACTACCTTCCGATCATCGAGCGCAATACCACGGTGCCGGTGTCGCGTTCCGAGACCGTCTACAACATCTACGACAACCAGAAAGAGATCGTGATGGAGGTCTACCAGGGGGAGTCGCGCAAGGTGGACGGCAACGTCTTCCTCGGCAAGATCACCTTCCCCATCCCGCCCAAAAAGGCGGGCGAGATCGCCATCGAGGTGCGTTTTACCTACGACATCAGCGGTGTGCTGGAAGCCGAAGCCACGGTACTGAGCACACAGGAACGCCACAAGCTGGTGATCGCCGAAAACGCCGGTGTGATGTCGGCCGAAGATATCGAACGCCGCCTGGCGGAACTGGCCACGCTCAAGATCCACCCGCGCGAACAGCTGGCCAACCGCACGCTGCTGGCCCAGGCCGACCGTCTGTACGAAGAATCGCTCGGCGATGCGCGCAGCTTCATCTCGCATGAAGCCAGCGCCTTCCAGAGCGCGCTGGAAACGCAGGACCCGGACACCATCCGCCAGGCGCGCGCACGGCTGGAAGAAGCGGTCCGCCACCTCGAAGATGAAAGATATCTTTGATGCATAGCGTGGGGAATGTCTGGGCCACGCTCGGTATCGCGCCGACGGCCGATGAGCGCAGCATCAAGCGCGCCTATGCGCGCCTGCTCAAGGGCACGCGCCCCGAAGACGACCCGGCCGCCTTCCAGGCGCTGCACGACGCCTACCAGCACGCCCTGCGCATTGCCCCGCAATGGGCTGACGACGACCAGAACGACGCCACGGATGACAGCGTGGCCGTGCTGGCAGATGCCACTGTAGCGCCACTGC
>JBEVNE010000117.1:0-6535 GCA_040508275.1 Duganella sp.
GGATCAGATCGACCTTGCCCAGCGATTCCAGGCTTTTGTAGGCGGCCGGGGTTTTCGGGTTGCTGGTCAGCCAGGGATCGACCACGATCACCTTGCCGCCGGGCGTGGTGATCTTGAACGCTGCCTGGCCCAGCCATTGGACTTCGGTCTTTTGGGCGCTGGCGCTGGTGATAAAAGCTGTGCTGAGCAGCAGCGCTGCGGTCAGGGTGCGTACGATGGTCATGAAAACTTTCCTGGGTTTAAACGGTTCAGAAGCGCGGGTCCAAGCCGAAATCGATGATCTTCGGATGGTTTTTCACATAATGCCAAACCGCTGCGGCGCTGGTGAGCGGCGCATGTTGATAAATCTTGTCCAGGTCTGCCAGGATCGCCAGGATATGCTTGTTCTTGCAGTATTGCTGGATGGCGGCGGAAGACTGGGCGCGTTCGGATTGTAACTGGCCGACCAGCAAAAGCACGGGACGCCACCAGTCGTAAGCAAAATCGAAATGGCCTACCGCATTGGCGGAAGACTCGCGCTGGGCCAGCATGGCGAAAAAATTCAGCATATTGTCGAGCATGAGACGGTCATGGCGGTCGGCCTGGATGATGTCCTCGTCCGACAGGTTGCGCTTGGCGTCATGCAAGGCGCGCAGGGTCGGGATGCTCGATGCCGGGAACGGTAACTGGTCCACGACAAACAGGCGGCTTGCCACGTACTCTGCATAGTCGCGGTTTTTTACCGCCGCCAGCAGCACGCGGTAAGCTGCATCCTTGACTGGTTGGAAGTCCAGATTGCTGTAGATTTTAAACAGTTCGTGGATGGTGCGTTCAACGTCGGCGCGCCGTGCGGCTTCCGCTGCTTCCGACTGGAATTAGAGCGTGATCAGTACGCCGCCAAACGCCAGCGCGGTGAACAGGACATTCAGACCGTTGTACACCTTGTCGAACGGGTCGCCGAAAGTGTCGGAAGGCAGATATCGCGCCACTGGCGAGGCCAGCAGCCAAATGATCACGATCAGGGACAGGATCAGATACGAAATTCGGGTGGACTTCGATGCCATGATTATTTCCAGAAAAGTTATGCGATGCGCCCCGCAGCATGCAGGGCGCATCGATCATATCATCTGGGCAACAAAGTCCGTATTGCTGGCGTTATGCCTCTGCTCAGGCCAGCAGCTTGAGCAACGCTTCCGCCGCCGCTTCCGACGATGCAGGATTCTGACCGGTGACCAGCAAGCCATCGGTGATGGCGTACGGTTGCCAGTCACCCACTTTCGAGTAGGTGCCGCCGTTTTCCTTGAGCATGTCTTCCACCAGGAAAGGCACGATATCGGTCAGGCCCACGGCGTCTTCTTCGGTATTGGTGAAACCGGTCACTTTTTTACCATTGACCAGTGGCTTGCCATCGGCGCCCTTGACATGGCGCAGCACGCCAGGCGCGTGGCAGACGGTAGCAACCGGTTTGCCGGCGGCGATCATGTCTTCGATCAGCTTGATCGAATGCTTGTCTTCCGCCAGGTCCCACAGCGGGCCGTGGCCGCCCGGGTAAAACACGGCGTCGAAATCGGCGACCGACACGTCCGACAATTTGCCAGTATTGGCCAATACGGCCTGGGCTTCGGGATCGGCCTTGAAGCGCTTGGTGGCTTCGGTTTGGGCGTCCGCCTCGTCGCTTTTCGGATCGAGCGGTGGCTGGCCGCCTTTGGGCGAGACCACTGTCAGCTTGGCGCCGGCCTGCTTGAGCGTGTAGTAAGGGGCGGCAAATTCTTCCAGCCAGAAACCGGTTTTTTTGCCGGTGTTGCCCAGTTGGTCGTGCGAGGTCAGTACCATGAGGATGTTCATATCATTTCCTTTTCAGTGAAGTCAATAATGGCTTACAGCGCCCGTTCGAGGATGCTGCGGCTGCGCGCCAGGTCGATGTCGCGCTGTTCGCCCAGTGCAGTCATGCCGTGCGTTTGCAACTGCTGCAGCACCGCTTCCACGGCCTCTGCGCCCAACTCGTAGGCGGACAGGCGGGTAGGAATGCCCAGGCCCTCGAAGAATGCGCGGGTGCGGGCAATGGCGGCGTCGATGCGTGTATCGTCGCTGCCGCTGTCGGCGCTGATGCCCCACACGCGTTCGCCAAACTGTAGCAGCTTGGCGCGTTTTTGCTCGCGCTGTACGTCCAGCAGTGCGGGCAGTACCAGCGCCAGCGTGCGCGCATGGTCGATGTCGTACAGCGCCGTCAGTTCATGGCCGATCATGTGGGTGGCCCAGTCCTGCGGCACGCCAGCGCCGATCAGGCCGTTCAGCGCCAGGGTGGCGGTCCAGGTCAGGTTGGCGCGGGTAGCGTAGTCGTCCGGCGTGGCGACTGCCTGCGGGGCGATTTCCACCAGCGTTTGCAGCAGGCCTTCGGCAAAACGGTCCTGCACGCGCGCATCGACCGGGTAGGTCAGGTATTGTTCGGTAATGTGGACGAAGGCGTCCACCAGGCCGTTGGCGACCTGCTTGGTCGGCAGGGTGAACGACTTGCGCGGGTCGAGCACGGAAAACTGCGGGAACAGCAGCGGGTGGCGGAACGGCAGCTTGGTCTGGCTGGCTTTGTGGGTGACCACGCCGCCGTTGTTCATCTCGGAACCGGTGGCCGGCAGGGTCAGCACCGCGCCGAAGGGCAGGGCCTGCTGCACATTGGCGCCGCCGCGCTGGGCAATTTCCCATGGCTCGCCGTCGAACAGGGCGGCAGCGGCGACGAACTTGGTGCCGTCGATGACCGAGCCGCCACCGACCGCCAGCAGGAAGTCGAGCTTTTCGCTGCGCACCTGCTGGACGGCGCGCATCAGGGTTTCGTAGCTGGGATTGGGTTCGATGCCGCCAAACTCCTGCACGCTGCGCTGGCCCAGCGCGGCGCGCACTTCGGCCAGGGTGCCGGTTTTTTCGGCGCTGGCGCCGCCGTACAGGATCAGTACGCGGGCATCGGCCGGCACCAGGGTAGCCAGTTTGCCGACGGTGTCGGCGCCGAACACGATGCGGGTAGGGTTGTGGAATTCAAAATTGTTCATGGTTTTACTCCTTATTATTCGTTAATATTAGACTGGTCGTCTATGAATTGAGGCAAAAAAACAGCATCGCCGGGGTTCAGGCCGGCGGTGGAAAGTCGGCAGGTGACAGTTGCAGCATGTCCAGCGTGGCTTGCCATGCCGCGTGCAGGGCGCTGTGGTCGCGCCGCAGCTTGGTCAGCAGGGCGGCGCCCAGCCACAGCTGGTACAGCGTCTGTGCCATGTGGGCAGGGGCGGGCATGGCGGCCAGCGAACCATCGGCCACGCCTTGTTCGATCACCTGCGCCAGGCGCGTGATGATGCGGTTGGTGCCATCCAGCAGCGCCACGCGCATCGGCTCCGACATGTCGGCCACTTCGCTGCTCAGCTTGACCACCAGGCAGCGGCAGTCGCAGGCGCCGTCCACCCCGTCGCTCACCCAGCTGGCCCAGTAATCCATCAGCGAGCGGGCGGCCTGCTGGCCTGGCTTGCCCAGCGTCACATCCATGTCGGCGCGGTACTGCTGCACGTAATCGGCCAGCAGCGCTTCGCCAAACAGTTCCTTGGACTTGAAGTAATGATAGAACGAGCCTTTGGGCACATCGGCGGCCGTCAGGATCTCGTTCAGGCCCACGCCGGCAAAGCCTTTGCGCGTGATAATGGCCTTGCCCTGGTCGAGGATGTGCTGGCGAACGTCGGTGTGTTGAGCTTTCATGGAGCGTAGTGTAGCACAATTAGACCAGTCGTCTAGTGTTTTTTTTTCGGCATATTCGGGTGCTTCTTAACGGAAGATTTCTCCGGCGCGTTCTGGCTGGTAGGGCAGTTCGAGAATGCGCAGGGTGCTGACCTGGCCGTCCGGCAGCGGCCAGTCGATGGCGTCGCCGACCGACAGGCCCAGCAGAGCGGTACCGATCGGTGTCAGGATCGAGATGGCGTCGCTGAGCTCGGCCATGTCCTTGGGGTAGGCCAGGGTCAGGCACAGCTGCTGTGGCGGCTGGTCGATTTCAAAACGTACCTGCGAACGCATGGTGACCACGTTCGCCGGGATCTGTTCGGGTTCGACGACTTTGGCGCGGCCGAGTTCATCAAGCAGCGCCTGGTTGGCGTCGGCGGTGGCGGCAGGCAGGCTGTCGAACAGGGCTTCCAGGCGCTCGATATCGAGCGATGAGACGGTAATGGCAGGTTTCATGGCGTGCTCCAGTGGTGAGGACGTGTGTGAAGGCCGCGTGCAAGTGTGGATGACGCGCGTTCAGCTGGGGTAGTGGGTGAGTGTGCGGCGGCAGTGCGGCTCGGCAGGCAGGAGAACCGCGAGGTTCTTGCTTACCGAGCGAGGGAAAGGCAGGCGATATCCTTGGTGGACGCGCACAGCGGCGCGGCCACGGACGATGCACCGTCGCGCAGCGGCGACGCTTGGCATGGTGCAGGGATCGTCACGGTCTTCATGGTAATCAGTATATACCGTTTTGCCCCGCCTATGCTGGTTAGCGAAAGCACGCGGGCGGGGCAAGACGGCCAGCATGTTCTTCCTGTGGTCATATCAAATTTCAGACAGATACTGTTATGTTGATCGCAACTTTGTGCAAGCTGCTGATTATTTCGTTCAGCGGGCAGCACGGCACGGGCATTCCCCTATACTCGCTTTAATACTAATATTTTAGTCGGGCTGCCGATGACTTCTTTTACTGTGTCTCGCCGCTGGTTCATGCGTTCGGCCGCAGGCGCCGCTGCCGTGGCCACCCTGCCGGGCATTACCCCTATGGCCGCCGCTGCCACCGCCAACCGCGGCGCCAGCGTGAAGCCGGCGCCGGTGAGCGATACCGTACTGCGCTGGCTGGATGGCAAGGCGCCGGCGCGTTTTGAGGGCGCAACGCTGGGTGTGCCATGGCCGCGCGGCACGCTGCGCGCATCGGCCAAGGGCGCGCTGCCGTTCCATCTGGGCGGCGCGGCGGGGTTGGCGGTGCAGTCCTGGCCGCTTGCTTACTGGCCCGACGGTTCGATCAAATGGAGTGCGCACGCGGTGGCGGCTGGCGCTCCTGCCAGCGAATGGCAGCTTGCCAGCGGCGCTGGCCGGGGGGCTGTGGCGGATGCTGTCAGTGTGCAGCAAAGCGCCAGCCTGATCACCGTGACCGTTGGCGACACCATCTGGAGCGTGCCCACCAGCGGCGAATACCTGATTGCGTCGGCGCGCCGGGCTGGCCGCATCATCGTGCAGGACGTCAGGCTGCTGGCGCTGCGCCAGGATGGCCCCGAACTGGAAGAAGTCGGCAGCGTCGGCCGCCAGCGCTATACCAGCAAGATCACGCGCGTGACCGTCGAGCAAAGCGGCCCGGTGCGCGCCACCGTCAAGATCGATGGCGTGCACGCCGGCCAAGGGCGCGAATGGCTGCCGTTTTCCGTGCGCCTGTACTGGTATGCCGGCGGCCAGAGCGTACGCATCGTCCATAGCTTTGTATTCGATGGCGACGCCAAAACAGATTTTATTGCCGGCCTGGCCGTGAGCGCCAAAGTACCCTTGAGCGACGCCACCCACGACCGCCATATCCGCTTTGCCGGCGAAGGCATCACCATCGGCGAGACCGGCGGCGTCTGGGGTGAAGCGGTGCGCCCGGTGACCGGGCTGCGGCGCGACCCCGGCCAGGCCTACCGCAGCGCCCAGGTGGCCGGCCAGCCCTTGCCGCCGCTGGCCGGCATGGCCAAGCCGGTGCAGGATGGCTTGCAGTGGATACCGGAGTGGGGCGACTTTACGCTGTCGCAACTGAGCCCTGACGGCTTTGTGCTGCGCAAGCGCACCCAGTCAGGACAAGCGTGGATCGACGCCAACGCCGGCGCCCGCAGCCGTGGCCTGGCCTACGTCGGCGGCGCGGCCGGCGGCGTGGCGCTGGGCTTGCGCGACTTCTGGCAGCGCGCACCGACCCGGCTCGACGTGCGCAACGCTGCCGGCGCCATGGCCGACATTACCGCCTGGCTGTATTCGCCATCGGCGCCGCCGCTCGACATGCGTCCCTACCGCGCCGCCAACGGCATGGACACGCACGACAAGCAGATTGCCGGTCTGAACATCACCTACGAAGATTACGAAGAAGGCTGGGACAGCGCCACCGGCGTGGCGCGCACCTCCGAGCTGCAATTGTGGGCGCTGGACGCCACACCGTCGCATCAGGTACTGGCCGACATGGCCGAGCAGGTGGCCAACCCGGCGCGGCTGGTGCTGGCGCCTGCGCGCATCCACCAGTGCGCCGTGTTCGGCGACTGGGACGTGGTCGATACCGGCACGCCGGGGCGCAAGTTGCTCGAGCAGCGCCTGGCTGTGCAAACGGATCAATATCTGCGCGAAGTCGAACAGCACCGCTGGTATGGTTTCTGGAATTACGGCGATGTCATGCATGCCTACGACGCCGACCGCCACATGTGGCGCTACGATATCGGCGGCTATGCCTGGGACAACTCGGAACTGTCGACCGACCTGTGGCTGTGGTACAGCTACCTGCGCAGCGGCCGCGCCGACCTGTTCCGCCTGGCCGAAGCGATGACGCGCCACA